>JAAOYB010000014.1 GCA_018221135.1 Candidatus Woesearchaeota archaeon
CGCCAGTGCCCGGATTTGAACCGGGGATCCCAAAGGGACAAGATTTCCAATCTTGCGCACTACCAGACTATGCGACACTGGCCTAAGCAAAAAGGGTTCTGGTTTTTTTTATAAAACTATCTCTTACTAGACAAAACAAGCGTTATTTCACCCTTAAGCTTCTTAGAACCAAGACTTTCAACTATTTCTCTTGGCTTCCCTCGTATGAACTCCTCGAACTTCTTAGTCAACTCCCTTGCGATTACGACGTTAACCTCAGGTAATTCTTCTGCGAGTAAATCAAGTGTTTTGTGAACGCGGTGCGGACTCTCATAGTACACAACTGAGCCGAAACTTTTGTTCAGGCTTAGTTTTAATGCATCAACTTTTTTGCCTTTAGCTTTAGGCAGGAATCCGTAGTAGAAGAATCTGTCCATTGGGAGTCCTGAGCCCATCAAACCAGTTAAGAAAGCGCTAGGGCCAGGGACAGGAACTATGTTTATGTTTGCGTCTGTAGCGGCTCTTATAAGGTAGTATCCCGGGTCGCTTATCCCAGGAGTTCCAGCATCGCTTACTAACGCGACGTTAAGTCCTTGTCTTAGGCTTACCAGCACCTTTTTAGTCCTGAAAACCATGTTATGATCATTAAAACTTACCATCTCTTTATACTCAATGCTATGCGCTTTTAAGAGCTTAATAGTTCGCCTCGTGTCTTCTGCCGCTATTAAATCCGCTTCAGATAATACTTCTAGGGCTCTTAGCGTTACGTCTTGTAGGTTTCCTATAGGGGTGCTTACAACGAATAAAGCCATGATAAGAAAACTTTTTTTCTTTGTTTTTATTAATTGGTAGGGTTAGAACTAGTAAAATCATTTAAGAAAGGAGTAATTCGTCCAAATATACTATGGGTGGTGAGTAAATGATTAGAAAACTTTAGTTTTCTATCATTTCGATTTCGATGTTTAAGCCTTCTGGGATGGGTACTCTCATCACCATTCTTAGCGCACGGTCATCGATTCCAAGGTCGATTAATCTTTTGTGGATCCTCATCTCGTACCGCTCCCAAGTAGCTGTTCCGTCCCCACAAGGACTCTTCCTTGTCGTTAGTTTTAGCTTCTTAGTAGGCAAAGGGATTGGTCCTCGCATATCTACTCCTGTCTTGTCTGCAATTTCTTTAATGAAATCTATGGTTTCATTAATTTTGTCTATTTCTGTGCTAGCAAGTTTAATCCGTGCTTTTTGCATAACCCTCTAGGATTTTGCTCCTATTTATAAATATTTCTCTACGAAGAAAAAAAGTTTTGTCCTAATATTTTCCCATATAAGTTTGTACTTCTTTGTTAAACAACCTGTTTAGGTAGTCCCTGAAGACTCGCCCATCGCTTTTCTTAAAGTACTTGCTAAAGAGTGCTTTGTAGTCATCTTGGTAAGGGTGCTTTGAGTACTCGTCCATGAACCTAACTATTTTCTTAGCGCCGTGTCTTTCTACTAAGTACCTAGTAAAGCCTTCCCAGACGTAGTACTTTGGCATGTGCCCCTTAATTTTCTTGTTCATGTACCTGTAATCGAGGATTTTGTAACTGACTTTGTACTTATTTATTGCTTCTCGAAGTTCCTTATTATTAATCCTAGGACTTCCACTAACGTAGCTCGCCAGTCCTTCTTGAAGCCAAGCAGGCTTGTTTTTTAAGCCAAAAAAACTATTCCAAAACACGTGGTTAACCTCGTGAACCATGATTTCTTTGAATCTAAGCTTATCATATGGCTTCTTAGCTTTCTTAATGAGTTCTTGGCTCTTAATCAAAATCCTCATTTTATCTACTCTCGCGGTGACCCAAGGCTTAAAATGCTTACCGCTACGCTTTTTGAACTCGGATAAGCTATCACATATTATTATTTTGAACTTCTTCTTAGGTTCTTTTGAGAATAAGGCTTTGTTCTTATTATACGCTTCTTCAACAGCGTCGAGGACGTCTTTAGTCACAGGTTTCTCTCTGATGACCTTGCAGTATCCTAAGTCTACTAGTACTCCCCCCATAAATATTGCTTAAAACAGTTTTTTAATAAAAAGGTTTCTGTTATACAAAAAATAAGAATTAAGAATAAAAAAAAGAAATTTAACCAATGAATCTACATTGATTTTGGTTTTAGATCAATACACATACCAGCTGCGACGGTTGTTCCGCTGTCCCTGATAGCGAACCTGCTCATCTGAGGTATTTCTCCTTGCTTTTCGATTACAAGAGGCTGAACCGGTTTTAGTACTACTGTTGCGCTCTCCCCATTCTTGATGAAGTCAGGGTTAGGCGTACTAGTTGTGCCAACGGTTTTCTCTTTTATCTCTATTACTTGGCAAGCTACTTGTGATGTGTGTATGTGGAACACTGGTGTGTAACCAACGGTGATTACGCTTGGGTGGTTTAAGACTACCATCTTAGCTGTGAACTCCTCAGCTACTGTTGGTACGTTGTTAGGGTGACCTAATACGTCTCCTCTAGCTAAGTCTTTCTTACCGAATCCTTTAACACTGATTCCGACGTTGTCTCCTGGGCCTGCTTGCTTCATTTGTTCGTGATGCATCTCTATAGTTTTTACTTCGCCTGGGATTTGTTTTCCTTCACGTCCTGGTACTGCTACGACTTTGTCTCCTGCTTTCATGACTCCTGTCTCGATTCTCCCAACTGGTACTACGCCGATACCTGTGATGTTATAAACATCCTGGATAGGCATTCTTAGTGGTAGCTCTGTTGGTTTCTCAGGTTCTTTTAAATCATCAATTGCTTCTAAGAGGATTGGTCCTTTGTACCACGTCATGTTCTCTGATTTCTTTGCGACGTTGTCTCCTTTCAAGCTACTCATAGGTACGAATTTGACTTCGTCAGGTTTGTAACCAACACTTGTTAGTAACTTGCTTACTTCGTCTTTTACTTCGTTGAATCTTTTCTCGTCGTAGTTTTGCAAGTCCATCTTGTTAATTGCTACGATTATCTGCCCTACGCCTAATGTTTTTGCTAAGAAGACGTGCTCCTTGGTTTGTGCGTTAACACCGTCGTTAGCTGCTACGCATAGTACTCCTGCGTCTGCTTGGCTTGCTCCTGTAATCATGTTCTTTACGAAGTCCTTGTGACCAGGGGCGTCGATTATAGTGAAGTAGTATTTGTCTGTCTCGAATTTTTTGTGGCTTAAGTCGATGGTTACCCCTCTTTCTTGTTCTTCTTTTAGGTTATCCATTACGTATGCGAATTCGAAACCTGCTTTTCCTAGCTGAGCAGCTTTGTCTTTTAGTTTTCTCATTTGTTGTTCGTCAATTGCGCCTGTGTCATACATCAGTCTACCTACAGTTGTGCTTTTTCCGTGGTCGACGTGTCCGATGAACACGAGGTTTATGTGTATTTTTTCTGCCATTATTATTTTCCTCCTATAAATATTAGTTTTTATTAGTAAATATGTTGTGTTTTGAAAAACCCACTTATTTATAAGCTTTTCTTCTATTATTACTCGTTTTTCAATCCTTTTCTTTGTCTTATATGACTTAGGACTTTGTCTTGTAATTCGCCTGGTAGCCTCTCGTACATCTGATCTACTAAGCTTGAGCTCCCTCTACCACCAGTAGCGCTTCTAAGCTCGCTTGATAATCCGAACATCTCAGCAACAGGCATTTTTCCTTTAACTATCACGAGTGGTCCTTCTTGTTCCATATCTAAGAGTTGCCCTCTTTTATTGCTGATTAGTTTACTTATTTCTCCCATGAACTCGTTTGGGGCTTCGAATCTTAGTATCTGCATTGGCTCAAGGATTATTGGGCTTGCCGTATTCATAGCTCCTCTCACACCACTTCTTATCGCTGGGTACATCTGAGCTGGTCCTCTGTGAATAGCGTCTTCGTGTAGTTTAGCGTCGTTTAGTGTTACTTTTAGTTTGTCGCACGGCTCCCTTGCTAGTGGCCCGTTTCTCATGACGTCTTCGAACATGTCAAGTACTAATTCCATGATTTCTCCGATGTGAACGATACCTCTTGTCGCGTCGATGAACACGCTTCCGTTGTAGACGTCTTTTACGTTATCAGCTACTTTGGTATCCCATCCTCTCTCCGTGTATTTTTTTCTGTATTCTAAGTCTTTTTTCTTGACTCTGCCTTCAGGAATTTCTCCTTCTCTGATAGCTTTGTATATGTCGTCTTCTAATGGTTCTACTACGAAGAATAATTTGTTGTGCTTATTTGGGCTTTTTCCTTCTATTTCTATTGATTTCTTTGTTATGCTCTCTCTATAAACAACTATGGGTGTGCTGGTTTGGATGTCTACTCCTTTCTCTGTTCTTATCCTGTTCTCTATTACTTCTAGGTGTAGTTCTCCCATCCCACTCATTAAGTGCTCTCCTGTTTCTTCGTTGATTTCTATCTTGATTGTTGGGTCTTCTTTTTGTACTCTTCGAAGAACCTCGATTAGTTTTGGCAAGTCACTTGGTTTCTTTGCTTCTATAGCTTTTGTGATTACGGGGTCGAATATGTGGCTTATCTTCTCGAATGACTCCATCTCAATTGAAGAAATAGTCTCGCCTGGCATCGTTTTTAGGCCTGCTAATCCAATGATGTTTCCTGAAGGGATTTCATTTACGATTTCTCGCTTTGCTCCGTTCATGATGAACACTTGTTGTATCCTCTGAGTCTGCCCGGGGCTAAAAGAAGCATAGATTGTTTCTCCTTTTTTTATAGTCCCGCTAAAAATCCGTGCTGTTGCGATTTCTCCTGCTTGGGGATCCACAACTATTTTTGTCACGCACAGTACTAGTGGCCCGTTAGAATCGTTTTCTAATAATGATTTTCCTTCTTTTGACTCGTAGTCGCCGTGCCATAACTTCTTTATCCTAGCCGGTGCTGCTTTTGTAGGGTTAGGGTGATGTCTTATTACCATATCCAAAACTACTTCGTGCAGAGGTGCTTTCTTAGCGAGGGCTTTCCAGTCCTCGTCGTCTCCTGAGTTGTAAGCTTCGATTATGTCTTTGAAACTTATGTTGTTCTCTTTCATGTAAGGAACGCTTAATCCCCAGTTGTGAAACGCGCTTCCAAAAGATACGCTTCCATCTTGGACGTTGACATCTAATGATTCTTTGTAATCTTTTGGTGCGTTCGCTCTTATGAACTTGTTAACATTAGCTATTATGTCCATGAATCTTTGCTGCATAGCTTCAGGTGTTAATTGTAACTCCTTGATTAAGCGGTCTACTTTGTTGATGAATAGTACTGGTTTCACTCTTTCTTTTAGTGCTTGTCGCAGTACCGTCTCGGTTTGTGGCATGATACCTTCACTAGCACACACTAGTGTTATTGCTCCGTCCACCGCTCTCATAGCTCTTGTGACGTCTCCTCCGAAATCTACGTGTCCAGGGGTGTCTATTAAGTTGATTAAGTATTCTTTTTCTTTTCTTTCGTGAACCATTGAGACACTCGCGCTGTCTATGGTGATTCCTCTTTCTTGTTCGTCTTCGTGAAAGTCCATCACGCACGCTTTTCCTGCTAATTCATCGCTCATCATCCCAGCTCCTGCTAGGAGGTTATCACTAAAAGTTGTTTTTCCGTGATCAATATGAGCGCATATAGCTATGTTTCTTATAAAATCAGGATTCCTTGAGATCCGTATTACCTTATCGACCATTTTCTCTGCCATTATATCTTCACCTATGTATGTTTATCTTAATTATTTATTTTGTTGTGTGCGCGTCGTGCACCGTGTCGTACGAGTGCATCTCTTTATCTTCGAACCACAAACTTACTTCTTTTTTTGCGTCTTCGGTGTTCGCGCTTGCGTGTATTAAGTTCTTGATTCCGATTCCGTGCTTATCAGCGTGGCCGTAACTTACGTGTGCATAGTCTCCTCGTATAGTTCCTGGAAGACTACTTTTTGGCTCTGTTGCGCCTACCATTTTTCGTACGGTCTCGATTGCTTCTACGCCTTCTATAGCCATAGCGATTACTGGGCCCATAGTGATTAGGGCTTCTAGGCCTTTATAGAATGGTTTCTCTACGTGTTCTGCGTAGTGTTCTCTTGAGAATTCTTTGTCTACCCAGACCATTTTCATACCTACTATTTTTAGGCCTGCGTCTTCTAATCGACTAATTATTTTTCCTGTTATGCTTCTTTGCAAAGCGTCAGGTTTTAGTAGTATTAGTGTTCTTTCAATCAAAAAAATCACCTCCCATGATTTTTTTGGTGTTCCGAATTCTTTGAATTTTTGTAACTATCATTTTTTCTTAGCCTTTGTTGTTTTCTTTTTTTTCTGTGCGCTTGTTGAATCAACGCTTTTCTGTATTGCTTTTTCTTTTTCGTATTCGCCAGTCCACTTAGTTGTTCTTGGTTTTCTTTTTAGTAACAACATGTTCTTCTCGCATTTCGAAGCGCAAAAATTGTGGGTTCTCCCATCTTTTTTGATGAATAACTTGCCACATCCTGGCTCGATTTCTTTGTCGCAAAAATTGCAGTTAACCATTATTTTTTCACCTGTAAATATTTTTTTTATGCGTTTCCTCTTCCTGTCTTTGTTAGGGGTCTTGCTTCGATTTCTGTTTCTCTAAGCATTAGGATGTCTCCTAGTTGCACTGGTCCTTTAACGTTTCTTCTAAGTATCTTGTTAGAGTCTCGTCCATCTAGGACTTTGCATCTTACTTGGATTGCTTCTCCTCTTGTCCCGGTTCTCCCGATTATTTCTTCTACTTTTGCAGGGAAAGCGTATGTGAAGTTCACGCCGCCTTTCTTGATTTCTTCGCCGCCTTTCTTCTTGGTTTTTTGTTCTTTGGAGGCTTCTTCTTGAACTTCTTTCTTAGCTTCTTTTTCAGCTTCTTTTGGGTTTTCTTTAGCCATTTTGTTAAGGGATTATTATTTTGATTCTTTGCTTAGTTCTTTTAGGATGTCTTTTGCGTCTCCTTCTTTTGTTATCGCTATAGCCGCGCTTCCTACTGGTAGCCCCGCCGCTGCTCCTAGTTCGTCTTTTGATCCTACTTCAAAGCACATGACTTCTTTTTCTTTGCAGATTATTGGTATGTGCATTACTAGTTCTTTTGGGCTGACATCGTTTGCTACTGCTACTAGTTTAGCTGTGCCTTTATCTACTACTTTTGTTACTTCGTTAGTTCCTTTCTTGATTTTACCGGTTGATTTTGCTATCTCGATTGCTTGGTATACTTTTTCTTTTACGTCTTCCATTTGGTTCCTCCTCTAAGGATGTTTTTTTTGAGCATTACAGTGAGTTTCTAAATCTGAGAAATAATCCGTATGACCTCTCTCAGACGATTCGTCTTCATAAATCACTGGTCGAATAAAACACTAGAAATTTTGAGTAGTTTATAAACCTTGCTCTTTTTATTAGATAATTTTAAATATGTGGTAGTAGCATTTTTTTGTTATGGCTTTTTGGATTAGGAATTTTAGTATATTCAGCGTATTTAAAAAACTTGTAAAGCAGAAAAGAAAGCTTGAACGCCCCTCCCATGAAATTAAGAGTAAAAGAGATTTTGAGGAAATCGTAAAAAAAATTAATGCTTCTATGGGAGAATTAATAAGAATCAATAAGCATTTAGAAGATGTCAGGAAAAACCGATTAGATTCTTGTAATAAAATACGTATTGACCTAAAAGAGTTCGGTATAAGTAAGAAAGAAAAAAAAGAATTAAGTAAGAAATACAAAAAAGATTATGATGCTTACATGATACTGGATAATACTATATTACATGGAATAAGTGAGCTTGCTAATATTCTCTCAGTGATTGCTAAGAAATTAGAAAGGATGGGTTATCCAAAAGAAGAATACGTTGGGCCTGTGAAAGCGCTTGAACAAGTAATAGATAAGCTTCGTCGTTATGGACGTGTAGTAAATGATGATTGTGGTATCAAAGCGTAAAACTATTATTTTATCGTGTTTTGTTGTGTGTGTTTCTCGTGGAATCTTTGGATGTTTAGAAACGAGCTGATTTCTGCTTTTAGGTGCGCTACTTGTTCTTTTAATTGTGATTCCCATTGAGTCATCTTTGCGCGGTACACGAACTTGTTAAAGAGTGTTCTAACAAAGAAATACTCTGGTTTCTGCTCCCACGTACCCTCGTAATCTGTGTGCATCGTGGCAAAGAAAACTATTGAGAGGCGTCCTTTTTGCATGTGGCGAAGCCTATCATCAATTCTTAATTCTACGTCTTCGATTTCTCTGCCCTCAATTTTTATTTTCATCTCGAACTTGATATAATCAGTTATTTTCTTCAATGGCTTAAGCTCTATGCTGAGCTGTTTGAAGTTATCAAATACTTGTTGTTCGTTCTTAACGACTTTCTTGTCGTAACCGACTTGTTTTATGTAAGAATTGATTAGTGACATTAATTCTTTTAGTTCGAAGAGTCCTTCGTACGCGATTTTGTCGCCTTCAACAAGTGTTGCTTTCTCCGCCATTTAATTCATCCTGAGTAGTATAAGTCTAAGTACTCCGCTACTGCTTCTTTTAATTTGTATAACTCGTAATACAACGCGTCTTCCCAGACCATGTCTTTCTCCCAATTAACAACTTTATTTAAGAAAAAGTCGTGTAATTTAGCAAAAACAGGGCTTTTATCCCAGTTATTATCCCAGTCGTATTCTATAGCAGCGAAAAATGTGATTTTCATTCTTCCAAACTCTTTCTTTTTTCTTTTGCCTTTTTCTACGACTTCTTTTTTATGAATATCCCATGTGTGATAAAAGGTGTTTAGAGTCCACTTAACATAATTATTAATTTTTTTTTCCATGAAAGACTTTACTTCTACTTCTCGACCCTGCATGTCTGGTTTGTTTTTGTAAACTGTTTCGTAGAACTTAAAATCTCTGTCTTCTCCCCAGCTTCGAACGAACCTCATGACTTCTGCTATGTCAAAAAAGCCTTTATAGGTTAGCACGGTTTGTAAGTTCCCACCTTTTGGGCCTTTAAAAGTAGTTGCTCTTCCCATAATACCTTTTTTATGAGGTTGGTAGGTTTAAATATTTTTCTACAAAAACCAAAAAAAAGAAAAGATTTTTATTTGCATTGCGTGCACAGAAGCGCTGCTCCTAGTTCTTCTAGGTCGTATGAGAAGTTCCCGCAAGCCTCGCAGATGCCTTCTTCCTTGGAGGTTTGCCAGATTGGTTTTCTGGCTTCTTCTCGAATCCTCATACCTTCATATATAAGGCCGAAGAGTTGCGGTTGGACTCTTAGAACGTCTTTCATTGTGAGCATCCCTACTAATTCTCCGTTTTCTTCTACTACGGGGAGGTGTCTTTTGTTAAGGTCTCCCATTTTCTTGATGGCGTTTACGATGTCGGTTTTGGGGTCTATTGTGTAAGCGTTTTTAGTCATCACGTCTCCTACTAAGGTTTTTGAAGGGTCAAGGTTTAGCGCGACGTTTTTTCTGGTTATGTCTCGCTCTGTTATTATTCCTAATAATTTATTATTGTCTTTTACTACGAGGCTGCTTACCTTGTTTTCTTTCATGACATTCGCTGCTTCTTGTATCGTGACTTCTTTCTTTGTGCTTATAGGATTAGTAGTCATCGCGTCATATACTTTGTATCCTGATTCCATCATTTTCAATAAACACCCCACCCTAATACAGATTTTTATTTGATAAAAAAAAGTGATAGCAACCCAGTATTTAAACTTATTGAAATATATTTAAAAAGAAAAAAGAAAAAAAAAGAAAAAAGGGTTTTATTGATAACTAATCATCATCGCTGTCATCGTCATCATCTGAGTCGTCGTCTTCGTATTCAAATTTGACTAAGTCTCTGATTTCATCAACGCTCATATTCAAGCGAGAAGCGATGTCAGATAGAATGACTTCTTCATCAACAGTTTCCATGACGTATTCTTGTTCAACGTCGTCGACTTCGATTTTTACCTTAGCCATCCCGTCTTCGATTTCGACTTCGACTTCTAACTCGTCATCAGAGTCATCGTCGTCATCTTCTGTTTCTTCTTCGAACTCAATTTCGAACTCTGATTTTCCTGACTTTCCTCTAACTTTTATTTTCTCTTTGACTTTGTCTCTGATTTGTTTCTCGATTTTTTGAACTTCGACTTCGCTTTTACCTTGCTTAGCCTTGATTTTTATCTTGATCTCGTCCTTTTTAGCTTTGACTTCTATACGAACATTGTCAGTGCTATTCTCAAAACTAGCTAGTAAGTCGTCAAGTCTATCTTCTTGTTCGTCTGAGAGTTCTCCTTTGATTTTGATCTCAAGAGCAAGTTTTTGTTTAAGTTTCTGAATCTTTGTTGTTTGGTCGTTTAGTTCTTCTTCGATTTCTACTTGGGTTTCTAAATCGTCCTCGTCGTTATCATCTAAGTCAAGAACTACTTTTTTGAGTCTGCCAAGAGCACGACCGTGAGCTTTCTCTGCTTTTTCTGCGTGCTCAAACTTCTTTTGTGCTATCATGCTTTGAACTTCAAGAAGTCTTTCTCTAGCGTGAGCCAAGCCTTTCTGGGCTTTTGCGCTCTTATTAAAAGTTAACAATAAGTCAATTCTTTCAATCGCTCTGTCCAAGCCCCAAAGAAATGGTCTGTCCGGACTGATGCCACCGTCATCTTCTACTATGATGGTTACTGTGCCATTAGCGTTCGCGTCTGAATAGTTTTCTTTTGAACAAGTTACGCTGTAATCAAAAGTTCCTGCTTCAACGAAAACTTTTTCGTACTTGTAAACATCAACGTTCTCATCCATTACAAAACTATCATTATCAAAATTAATCAAACAATCAGCACTAATTACTAATGTGTTGTTTGCTGTGTAGTTCGCAAAGAACTCTACGTCTTCACCAACTTCGCTTTCCCCATCATCAAACACTACTAAACTCGTTATTACTGGAATCGTAGTATTAGTATCAGTATCGTTAATCTCAACAGTGTCATTTATTTCTACTGTGTCGTTAACTTCGACTGTTTCGTTCACACTATGATTGTCTGCTAATACTCCAAGCGAGAAAACGCTTAAGACTAGCAAAAAAACTAGTGCGTATTTTTTTATGTTCATCTTGTATATACCTCCAAAATAGGTGATTAAATATTAATCTTTAACAGGTAGGGATGTGTAGGGAATACTTAATATTTACCCATGAAACAAAGCGTTTTTATAAGCTAATAAGCAAGAATAAGGTGTTTTTATTGTTCCAAACAGTTCCATAAGCGTTTATTTTGTTCTGAGGCGTACAATGTTTTTTTTGCCCTTCTTTTCTTTTACTATTATGTTTCTGTTTTCTAACTCTTTTAGTATTCTTGAAAGAGTGCTTTTCGAGAACCCGCCAACAGTTCTTATGGTTCCTTGCTCAGCGCTACCTTTCTTCTTTTTTAAGATGTTAACGACTTGTTTTTCGTCTTCTTTTAAGTAATCAAGGATTTCTAACTTCTTTTTCTTAGCTGGGCTTTTCTTAGACGAAACCTTTTTTTGCGACTCGATTCTTTGGTTTTTGTAACTATAATAAGCTCGGGTAATAACTAATAATAGTAATAATGCTAGCAGTATTAGAAAAGCGTTGTTTATGCCTTCTTTTTTTTCTTCTAGTAATATGTAAGCTGAGAACTCCTCACCTTCCTTTACGTTTTCTTTTATCCATGTTATTATTATGCTTTTACCATCACTTAAAACCATGTAGTAAGCTGGGTAAACACTAGTAATTATTTCTCCAGGGATTGCTTTGTATCTTAGGTTATCTTCTTCATCAAGTATTACTCTTATGCTGAGCGTATCACTCTTATATAGAGAGAGAATACTAAAAAATACGGATGAATCATCACTGTAAAGACTTGTTGAGTACTCTAATAATATATGGGATGATTCTCGTACTTGGTAGTACTCAGTATTGTTTAAATCAACATAGACGCCATCAACGCTTAACGAGACGCTTTTCGCGTCGCTTGGCATTGAGAAGTTAAAAAAGAAACTAGTTGGTTCATCAAAGAATAATCCTTGTCTTACAAGGATTTTATCGTCTACTTTTATGTATTCATAGGTTTCTAAGTTTTCACCAAGTACTATAAAAGAAGATAAGATTAGTAATGTCACAGCGTACAAAAATAATTTTTTGTGCATAGAAACTTTTAGTTCGTATTAATATAAAAAACTATTGTTTTTTTTACTACTAGGAAAAGAAAACTTTTATTTTTGGTTTAGTAATTTAAGATTTATCTCGTCGTAGAGCTCCCTTACCAAGTTATGAATGTTTTCTTTGTCTTCTTCATCGATTTCGCTATCATAATATTTGAGTCTAAGCCCATTATAAATCTTTTTAGCGCTCTTAGCATCCCCTGTAGCTATCGCTTTTTTGCATTCATCAACCATTCTTAACAATAAGTCTGCGTCGCTGTCATCTTCTCTAAGACCTGCTTGTTTTGCTTTGTGCATAACGTCATCGTGACTCGCGATTTCTCGAAGCTTCTCATGTAAGTACTTATGGAATTCTTCGTCTTCTAAATCTTTTTTGTCACTCTCAAACTCCTTCATAGCTGAGTCGAGCGCGTTATCTGTGATATTAACTTCTTTTTCTTTAAGAATTAAGTCTTGTTCTTTTTTATCTATATCGCTTTTGAGCTTCTCAAGACCCGTTCTTGATTTCTCTACTTCTTTTTCTTGGTTCGCTACTTCTTTTTCTTGGTTCGCTACTTCTTTTTCTCTTTTCTTAATCTCATCTAATAACTCATTAGTTTTTTTCTCTTTGGACTCCAAGCTTACTTCTTTATCTTTTAGTTCATGCTCTTTCTTCTCTACTTTGGATTCTTTTTGGTCAAATTCCTTTTTTTGCCTCTCCAACTCAGCTTCTAAGTTTTTTAGTTCGTGAAGCTTTTTCTCCGCGTCTCTGTTTTTGTGCTCGAACTCTTTTTGTAAATCTTTAATGTAACGTTCTTTCTCTCTGATTTCCAAATCGAACTTGCGCTTCATATTCGCTTGTGCTTCTGAGTTTCTTCCGTGCAAGTCTTCTTTTATTTTGAGGCCTTCTTTTTGGTTTTTTAATTCATGGTCGAAGTGTTTTAATTCTTTTTTCTTATCATCATATTCTTGTTTAAGCTTGAATAACTCAGCGTCTTTTTCTTTTAATTCTTCTTTTAGATTAGTTAATGACTCCTTATCAGTGTCTTTTTGTTTTTTTATCTCTGATAAATCTCCGCCGATCTTATCGATTTTTTTGTATAAGTCTTCTTTGTCAACTTTGTGACTTTCTTTTATCTTGCTTATTTCTTTTTCTTTCTTAGCTAATTTTTCTTCGATGTCAGAATCATCTTCTTCAGAATCATCTTCTTCGATTACTTCTTCTATTGGTTCAGCATCTTCTTGCTCTGTTGATTCATCAACTGGTTCTTCTTCTGTGTCTTCTCCAAATAATTTGTCGGCTTGGCCTTCTTCTTCATCTATTTCTTTAGCAGGATCGGTTATTGTGCCTTCGATTTCTTCTTCTACCTCGTCAACAGTTTCCTCCATAGGAAGGGGTTCTTTTAATTCTTCTTCTACGCCAAGAGGGGTTTTTATCTGGTCTTCTATACCATTTACTTCTTCGGCTTTGTCAAACTCGCTTTCTTCACTTAAGAGTTCTTCTTTTTCTTCGCTTTCTTCATCTTTTTTGTATTGATCATCATCTTCGGGTTGTTCTTCTAACCCTACTTGTTTAGGTCCTTGCTCTTCTTCTGGTTTTGGCTCTTCATCCAAGCTGGTTGGTTCTTCTATGATCTCTGCTGGTTCAGATTCTTCTTCACTTTTAGGTTCTTCTTCGCCTACTTTAGGTTCTTCTTCTGATAAACCGAAATCTTCTGGTTTTGGAATGTTTAAATCCCTTACTTCTGCATCTAAAGGCTCATCACTTATAGGCATAGGCGCTTCTAAGTCCATTTCTTTTTCTTTTGGTTCTTCAAAAACATTCTTTGACTCATCTCCTAATCGTTCTTCAGGCTTGGCGGAGTCTTTTAAGGGTTCTAAGATTTGTTCGGGTTCTTTTTTCTTTTTGAACATCTTCTTGAAGAAACCTTTCTTTTTTTCTTTGCCAACATTTTTTTCTACGAATACCGAGTCAGGTTCGGGTTCAGTCTTAGCTTCTTTGTCGTCTTCTTCGTTTTTCTTTAAGAAATCATCACTTAACATGTCCTCAACAGGAGGTTCTTTTAAGGATTCCTCATCGCTTGGTTTCTTCTCGTGAGATTCAAGGATTGGGATGTTCTCATCATCGTGTTCTTCTTTTGACTCAGAAAAATCTTCTTTCTTATCGCTTATTTCTTCGTCTTGGCTTATCTCTTCAGGTATTAGTTTTTCTAACTTCTTTTTTTCTTCGTCAAGTCTTGAGAATAAGTCATCTTCGCTGCTTTCTTCACTCGTAGCGAGTTCTTCTTCAGGGGGAGGAGGGAGTTCTTCTTCTAAGAAATCATCTTCTTTTGGCTTAGCCTCTTCTTCTTTTTTGTCTTCTTCTTGTTTTCCTAAGCCTTCTAAATAACTTATTAATTCCTCTCTTTTCTTAATAGTAGAAATACTCTTAGCTAGTTTGTGGTCGTCTAAGCTGTGTTTTATCCACTCAGCAAAATCATTTTTTTTCTCGTCAACGTAGTGCTCGTACGTCTCGTCAGGGACTTCTTCTAAAGCTTTTTTTAATTCTTTTAAGTTAGTTATCTTCTTATCTTCTCCAAGCCAGAAAGGATGCGCGGCGTCTTTTATCAAAATAGAACCAGGATTCTTATCACTCATGTTTTTCGTCCACCCCTCTCATACTAGGTCTTTTCATCCCCTCTTATTAAATAATGCTTGTTTTAGTTACTTTAAAGTTTTGATTTAAAATATGTTTAGTATTTTATAAAGTTTTATTGTAATTCCATAATGATTACAAATACTTATTACACCCTCTTTTTTTAATTGCTTTTTTCTTAAAAATAATGTGTGCTATTATTTTTTCAATAAGTTTATATAAGCTTTTTGGTATAGTGCTCTTTATTTATGGTTGAGAAAAAAAATTTGGTAAACGACACAAGAGAAGTCTTCGATACCTTAAGTAGTGTTGAGAGAAGAAGCAACTTAATAGATGAAAACCTAAAAAAAATAGATAAGACTATCAGGGATAGAGATTTTGATTGGGCTGATAATATCAGGGGTTTTGAGATCCAAATCGATGAGTTAACCAATCAAGTCGGTATCATGAATGATAAGTTATCAAAAACGGTTATTAAAATGGAAGACGTTATTTCTAAGTTTAAGAACACCACCAAGATTCGAGAGCATGACTCTGTTCAGAAAAGAGTTCATGAGTGGAAAGTAGAAGGCTTAGTTACCAAGATGCGCTTCAAATTATTATTAGCTCAAGAATTAGAAAAAAGGATGAATTAAACTTTTTTTCCTTCTAAGACCAAGATTTTTCTAAGGCTTCTTATAGCTACTTCTAATTGTTTGTCTGTGGGTTCTCTTGTTGTTAGTTTTTGTATTAGTAGCCCTGGGTAGACGATTGTTCTAAACAACGCTTTTTTTTGGTTCTTAGCACTTAATTTTAGTAATTCGTATGATAACCCCGCAATTAAAGGTATTAGTAGGATTCTTATTAAGAACTTGTACAAGAATCCTTCCGGGTTGAATATCGAGAAGACTATTATGCTTATGATTAAGACTATTAGCACGAAGCTCGTCCCGCACCTCGGGTGTAAGCGGCTGTGCTTCTTCGCGTTTTGGACGCTTAGTTTCTGTTTTTTTTCGTATGCGTGTACTGCTTTGTGCTCTGCTCCGTGGTACTCAAAAAGTGTTTTTACGTCTTCTAAGAAACTTATCAATACTACGTAACCTATGAATAATAGTAGTCTTAGCACTCCGTCTACTACGTTGAATAACACTGAGTTCTTATCTGCGAAGAGCCCTGATAAAAAAAGTGGTAGGACTACGAAGAGCGCTACTGCGAAGAGTAAGCTTAGTGTTATCGTTATAAATATCTCCCATGTTGATAGGTTTTCGTCCATGTCTTCTGCTGCTAGGTTCGCGCTGTACGTCAGTGTCCTGATGCCAAGTATCATCATCTCAAACAAACTTATCACTCCTCTAAGAATTGGTAGGTTGAAGATTCTTAGTTTGTCTCGAAGACTCTTGAACTCTTTTGTGTCTATTATTATCTTGCCGTTTTTGTCTCTGGTGGCTACGGCGTAGTACTTGCTACTTTTCATCATCACGCCTTCAATAACTGCCTGACCACCTAAAAGTAATTCTTCCATCGAATACGTCATAAGAAATAAATACTATAAAAAAGTATTGTCTAACAACCAAATCTTCTTGTACTTAGTCGGGCGTGTTCTTTAGATAAGAAATTGTATTCTCTTGCCTTACTACTTAATCCGTGTTCTTCAGCAACTCTTTTTGCGAATATGAAATAATTTCCTTTCTCAAACATCCTCATAGCTGTGTTAGGCATATCACTTTTTTGAGCTATGTCTCCTGCATGGAAGTATTCGCCGGCTAAGTCAAACATCTTAATAGCTATTAATGGACGCTTGGTGTCTCGGGCTAGGTTTGTAGCTAGCCAATCTATGAATTTTTCATTTCTTCCATTATTATTTTGATGGCTTCTTCTTAGAGTTAATCTTAAGTAATCATTATTTCTTCCTAAAGCCTCAGCTTTATTTGCGAGATCTCTTAATCTTTCATCTGATAATTCTTCAGGTTTTCTTATAAGCGTATCAACTAATTGGTTTGTTAATCCTTTCTCTCCTGCTTCAAATGTTATTTGTAAAAGTTTATGATAATCTGGCTCGCTTTTTATTATTTCATCATATAACTCGTTAGCTATTTCTTTTTCGCCAATCTTTTTTGCGTGCCTCGCCGCTTCAAGAATCTCGTTTTCTTCTAATAATATTTCGAGTTTTACATCGTGCATTTCGTGTTCATCTACTATTTTAAGCGCGTTTTCTATGTTTCCATCTTCTCTGTATAGGTGAACCGCCCAATCAATAAGGCCTACGCCGTAAGCAAGAGCTCCTGCGAAGCTTAAATCGCCGGTTGCGATGTTATGTTTAATCTCGTTTTTTTGTCTTTGTAAGAAAAGCTTGCTTACTTCGCTAACTTTTTCTTCTAATCCTTGTTCATCTGCTAATTTAATAGCTGCTTTTAGCTCTTTTTCTTCAACTAATTGATTTACTTGAACAGTGTAGAAATGGTTTGCTATGTCGTGTATTCCTGCTTCTCTAGCGAGTTTCGCAGCGCCTATTATGTCTTTTTCTTGGCTTCTTTCTTCTATGCAATCATATATCATATCTTCAAATATTTCATTTTCTAGTAAACCTTCTCTTTTTAATCTGGAGATAGCTCTGTGGTCTTCTTTTGCTCTAAGATATAATTCTAAGCCTTTTATGTGATGGCCATGCTTAAAAGCCACGTCTCCTGCAGGGCCTAGTTTGTTTGCGTCTTCTAATATCTTAACAGCCCTAACAGGTTCTCCTATGTGTTGTGCTATCTCAGAAGCCTCTACTGGTTTTCCTGCGTTAAGGTATAAGTTTATTGCTAATTCATCAGCGCCCTGCCTATTAGCAAAATCAGCTGCTTTTATAACTTTGTCTTCGCTTAACATACCCTGAATAGCTCTTTGTACTACTTCTTCACCGTATTGGTATGCTATGTTTTTTGATACGAATTCCGCTACTGCCGCGTCTGTTTTTAGTTCGCTTAGAAGTCTTCTTAATTTTTTTTTCCTGCCAAACACCATGTGCTTATCTTAAAACATGTTTTTAATAAAGCTTTCTATTTTTACTATTTTAAAATGCTCACAAAAAAACATTTTTACCAGTACGTGCAGATATCTATGTATTTCGTGGTTCTTTTTAGTTTGTTCGTGGTGCAATCATAAATAGTTCCGTTGAGTTCGCCTCTTGGAATAATAGTGATTTCTTTTGGTGTGAAGTCAAGTGGGACTTGGTATTTTCTTGCCTTATCAACGCCTAGTTCTTTGTCATAAATTATTATTTCGTCATCAAGCATGATCTTTATTTCTTTTATTGGGTCGAAGCCGTTGTTTACTAATAATAGTATTAGTGTGTCTTCTTTAAAGCAGATTTGTTCGTCTCCATCCATCCTGTAAATAGTTAAGTCTTGGTTGAACTCGCAAATATCCAAGAACTCCGAGGGGGGTGTTAAGTCTTTTTTTGTTGATTCATTAATAATTGATTCAAACGCGGCGTTATCATTTTGTGTTTGGTTAGTATCGTAGACTAAGTTTAGTTTGGGAGTAGTACAAGAAATAAGAAATATTGATGTGATAAGAATAGTTACTAATAATAATCGCTTCATAAAATTAATAACTGCTAGTTTTACGGTTATAAACTTAACGATTTTTTTTTCCATTAAGTATATAAATTATAAGAACACGAAAAAGCTTAATTTATTCATTGAGGTGATATTTTTTGATAATTAACGTTGCGATAAATGGTTTTGGCCGAATCGGCCGCATGGTTTTCAAAGCAGGACACGGAGACAAAAACATTAACTTCGTCGCTCTAAACGACTTAACAGACACAAAAACATTAGCGCACCTATTAAAATATGATAGTGTTCATGGTAAGTTCAGAGGAGAAGTAGAGTATAGTGACGACGCACTAATCGTTAATGGAAAAGAGATCAAGGTCTTCGCTAAAAAAGACCCAGCTGAACTTCCTTGGAAAGAACTAGGAATCGACGTCGTTGTTGAATCAACAGGTTTTTTCTTAACAAAAGAATTAGCATCCAAGCACATAGAAGCCGGAGCCAAAAAAGTCTTGTTATCAGCTCCTGCTAAAGAAAAAGAAATAAAAACCATAGTTAAAGGAGTTAACGAACACGACATACAAGATTCTGATTTGATTATTAGTAATGCTAGTTGCACAACGAACTGCTTAGCGCCACTAGTAAAAGTCTTAAATGATAACTTCGGAGTGGTTCGAGGATTAATGACAACTGTTCACGGCTACACCGGCGACCAAAAACTTGTTGACGCGCCTCACAAAGATCTTCGACGTGCCAGAAGCGCGGCGGTTAGTATCATCCCCACAAGTACAGGGGCGGCTAAAGCTGTTGGAAGAGTCATCCCAGAACTTAACGGCAAACTTGACGGCATGGCTATGAGAGTCCCAGTCCCTGATGGCAGCATCACCGACTTTGTGTGCGAACTAAAAGAGATCGTAACAGCTGAGAAAGTCAATGAGTTGTTTAAAGACGTTGCTACTAATCATTTGCAAAGCGTGCTCGAATACGTCGAGGACGAAATCGTAAGCGCAGATATCATCGGGAACAGCCACAGCAGCATCTTTGATAGTAAGCTTACCAAAGTCATCGACGGAAACTTCGTAAAAGTAGTTAGTTGGTACGATAATGAATGGGGATACAGTAATCGTATGATTGACTTAATCAAAACAATGACCAAAAAATAGTTATCAATTAGTAGTAACATTTTTATATTGTTTTTTGTTTTCTAGTTTTCATAATGAAAGAAATCGTATTGCCAGACACGAGTCTTTGCGCCATAGTAAAAGACGAATTAATGAACCCAGCAGGAGGAATCCGCGACTTCATAGAAACAACAGCGCCCTTTGTTGAAAGAGCAATAATCCTAGACACAGGCTCAACTGACGGGACTTTTGAAGAATTAGAAGACTTAAGAAGAAAACACAGTAACTTAGAAGTTGTTGAAGGAAGCTGGTATAATGATTTTGGAATGGCAAGAAACCAAGCACTAGAACACGTCGAGACAAGTAATGTCTTAGTACTAGACGCCGATGAAAGAATAAGAAAAGAAGACTTCAAAAAACTAATCTCTTTGTTAAAAGAAAAACCTCTTGGCGAAAACGGCCTAATAGGTTACGATTTTGGTTGTCTTAACATCTACTATGATAACGTAGTAGAAGTCGAAGAAGACCTTCATAATCCCAGGCTTTTCAAGAAACACCCTATGATTACCTATTTTGATGCAGTTGGTGAAAGATTAAGAATAGGAAAATATTTAGTTATCAAATTAGACGGAGCAACTATTGACTCAGAAACCAATATTTTGCACTTCAAAAACGATATCGGATTAAAAAACGCTAAAAGAGATTATTACACATGGATTGATGAAAACAAAATATTCGACCCCATAACTGAGTTAATAAGATTTATTAAAAAAGAAAAAAAAATTCAAAAACCAAGTATTTCTAAAGAATTAAAAGCGTTTAATCCTTCAAGAGAACTCTACCGATAAAAAGCAAAGCTTTTAAATAAGAATCTCTTATTCTAAAAAAAAAGTAGAATTATTTATTTTGGGGTGAATATACTATGGCATTAAGCACAGGAGCAATTATATTAATATCAGTAGGCGTAGTAGTCTTGTTTGTTATCTTCTTATACAACAGCCTAATAAGACTTAGGATGCAGGTTAAGAATAGCTGGGCGCAAATCGATGTCCAACTAAAAAGACGAAATGACCTAATACCAAACCTCGTAAGCACAGTTAAGGGCTATGCTAAGCACGAAAAAACCTTGTTAACAGATATCACCAAAGCTCGTAGTGAGTTGATGAAAGCTGATACTCCTTCTAAGATGGCTAAGAGCAACAACCAAATCTCAGAAGCTCTGAAATCATTATTCGCTGTCAGCGAGAATTATCCGGATTTGAAAGCTAATCAGAACTTCCTGCAATTACAAGAAGAACTAACCGGCACCGAGAACAAGATAAGTTATTCCAGGCAGCACTACAACGACATGGTCATGGTCTTCAACACCAAGATACAAACGTTTCCAAACAACATGATAGCAAAACAACTCGGATTCTCAGACGAAGAAGCTTTCGAAGCAACAGAAGCTGAGAAGAAAAACGTCAAAGTAGAGTTCTAGAGGTGATGTTTTTTTGAGGAACATGTTCGATGAGGTACGCGCCAACAAGATAAAAAGCGTGTTTCTCATAACACTATTCTTTGGCATAATAATCTTATTAGGATTAGTCTTCGGAGCAGTTTATGGCAGTAACTATTTTGGGATAGGATTAGCCGTTGTTGTCTCAACTGTTTATTTCCTTGTTAGTTGGTTTAGCGGTGATAAGATGATACTTAAGATGAGCGGGGCTAGGCCAGTTACCAAAAAAGAATACCCCCACTTATTTCACACCATAGAAGGTTTAGCAGTTGCCGCGGGTCTTCCCACACCAAAAGCTTACGTAATCGATGACACAGCACTTAACGCTTTTGCCACTGGCAGAAGCCCAGAACACGCAAGTATTACAGTAACTACTGGATTGATGAATAAGTTGAACCGCCAAGAACTCGAAGGTGTTATTGCGCATGAGATGAGCCACATAAAAAACTTTGATATAAGATTCATGATGCTAACAGCTCTCCTTGTAGGAATCATCACTTTACTGAGTGATTTCTTGCTCCGTACTTTTCTTTGGGGAGGACACGGCAGAAGCAGAAATAGCGGTAAAGGCGGCGGCGCTACTGCGATACTAATAGTTGTTGGCTTATTACTAGCTATCTTGGCGCCTATTATTGGTCAGATGATAAAATTGGCGATTAGTCGCAAACGAGAATACATGGCAGACGCTTCAGGCGCTATCTTGACTAGGTACCCTCCTGGCTTGGCATCTGCTCTTAACAAAATAAAAGGCGACCCTGACCCGTTGGTTGACAAGGCTAATAAAGCGACGGCACACCTTTTTATTAACACTCCTTTTAGGAAGAACCAAAAGGGTGTTATGTTCGCTTCGTTGTTCTCAACTCACCCACCTATTGATGATAGGATTAAGAAACTAAAAGAGATGTAGGTTTCATAGTTCTTTGAAATATCTTTCCTTGTCTTTTCTGCCTAGCGTGAATAAGAGTTTTTGTCCTGGTTTGTGATGCGCTGCTACTACTCTCCCGATTATGATTGTGTGATCCGCCGCTGTTATTGTCTTGTACAAGAAGCATTCTAGGTTTATCGTTGCTTCTTCTAAAAGCGGGCTTTGCAAATTCTTTGATTTCCTGGTTTTTATCTTGGTTTCTTTGAACTTGTCGAATTCTCTGCCGCTTCTCGTTCCGAAGTAGACGAGTTCTTCTTCTAACAACTTGGATGGGAATGCTATTACGAATTCTTGGCTTTTCTTTATGAGTTCTTCTGTGTGACTCCCAGTCTTTAGCGCTATGGTGTATAGGGGTGGGTTTAGGTTTGTTTTCATGTGCCACCCACAAGCCATCCCGGTAGGGCTTCCTCGTCCGTCTACTGTTATTACGAAGACGACTGGGTGCGGCCTTATCTTACCAAAGACTTCTTTTATCTCTAACTCAATCATAAAGAATTAGTGTTTTTTGAAGATATAAGGGTATCTATTCGCACTAAAAGGTTAGGTTTATAAGAATCTTTGATTTTATTTATGTTTTATGAGGATAGGGATAATTGGTTCGATGCAGTTCACTGATAAAATGTTAGAAGTAAGAGAAAAACTTAATAGATTAGGTCATGATGCTTTTGTCACAGAACTTCATAAAGCGATGGTTGGCAAAACCAGTGAAGAAATCGAAGAAATAAAACTTGAACAAAAATATAATCAGGATGCGATTCGAGAGTTCTGGAATGCTATGCAAGGAGCTGACGCTGTTCTTGTTCTTAATTATGATAAGAACGACATCGAAAACTATGTTGGAGGCAACACCTTAATGGAGATAGGTTTTGCTCATGTTCTTAATCAAAGAATATTTATGCTAAACCCAATCCCAGAAATGCCCTATTGCAAAACCGAAATCGAAGCCGTGAAACCAATAATTCTCAACGGAGACTTAACAAAAATAAAGTAAAATTTCTAATTTAATTTCGATGTTACTCAGCGGACCCACCTAAGAAATCAGAAATTTCTTCTCTAGTTAATAGATCTTTTGATTCACGATGTGAAACATAATTAGTAATATGTGTCCAAGTTGGAAGTGGAACATCATTAAATTGAGCTATCTGTCTTTTCCATAAATCCACTCTTCTTTCGTTGTGTTGTATTAACTCACTTATTGTGTCATCTCTACACACCACATAAACATTGTCCTTTACTTCCCACACCGTAACATAATAATTTTGATTCATATCGCCTGTGTTTTAATTATTTATATAAAAAGTGATTACCCTTTTTTTAATTAACAATTTTCCGGGATTGGATCTGTTGAGTATAGTCTCATGAATGGTAGGTCTTGTCCACCAACTGCATTTAATAAGGTTAAATTATTTCCTGATAAAACATATTCTACAGTTGTAACTCCATCTAGAATAATTTTATTCCCCTTTACGGATCCAGTTGTATGGATATCTTCGTTCAAATCACAAAATTTAGAGATACTACAATCAGATTCTACAATGATATATACTTGGTTTCCCACTAACCACCAAGGACTAACAATGTCTTGGTCACATGTTGGTTGTTGTACAACTTCATCTGCTTGTTTTGCATCATTTCCTGAACACCCCAGTAACATAGATAATAAAAGCAAGGATATAATTAAAAAAATTGTTTTTTTCATTATTTGATTATAGTGTTACACATATTATTTAAATACTTCTCAAAACAAAATAATCAGATTGTCTTATGTTTTTCTAGAATTTGTTCTGCAAGCTCATCCAATTTCTTAAAGTCTTCTTTTCTTGGCAATCCTTTTATAAGAACAGGCGGTATAACTTCAACTTTCAAATTCGGGATAAGACTTGCTAACTGATCCACCATTTTTCCTCCCCATCCAAAGGAGCCAATAATTGATAAGAATCTTGTCTTTGGCTTAAGTGCGTTCACAAGCGCTGCGGCATGGATTGCGTTTGGATGAGCCCCAGTTAATACAGTTGGTGAACCAATAACTATTGTTGCCACGTCAACAAGTGCCATTGCCAATTCACCTATATCAGCACCGATAAGATTGAAAAACTTAACACTTATCCCTTTATCTTCAAGAGATTTTCTAAGATGGTCCGCCATTATTTTTGTGCTGCCATGCATCGAGACATAGGCAAGCACGACTTCATTTTTTACATCTTCAGATATCCAGTCTTTATATGCATCTGTTATAAAAGAAGGCTCATTATGTATGGGGCCATGGGATGGGGCGATTATATCAATTCTTAAGTTTTTTATCGCTTCCATATTCTTGTTTATCATCTGTCTAAAAGGCATCATTATCTCTGCATAATACCTCTTTGCTGATTTATATATCGCTTCCTTGTCTTTTATCTCTAAATCTTCAGTTGCGTGATGCGTGGCAAAAAAATCGCAGCTAAACAGGATGTTATCTTCTTTTAGATATGTAACCATTGTTTCAGGCCAATGCACCCATGGAGTAAAAATAAATTGTAATGTTTTTTCGCCTAAAGAAATTTCTTCTTTATCTTTAACTACAATGAATTTATCCTCGGAAATATGCAGTAAATCTATAAGCATATCCTTACATTTCTCATTGCAAATCACTTTTGCTTCTGGATATTTTAAAAGAATATCAGGGATTGTTCCAGAGTGATCTTGTTCTGCATGATTCGCTACGATATAATCTATTTTTTGGACTTCTTTTAGGTTATTTAACAGAATATCTTTTTTGGTGGGATCAACAGTATCAATCAATGCGGTTTTCTCATTGCCTTTTATCAGATATGAATTATAGCTTGTTCCATCTGGAAGCGGGATTAACTCATCAAAGAGTTCCCTCTTGGCGTCGTTTGCTCCAACAGAGATGATATCTTCTTTTATTTCTTTCATTTTTTCACTTCTTCAAACATGTCTTTTCCTACGCCGCATAAAGGACAAACCCAGACATCTGGAAGCTCACCGAATCTGGTGCCTTCTTTTATTCCGTTTTCAGTGTCCCCTTTCTCTTCATCGTATATGTATCCGCATGGTTTACATTCAAATTCTGCCATTTTTATCCCCCCTCTTCATTTATAATCGAGATTCAGTATAAACTTTTCGGTTCGGAGTAATCAGAAAGTTCTACCTCTCAAACAGTGTTGGGTTAACAAAGTTCCAGGGTCCGTTGTCGCAGTTTTTATTATTTCGTTTTTCTATTTTTAGATTTGTTTTTGTTGTGAGTTCTAGGATGATTGTGAATTCTTGTTCGTCATCAAATCTGTACGGGGCTTCATAACAAAATGTTTCTCCTGGTTCTACCAAGTTAAAATCTGTGTTTACTAATCCTTCTGTTTCTGGGGTGAAGAAATAAATCCCTTAACATAGTTTTTTACCTCATTAAAATATGTATAAATTAAAACGATTATGCTACGCAAAATAATTCAGAAGTCGGTAAATCTATAGAAGTTGGTTGAGGCATGATAATTGGATTTTTTTCTACTAATTGGTTTCTTACTTTTACCTTAAAAGTTAATCTTATCTCGATTTTTGTTAATTCTTTTACACCTTCTTTAATCTTGTCAACTTTAGTGCCGAATTCCCAATGAAGGATTTCTCTAAGACTAAGTTTATTCATTCTTAAGAATTTTGAAGCTTCAAATATTTGAATTCCCACAATTAATCCTTCAGAATCAATATCTAAAATAATATTATCCATTTCGATAGATTTATCATAGTCCATATTCTTTGTTTTGAAAAAAAGAATATCATTTTTATAATCATAATCAACTTCTCCTTCCATATGTTTAATCTTTTTACTCATTTTAGTTGGGGTAAGTGTGAAGGATCTATAACATAAAATGTTACGATTTCAATTTTGTTAGGTTTAATTTCAATTATTATCCTTAAATAATTTTTGGTTTTATCTTTGTAAAACACGGCATAGCATTGATTGTATTGTAATCCGACCAAAGTAGGTTTATCTGTTAATAAAAAATCAATAATATTATCACATTTAAATAGCTTTCTTTGATTTTCACTTAATCTAAAAAAAGTATGTTTTGTACAGGTGATATCTTTTCGAGAATAATATTTCATTGATTCTAAGAATTCGGTTACACTTATTTTCTTCTCTATCCTGTGACCTTGAACCATTCAAATGTATTATCTTCAAATCTTCTTAAAACTTTCCCAAAAATCCTCTAAATAATCTTTTTTTAAGAATTTCTTTTTTTTAGTAGTCGGTTAGTTTTGTGCTTTGGGGTGGGTACACGATTGTTGTTGAGCCGTCTGGTCCGCCTGTCACTTTCTTTACGTTTAAGAATTTGTTTGTGGCGAGTTTCTTTATTCTTCGCTGGAAAGTTTTGTACACACCTGCTCCGCCGTTTTCTTGGTAGACTTCGAAGAGATCACCGATTTTTTTGCCAGGATTCTTTTTTACTATTGAGAGGATTACTCGTTCCTCGGTTTCTAAGTCCTCGGTTTTCTTAATCGTGAATTCTTGGAGTTTCTTTATTGCTTGCTCGGCGTGCTCCTTAACTATCTTCTTGCTTGATTTGTCTTCTGCGATGTTCGCGGCTTCTTTTATCATGTACAAGCCTCTGCGAATATCTCCTGTCTCAACAGTCTTAGAACTGATAACGTCAAACGCGTCGTCACCAAGGACTCCTTCAACTAACGCATAAGCCAGTCTCTGTTTTAATATCCCTTTGATCTCGTTAGCGTTGTAAGCTTTGAACTCGAGTGTTTCTGGTATTAAGCGACTCTTTATTCTTTCATCTAGGTTTACTATCCACTCTTTATAATTAGTAATCAGAATAATTGTTTTTCTGTAAATCTTTTCTAGTAGCATGTACAGGAAATCTGAGTCTTCTAGTTTGTCTACTTCGTCAAAGACGAAGACTGCTGATTGCTTGTTTATGTATTCTTCTACTATTTTAAACAAGTCATCAGTTTTCTTGTTATGCGTGAACTTATACCCTAATTGGTCGCAGACTTCCATTAATACTTTGAATGTCGTGTTTTTCTGCCAGCAATTAATGTAGAACGGGCTTATCTCATCAGTTTTTTCTTCGAGTTCCTTTAGTAAGTGACGCGTAGCAACGGTTTTGCCGACTCCGGGAGGGCCGTGTACTAATATGTTCTTTCCATTACGATTAGAGAACAAGGGTTTCATCGTGTTCGCAATAAAAGCTTGCTGGGTCTCCCTGTAAGGCACTAGTTTTGGTATGAAGTCATAATCTAATGCTACTGAGTCTAGAAATAAGCTTTCTCCTTGTTTTAAGAAATCATCGAAGACACCCATAATAAACTTTTGATATTAATGAGAAATTTATAAAACTAACTATTTTGTTTAATATATAATAAGGATAATTCCACTGGGCAGTAGTTCAAAAACTTTATAATAACGTGTTTAATTATTAAAAGAATAGCAGAAAGATTTATAAAGTAAAAGTTTCCTAGTTTTAGAATAAAAATAATTTTAAAAAAAAATCGTCTTAAGTGAGGTGAATAAATAAATGAAAATTAAATATCTGATTTTTGTAATAATCTTGACTGTTTTGATTGTTAACTCAGCTGCCCTTATTATGTTTACTAATAGTAACATAGCTAAGATCAGTGATGTAACAACTCAAAGTAGTTCGGATGAACTTGAGAACATCGCAGGAAGCAACATCGAAGACATAGCGATTGGGATTAGAGACTCAGTCGATGACCAAATGGGCAACCAATATGACATGGTTAAGTCATGGGTCCAAGCCCCGGTATTAATAGATGCTGCGATAACCGCAAGCGGTATGAGTAAAGAAGACTTGTACGAAGATTGGAGTGCATCAGCAACAAGAGTATACGACGAAGGGGAAGCAACCGGTGACGGTAACCCTGACAACGATGTCAGCCCAGAAGCTTCAAGGTTCTTAATGAGATTAGTAGCTCAGACACCATACCCTGAGTTGTTCATTACCGACTCAAGAGGATACGCAATCGCTGCTTCAGCAGCAACCGGTGATTTCGATCAAGGACCAGATGACTGGAGAGTATTCTTAGAAAACGGAGCCCCTGTTTATAAAAAGCACGGCCCATCACCTGGCGGTGAAGGATGGTACAAAGCAGCTAACGAAGCAGCAGACGGATTCTTTGTTGAACCTGTTGAATTTGATGAGAGCTCTAGAACTTGGGGAATTGCTATTATGAAGCAAATCAGAAACCCAACAACAAACGCTTACCTTGGACAAATCAAAGCGCAGTTCGACTATGGTACTTTCATCAAGGGTTTTGTAGACGCTAATAAGTACAACGTCGCAGAAATCCTTGTTGTCGACCAAGATGGAACCCTTGTGGCTACATCAGCAGTTGATCAAAGCGCAGTTAACAACGACGCAATTACAGTTAGTAACATGGGCTTCTTCAGCGAAGTTAGAAGAGGAAAAACAAATGGTTATTCCTTTGACAGAGACTTACAAGGCGATCAAGCACTAGTAGGATACGCTGTGTCAGGAGATGTTAACAAGCACGTCGTAGTAGTTGTTAAGAAACTAAGTGACGTTAAGCAACCAATCTATGCTTTCATTACAGGAATCAGAAGTAACATCAACGACATTGGTAGTAGCTTAATCCAAAACGTTATGTTAATAGCGTTACTGCTTGGAATAGTTACTTTATTAGTAGCGTACTATGTGTCCACACAACAAATCTCAGCGCCAATTGAAGAACTAACAGTAGCCGCAAGAAAAGTTGGTAGAGGAGAATTCGATGTTAGCCTTCCAATGTTAAAGGCTAAAAACGAAGTCACAGAACTTACCTCAGCAATGGAGTTAGTACTGGCAGGATTTAAGTCTATGAAGAAGAAGTAGAGACAAAATGGCCAAAAAAGACATATGTAAGCAGTTCATGACTGAGAAATTCGGTCCGTCCACAGCGGCTTTAGTGGATGATATGACAGAAGACAATTGTGTTGAGGAATGTGGGAAAAAAATAAAAACTTTTTTAGGTGACGCAGCTTACCAAGAATTTACGAAAAAAGTTCAATAATAACTTTTTTCTCTTTTTTTCTTTCTTTTTTTTTATTAACTCGTAGTGATAAGAATAAAAAAAAAATTTATTTTAGTAAGCTTTCTATGTTTTCTGTTTCTTCTTTTTTGATTGGAAACGTCACCCATCCAATATCTCCATCACTTTTCTTTGCGTAGAAGCTTACGAAAGGATTATTGAAACTATAATCTTTTATGCTTGGTTCGTAAACCCAAGCTTCTGATATAGGATCCACTTCTCCATGGATATCCTGAGTTGAGAACCAACCCCAATACCCTTTAGTTAAAACTTCTATTGGGCTTAGAACATTATTGCCTGTGTCTGTAGTGCTTATTATTGGGTACTCATCTTCTACGAATTTAGGACTTGTGAGAGTTTGTAAGCCTCTTATGTATATGTCTAATAGTTCTACACCTACTTCTTTATCAAAATAGAAATCTACTTCTCTAAAATCGTCTTCTGAGTAAATTAATACGTCTGTAGCTCTATGAAAGCCTCTTATCTCGTTACTTACAGGCAAATACCCTGCTTTTTCTATGTAGTCTTCACTAACTTCTTTTTCTTTTAGTGCTTGTTTTAATAATGTGTTTAATCGCATTGGAAGAATCCTTGATTCTTCTGCTATTACTCCTGCGCCGACTGTTATTGTGTCCATTTTTTTCTTTCCTCCAATAAATAATCTTTATTTTTTCTTCTTAGAAGAAGTTGCTTTCTTCTTTTTTGGTGTTGTTATCTTTGTTTTTTTTGGTTCTTCTACTACTTTTACTTCTGCGCCTTCTTCTTCTACTGTGAAGAAATCCATGACTGTGCCGACAGCTTTTTTGAATAATTGATCTTTTTCTTTTTCTGTTTCTTTTTCTTTTGGTTCTTTTAAGACTTTGACAACCGCGTCTTTCTCTGCTCCGAAGAACTCGGCTGTTTCTTTAACCGCTGCTTTCTCACCAATTCGTCTAGTACTAACTGTTTTCTTCTTAGGCACAGCCTTCTTCTTAGGTGTAAATTTCTTTTTTGGCTCTGTAACCTTCTTGGTTTCTTTCTTAACAATTTCTTTTTTTGGCTCTGAAACCTTCTTTATCTTCTCTAGTAAATCTTGTTTTAGTTTGGTTAATTCTTCTTTTTTAGCTAAGCCTTTTTTTTGTTCTCTAAGCTCAGTTACCGCTTTTCTAGCCGCTGTGTTAAGATGCGTGATGTGAATGTTAAGAGCTGTGTTTTGCTCGTCTCTAAGCTTCTTTTGATCTTCAAGGAGTTTCTCTAATAACTTCTTGGTCTCATCGTATTCTTTTATCATCTTAGAATAATCTTTTTTTGTGATGAAGCTTTCTTCTATTTGGTCTATGTCAAGCATTGAGGAATCAACATCTACTTGGAATTCGCGCAATACATCAACATCTTTTTTCATCTTAGAAACATCAATGTTATTAGTGCTTGTTTGCTTTTTTACCTCGTCAAAATCTTTTTTGAGGCTGCCTAGTTCTTTTTGGAGTTTCTGTGCGTTTAAGCCTTGTTTCTTTGTGAATTCTTCTTGTTCACGAATGAACTCTACGTCATCACTTAAACTATCAACGTCGCGCCTAATCTTTTGAAGAAGCCTCTCAAGGTTGCTCTGAGTTTCGCGAATGCTATTAACATCTCTTTTAACTGCCATAAAAGAATTCTTTAAGGAATTATTAATGTCTTCTAATTTCAAAGCGCTCCCACCAACAAATTATTTATTCATTACAAAGTAGTGATTATATTTAAAGGTTTTGTAAAGCATAACACATAAATAAAAGAAGAAAAAAGATTAATCAAAAATGATATTAATAGGCCCTGGGGGCAGCGAAGGACTCGGAGCAGAGAAAGGCATAACAAACACCAAAGAACACGGATTAAACCTAATGGAGGTAGAATTCACGCACGGCGTGAACATGAACAACGAAAAAGCCAAAATCATCGGAGACATAGCTAAAAAAAACAATTTTCTGCTCACTATCCACGCGCCATACTTCATCAACTTAGCAAGCGAAGAAAAAATAAAAGTAGAAGCTTCTAAGAAAAGGATTCTTGACAGCGTGGAACGCGGATACCACATGAGTGCTAAGTACGTCGTCTTCCACCCAGGATTCTATCAAGGACGCGACAAAGAAGTAGTCTACCAAAAAATAAAAGAAGAAATCATAGAACTCATAAAAATAATTAAAGAAAACGGCTGGGACAAAGTCGAATTAGCTCCGGAGATCACAGGAAAACACTCAGCGTTCGGGGACCTAGACGAATTATTAAGATTAAAAAAAGAAACAGGGTGCCAAATAACTATAGATTTCTCTCATCTTTATGCAAGAAACCTAGGAAAGATAGATTACGCACAAGTAATAAAGAAGTTACCCAAAAAATTCCATGCTCATTTCAGCGGGATAACTTTCACTGAGAAAGGTGAGAGGATGCACATCGACACAACACCAGAATTCTTCAAACCATTAAGAGACGAACTAAAAAAAATAGAAGACACACACCAAATAACAATAATAAACGAAAGCCCACAACCACTTCGAGACGCGGTGATGATGAGAGAAGAACTAAACAAATAGATTCTATGATGCTCCAGGCGGAGGTGTTGTATAAGGTTCGTTTTCTTCTTCTAATCCTAATAATAATATGCCAGTTCTTGCCATATCTCTAGTATATGCTTCGCTAGCGCTTTTACCATATAACTCACTATACAAATTTATCAAAGATCGTTTCGCGTCTCTTGAGTGATGAGCCAACATATCAAGATAATCATATGATAAACTAACAGCTCTTTCATCAGATTCATTATTATCAAAAGATCCAAATATGTACAACGTTTCTAATATGCTACTTGAGAGCAAACTAAGAACTTGTGTTAAGTGCCACCCCATAGCTTTTGTCGATGCCTCAACCATTCTTTTATCGAATTCTTCTCTTAGCATCCTAACATTTCTTCTGCTCTCAAAAGAATCATTGTAAGCTTCTGAACACATATCTTCATACAAACTAAATGCGTCCATCAAAAATATTTTGTACTCTTTAACCCCTTCAACCATGCTTGCTAATGAATCTTCACTAAAACCATTCCTGCCAAAAATGTTATGATACGAGACCCTTATAGTTTCTAAAGCATTCGGTGTTAATATTAATTCTTCATCATCACCGAATCTTTCTTCTTTTTTGTTAAAATCAAAGTAAACAACTTTTCTTTCTGTTTTTTGTTCTAGTTCTTCTTTTAATCTTCTTATCATCGAAAAATTTATGCGAACAGGTGACCTAGAGACATTACTAGGCCAAAAAACTAATGAGTAATCATAAGGAATCTCATCTTCTTCTAAAAGCACTCTTTCTTCATCTCTTTCTAAAAGAAGTTGTAAATCCTCATTTACTCCTATAGAAATATTTGTTGTGTATGGATTTTCATAACTTTTAACTATGCTATCTAAATCCAAATCCATTTTTTATCTTATTCTTTCTTGAATAGTTTCTGTAACTAATAGAGGATCAGAAACTTTTATAGGAACTCCTATTTCTTGATACATTTCTTTTAAAGAGTTATACGCGTTTCCTACTCTTCGCGCTGCGAAGCTTGTTTTCATACTCATATAATCGAAAACTTTAGAAACTTCTCTTAGGTTACTTGCTAAACCTGCGTGTCCGTTTCCTGATAATATTTCGTGGTCGCCCAGATAACTTTGTGAAGCTATCTTTGCAGTATTTGAAAACAAGGACCACATAACGTGTCTTAAAAAAAATTGATCTAATTCTCTTTGGAATAACTTAGCATATAATCCAAAAGAAACATTATTAATGAATTTGAATCGCTTATTTGCTGTATCGTAATCAATGTTGCTAGGACTAGGATACTGATTTATTATATCTATATCCAAGTCGTGTTCTTTGTTAACAACTTCTTTTACCTCATCAATTATTCCATCTTGTAATATGGAGACCAAAACATCAATACCTTTTAGGTTTTCGTTGTTTACTTCTTTTTTTGTTAGGCGAGGTTTTTTTAGTAACTCAATAAAAAATGTTTCGCCAGAATAATAAAAACTAAGCGTGGAACCTAACTCATCATATAATTCCCAGTCTACGCTAAGCAACAAATTTCTGGATACATAAAAATCTATAGAATCTCCTTTTTTAGGTATGAAATCTTCTTCGCTGTAATGCCCCAATCCCTGCATATAAACTATTCTTAGAAATACGAATTTATAAGTATTACTATTTTAAAATAGTCAAACAACAAATTTTTCATTGGACTTTTTAACATAAGCTTTAAAAAACAAACATTGTTTCTAATGAGTCCTATGAGTGATAAACTAATAATTCGGGGTGCTCGCGAGCATAACTTAAGAAACATCAACCTAGAATTGCCTAGAGACAAATTCATAGTAATCACAGGAGTGAGTGGAAGCGGGAAATCAACACTCGCGTTTGACACCATCTACGCCGAGGGTCAAAGAAGATACGTAGAAAGCCTAAGCGCTTACGCCAGGCAATTCCTTGGACTCATGCAAAAACCAGACGTTGATAGCATAGAAGGACTCAGCCCAGCAATATCAATCGAGCAAAAAACGACGAGCAAAAACCCGCGAAGCACAGTTGGCACCGTTACTGAAATCTACGATTACTACAGACTCCTCTACGCAAGGATTGGCAGGCCCCACTGTCATTTGTGCGGAAAAGAAATAACTGGGCAAGGACCAGAATCAATCACGCACCAAATACTAAGCAGTCGAGACAGCGAGAAAATCCAGGTATTAGCGCCGATTATAAGACAAAAAAAAGGGACGTACGAGAAAATATTAGAAAACATAAAAAGAGACGGTTTTAGCAGGGCGAGGATAGACCAAAAAATATACGAAGCAGACAACTTCGAAAAAATAAAGCTAGACCGATACGTAAAGCACGACATAGAAGTAGTAGTCGACAGAATAAGCGTCTCCCACGAGAATAAGAGCAGACTCCAAGAAGCAATAGAACTAGCATTAAAACTAAGTGAAGGCCTAGTAATAATCTTGGGCGGAAAAGATGAGAAACTGCACTCATCAAAGCACGCGTGCGTTGATTGCGGGGTGAACTTTGAAGAATTACAACCAAGAATGTTTAGTTTTAACAGCCCGTTCGGGGCGTGTGAGACTTGCCACGGATTAGGTTTCAAGCAGGTGTTCGACCCAGACCTCATAATACCAGATAAGACTTTATGCATCGCTGATGGCGCGATACGAATCCATAAGAGCGTCATGGATGGGTGGAGAAAGAAAGAATTAGCAAACATCGGCAAAGTCTTTGGCTTTAGCATCTTAGACCCCATAGAGAGTTTTACTGACAAACAATACGAGATACTAATGTATGGAAGTGATAAACTAATTAGGCGTTGGTGGGATAGCAGCTCATTTGATACATGGGAAGGCCTAGTCCACCAAATAGAGAGGTTATATAAACAAACAGAGTCCGATCACCGAAGAGAATTCTACCAGAAATTCATGCATAACCTGCCATGCGACGCGTGCAACGGCAAGAAACTAAAACCTAAAGTCTTAGCAGTAACGATAAATGATAAGAACATCAGCGAATTAACCAGTCTTAGTATCAAAGAAGAACACGAATTCTTCAAAGACCTAGTATTAAATGATACCGAGAAAATAATTGCTAAGCAAGTCTTAAAAGAAATAAGAGAAAGACTCAAGTTCTTGATAGACGTAGGCCTCGAATACTTAACCTTAGGTAGGAGTGCTCAGACACTATCGGGTGGAGAAGCTCAACGAATACGCTTAGCAACGCAGATAGGAAGCAACTTGATGGGGGTGTTATACGTTTTAGACGAACCCAGCATAGGTTTGCATCAAAGAAACAACCACAAACTAATCAAGACATTAACCAGGCTTAGAGACCTAGGAAACACCTTGCTAGTCATCGAGCACGACGAATCCACTATCAAAGCCGCTGACTGGGTAGTCGACATCGGACCGAGAGCAGGGGTTCACGGCGGAAAAATAGTTTATAGCGGGCCAGGAAAAGATATCACTAAAGCTGATACCCTAACAGCTGATTATATCAACGGCAAAAAAAAGATAGACGTACCCAATACTAGAAGGGAGATAGAAGAACACTTAATAGTTAAAGAGGCAAGCGAGAACAACCTAAAAAAATTAGATGTAAAAATCCCTCTACACGCCTTCACCGCAATCACTGGTGTTAGTGGAAGCGGCAAGAGCAGTCTTATCAACGAAACACTCTATAAGGCGTTGATGAAAAAAATTTATAAGAGCAAAGAAAAACCAGGAAAACACAAAGAATTAGTCTACGACGAGAAACTAGTTCAAAAAGTTATTAACGTTGACCAAAGCCCTATAGGAAGAACTCCCAGGAGCAACCCCGCCACGTATATCAAAGTCTTTGATGACGTCAGACGATTGTACTCATTAACCAAAGAAGCAAAGATTCGAGGGTACAGCCCTGGTCGTTTCAGCTTTAACCTTCGAGAAGGACGCTGCGAGAACTGTGAGGGTGACGGCTTGATAAAAATCGAGATGCATTTCTTGCCTGACGTCTACGTTGAGTGCGAGCAATGCAAATCTAAAAGGTATAATAATGAGACTTTAGAAGTGTTGTACAAAGATAAAAACATCGCCGAAGTCCTTGACATGACAGTTGAAGAAGCAGTTAAGTTCTTTGATAACATCCCAAGCATTAAAAGAAAATTACAAACATTATTCGACGTAGGTCTTGGTTATATTAAACTAGGACAGAGCAGCACTACTCTTAGCGGGGGAGAGGCTCAAAGAATAAAACTGACAAGGGAACTCGCTAAGAAGGGCGAGGGTAACACGATGTACCTCTTGGATGAGCCAACTACAGGATTGCATTTTGATGACGTAAAAAAATTATTGGACGTCTTGAATCGCTTAGTAGATAAAAAAAACAGTGTCGTGGTAATAGAGCATAACATGGAAGTCATAAAATGTTGTGATTGGGTTATTGACTTAGGTCTCGAGGGCGGCGACGCAGGAGGGTACTTAGTAGCGCAAGGAACCCCAGAAGATTTATCAAAGGATAAGAAGAGCTACACAGCGGAGTTCTTAAAAGCAGCACTTAACACTTCTTAAATTATTTACTCTTAAGTGATACTTTTTTAGTAAGTTTTTTATATAAATCATAAGAAACAACCTTTAAAATGAGCAAAGATATCGGAGTAATCGCTGATGCTGAATTAAAAGAAACCGCTAATAGAGTTTCTAAACTAGTCAAAGACCAAAAAGTTGCGTGCGGCATACTTAAATCAGATATATGGAATGTTTTATCTGATGCTTGGGGTATGAAACCAGGAGGAGCAGGTAACTATATTCAACAAATAGATAGTGGCGTCAAAATTTATTTGTTAAAAAAAGACAGTGTTCACCACCCACAAAAAGGTGTAGAAGACATGACGGTTCTCCAAACATTCGAACAAAGATTTAGTGATTACTTAAAAACCATAGGTTTCAGCGATAAAGAAACAAAAAAAATATTTGGTGAACTAAAAGTTATACAACCAGACATCACATATGTTGAACCAAAAGTGAATAGTTACAGTCCTTGAATAAATACATTTAAAAAAAGCTTCTTACTTCTAATAAAACAGCCAATGAATTTTCAAGGATTAATAAAGATAGAAAGCCACGATTGGTATTTTGACGTCGCAATGAAAAAAGCCAAGACTAAAACCGACGAGGTCAGAAGTAGTCTGAGATCTAAGACTCCGCGCCTTAATAAGAGCAAAACAATCGAGATAGAAAAAATAAGAGTTATCGATTCAACTATTAGGGGGTTCTTTGATAAAATCGTTAAGAACTACCCTAGTTTTGACGAACTACCCGAGTTCTATAAACAATTAGCTAAGCTAACACTAGAATTAGAACTAGTAAAGAAAAGCCTTGGAGGAATAAGCTGGGCGAATAAGAAAATACGTGAGTTCTCAAAAAAATATGAGATCTTAATCAAGAAAACCCAAGACTTAACAAAAGTTAACCGTTTAAGAAACGAGTACTTAGGCCGTATTGGCAGCGTCTTAAAACAAGTAAAAAAAGAATTGAGCTTATTAGAAGAAACCAGGAAAACCATGAAGGCTTACCCCACTATCAAAACAGAGCTTAAGACTCTTTGCATCGCGGGTTTTCCAAACGTTGGAAAAAGCACCCTCCTAGCAAAACTAACCAGTAGCACGCCAGAGATTAACACGTACGCCTTTACAACCAAGAGATTACTCGTAGGATACTTAAAGAAGTCTTATCACAAAGTTCAACTAATAGACACGCCCGGAACCTTAAATCGTGTTGATAAGATGAACGAAGTAGAAATCCAAGCATACCTCGCTATGCGATACGTCGCTGATTCCATAATCTACGTTTTTGACTTAACAGAAGAATACCCCATAAAAGAGCAATTAAAACTTTACAAAAACGTAAAGAAACTAAGAAAACCAATTTTTTGTTATCTTTCAAAAACAGACATCTTAGATAAAGAATTAGTTGATGAGTTCAAAAAAGAAAATAAAGAATTAGATTTCTTAAGTTTAGAAGACTTAAAAGAACTAAAAAAAATTCTTTAAAAAAAG
>JAAOYB010000062.1 GCA_018221135.1 Candidatus Woesearchaeota archaeon
AATGCAAAGAAAAAACTTACGGAGGAAAAGCGGTTCCTCCATACACTAAAGTGTATGGTATCCCCCGCTAAAAATGTAATGATTGAAAACCTGCGTATCTCAGTAACCCAAAACTGCAACTTAAATTGCGATTACTGTCATGATGAAGGACAAAAAAAAAGCAGTGAACAAATGAGTTTATTAGATATGAAAAACATAGCGATTAAAGCTAAACGTGACGGCATAAAAAAAGTAAAAATCACGGGTGGCGAACCTCTTCTTCGAAAAGACATAGCTAAAATCGTAAAAATATTTTCAAAATACTTTGAAGAAGTCAGCATGGTAACAAACGGGCTTCTCCTCTCAAAACATGCGAGTAAACTAAAAAAAGCAGGTCTTAACAGAATAAATATAGGGTGTGATTCACTTTATAATCCTAAGTTAAAAAACGCAAAAAAAATTGTCGGAGACCTTTTTTCTGCAAAAAATGCGGGGCTTACGCCAATCAAGATTAACATGGTTGTGCAAAAAGGATTAAATGACCACGAAATCGAGGACATGATAAACTTTGCAAAAGAAAAAAAAGTGATTTTGCAATTAATCGAACTCATTAATGTAAATCACAAATATTACAAGAAACATTTCTTTTCTTTAGAAAATGTTGAAAACGACCTTAAAAACAAAGCTTTTCTTTTAACTAAAAACCTCATCCATGATAGGAGCCAGTACCACTTACCTGGCGTTGTTGTAGAAGTAGTAAGGCCAGGACATAAAGGTTTTTGTGAAAACTGCAAGAGAGTTAGAATAACTTCTAATGGTAAAGTAAAAGCTTGTTTATTTCAAAAAGAAAACTTGATTGATTATAAAGAAATTGATTCATTTGTTAAAGTTAAAGGACTTTGTGAGGGGATAACTAATGATAGACATCTCTGAAAAAAAAGCTATTAAAAGACATGCAGAAGCAATTGGAAAAATAATACTTAAGAAGAATACTATTGAAAAAATAAAAAATAAAGAAATTAAAAAAGGAGATGTACTTGAAGCTTCAAAAATTGCAGGAATAAACGCCGTAAAACAAACACCTAACTTAATTCCTTATTGTCACCTTATACCTATTGATTCTGCAGAAATAATATTTGAAATGGACACATACAGCATAGAAGTAATTTGTATAGTTAAGACTATTGCAAAAACAGGCGTTGAAATGGAAGCACTAATTGGTGTTACAAACGCACTTAACACCATTTGGGACATGGTTAAATATTTAGAAAAAGATGAACATGGACAGTATCCTGATACAAAGATTGAAAATATTTCTATAATTAAAAAATGGAAACAACAATAAAGCACAAAAAAGAAGCCACCGCCAACAAAGTTAGGTTTGGAATCATCACATTATCTAATACTAGAAACAAAAAAAGTGATGTTAGTGGTGAGTTAATCACAAAAAAAATAGTTGGCGCAGGTCACGTACTAGTTTCTCACAGCGTAGTAAAAGACGAAGAAAACGCTTTGTTAGAACAAGTTAAAAAATTATTAGGATTAGTTGATATCATAATAACAAGTGGTGGAACAGGTGTGAGCAGAGATGACATAACAATAGAAACACTCAAACCCTTATTTGATAAAGAACTAACTGGTTTCCAAACAGTATTTACCTTATTAAGTTATCAAGAAATAAGAAGCGCAGCAATTCTATCAAGAGCCACTGCGGGCGTCATTGGTAGCACCGTCGTGTTTTGTGTTCCTGGAAGCCCTGCTGCTTGCAGCTTAGCACTTGATAAAATAATACTACGAGAAGCACCTCACATAATAAAACACTTAAAACAATAAGAAAATGGTTAAGCAAGGATTCAAAAAATTAACACCTCTAAGAGAAGCCATAAAACTAATCAACGAGATAAAAGTAAGCATAGAAAACGAAGTTCTAAGCGTGGATGACTCTCTTGGCAGAGTAGCAAGCCAAGATATTATTTCTAAGATTAGTGTTCCTCATTTTGATAAAAGTGCCATGGATGGATACGCCGTCAACGCAGAGGACACCTACGACGCGAGTTTTGAAAAACCAAAAGAATTAGTAATAATCGATGAGATAAGCGCAGGAGAGTTATCAAAAAAAGAGTTAAGAAAGGGTGAGGCGATTGGTATAACTACAGGTACGCCTATGCCAAGAGGCGCGAACAGTGTCGTCATGGTTGAATACACAGAAAGAAAAGCCCAGAAAATAAAGGTTTACAAATCCGTAGCTCCAAATAATAACGTGATAAGAATTGGCAGCGACGTAAAAAAAGACGATGTTATCCTAAGACGCGGAGAAGTAATAACTGAGAGAAACATTGGTTTACTAACCGCAACCGGAAACAAACAAATAAGTCTTTACAAAAAACCTGCCATAACTTATTTCTCGACAGGTGACGAAATACTAAGCGTAGAACAAGAATTAGTCCCTGGAAAGATTTATGATATAAACACAACCAGTATATGCGCAGCGATAAAAAAAGAAGGATGTGAAGTTCTAAGCCTAGATATAATAAGTGATGAATTAGAAAGAATCAAAGACGCCCTTCTAGAAGGAGTTGAGAACTCTGACTTAGTGCTTCTTAGTGGGGGGAGCAGCTTAGGAGTTGAAGATTACATGGTAGAAGCAGTAAGCGAATTAGGCGAAGTACTAGTTCACGGAATCAGTGTCAAACCAGGAAAACCAGTCCTAATCGGAAAAATAAGAAACACCCCAGTAATCGGCTTACCTGGGCATCCAACGAGTGCGTTATCAACGTTTTACATATTAGTGCGCCCAGTGATAAACAACATGTTAAGCAGAAAAGAAAAAAAAGTTGTTGTTAGTAAGAAGTTATCAAGAAAAACCGCGTCGACTATAGGCAGGTACGAGTTCATACCAGTACGAATAGAAAACACACACGCAACGCCAATTATGAGAGGGAGTAGTTCTATCACTAGTCTTAGCTTAGCGGATGGTTTCATAGAAGCAGATGAGAACACAGAAGTCTTAGAAAAAAACCAAGACGTAGAGGTGACCTTGTTTTGAAACCAACTATAGTCTCGATAAACATCAGCGAAAAAAGAGGTATGAGCAAAATTCCAGTGAAGAAAGCAACTCTAAAAGTTAATCACGGAATCGTTGGTGACGCACACGCCGCCCCAGGAGACAGGCAAGTAAGCTTGTTAGCAAAGGAAAGTCATGACAAATTCCAACCTTACGTAGAGAAATGTTTAAGAAACGGGATTTTTGGAGAGAACATAACAACAAACGGAGTGCTTCTCACAAATCTAAAAATAGGTGATGAACTAATAATAAAAGACGTTGTTTTAGAAGTCTCAAAGATAGGCAAAGAATGCCACGCGCCATGCGATATAGGAAAAAGTGTTGGTAGATGCATAATGCCTGAAGAAGGCATCTTTGCAAAAGTAACAAAACCTGGCGTTATTAGCGTCGGTGACGAGATAAAAACAAAAACAAAAAAATGAGTGTCTTCACTCTTGAGTGCAGAACATTCTTTATATATTGAAAGCTTCGCCTAAAAAAATAAGATGGCTAAAAAAAGGAAAACAGTTGATGGAAACACAGCAGCGAGCCACGTAGCATACGCTTACAGCGACGTAGCAGCGATATACCCAATAACACCAAGTAGTTCTATGGGAGAATTAGCAGATGAGTGGAGCGCAAAAGACAAAAGAAACATCTACGGACAAAGAGTAGAAGTAGTAGAGATGCAGTCAGAAGGCGGCGCGTCAGGAGCTATTCACGGCGCATTAGCAGCTGGAGCCCTAACCACTACTTTCACAGCATCTCAAGGATTATTATTAATGATTCCAAACATGCACAAAATCGCGGGGGAGATGCTCCCAACCGTTTTTCACGTAAGCGCAAGAAGCCTAGCATGTCAATCACTCTCAATCTTCGCAGATCACAGCGACGTCATGGCAACCAGGAACACAGGATTCGCACTCATGGCTGCTAGCAGCATCCAAGAAGTCCATGACTTAGCAATCGTTAGTCACTTAGCGAGTGTTGAGACAAGAATTCCTTTTTTGAACTTCTTTGATGGTTTCAGGACGAGTCACGAAGTGCAAAAAGTAGAATTATTAGATTACAATGATTTAGCTCCTTTAATCAATCACAAAGCAATCGCTGAGTTCAAAAACAGAAGCTTAAACCCAAACCGCCCGTACGCTAAGGTAGGCGCTGAGAACCCTGACGTCTATTTTCAAGGCAGAGAAACCGTCAACAAATATTACTACGACACCCCTGAAATAGTAAAAAAACATATGAAGATGATAGGAGATAAAACAGGGAGGTACTATAACTTATTTGACTACGTAGGAGCGCCTAACGCAGAAAAAATCGTTATTTCAATGACTAGCTCTAATGAGACTATTGAAGAAACAGTTAATTACTTAACAAGAAAAGGAGAGAAGGTAGGCGCGATAAAAGTGAGACTATACCGTCCTTTTAGTGTTAAAGACTTCGTAGAAACCATTCCTGATACTGTTAAGAAAATCGCGGTTCTTGACAGAACAAAAGAACCAGGAAGCATAGGTGAACCATTATACTTAGACGTCGTGGCAGCTCTAAAAGACAAAAAAGACATCATGATAATAGGAGGAAGATACGGCCTCTCATCAAAAGAATTCACGCCAAACATGGTAAAAGCAGTGTACGACCACTTAGACAACGAATGCTTTCATGATTTCACCGTCGGAATACTCGATGACGTAACTAAGAAAAGCATTCCGATACGAGAAGAGATAAGCACCGAGCAAGAAGGAGTAATAAGGTGCAAGTTCTGGGGGTACGGCTCAGACGGAACCGTAGGAGCAGCTAAGAACTCAATTAAGATAATCGGTGACAACACAGACTTAGAAGTCCAAGGTTACTTCTCATACGACTCAAAAAAAAGTGGGGGCGTAACCGTTAGCCACCTTCGTTTTGGTAAAGAAAAGATTCAAAGCCAATACTTACTAACAACAGTTGACTTAGTAGCTCTTCACAAACCTGAATACATCGGGAGATACGATTTGTTAGAAGGCATCAGGGAAGAAGGAACATTCATACTAAACGCTCCATGGAATAAAGAAGAAGCGTTCAATCACTTAACAAAAGATTTGCAACAAACAATCATTGACAAAAAAATTAAGTTTTACGTAATCGACGCCTCAAAAATAGCGCATGACGTCGGGTTAGGTGGCAGGATAAACACTGTTATGCAAGCAGCTTTTTTCAAAGTAAGCGGCATCCTCCCAGAAGCCGAGGCTATCAAGCTAATCAAAGACGCAATCGAGAAAAGTTTCAAAGCTAAAGGCGAAAAAATTGTTAAGATGAACTGGGACGCAGTAGACGCCGCGAGTAACAACTTAGCACAAGTAAGCGTGCCTAGCACAGTGACTGAATCAGCGCCTAATCCAAAACTCGTCCCTGACGACGCAGACGACTTCGCCAAGAATGTTATCGAGCCTGTTATGAGACAAAAAGGGGACTCGATTCCTGTCTCGAAGATGCCACTTGATGGAGCCGTGCCTCTAAGCACTATGAGGCTTGAGAAAAGAGGTATCGCCACAGAAGTGCCTAAGTGGATTAGTGAAAATTGTATTCAGTGCGCTCAGTGCAGCTTGGTCTGCCCGCACGCGGCTATAAGAGTAAAACAAATCATGCCCTCCTCGCTTCAAGGACCTCCTAGCACGTTTAAAACATTAAAGAGCACCACTAAAAACGATAAGGACCTCCAGTATAAGGTACAAGTCTACCCAGAAGACTGCGTGGGTTGTGGTAGTTGCGCGGTTGTGTGCCCTGCTAAGAAAAAAGCATTAGTAATGACTGATATCGATGAAGAAAGACGCCTCGGCGAGAACGAAAACAGAGAGTTCTTTGACACCCTGCCTGAAGACGTAACTGATGGAGCGATTCTTACTAGTATTAAAGGAAGCCAACTCAAAACCCCTCTTTTTGAGTTCAGCGGTGCGTGCGCTGGTTGCGGAGAAACACCTTATATCAAACTCGCAACACAACTTTTCGGGGACAGGATGATTATAGCTAACGCTACTGGTTGCTCAAGTATTTTTGGAGGAACGTTCCCAACGATTCCTTACAGCACTAATAATAAAGGTTTAGGCCCTGCGTGGGCTAATAGTTTGTTTGAGGACAACGCTGAGTACGGCTACGGTTTTAGATTAGCTGTTGACGCGAACAGAGCTATATTAAAAGACGCCGTTTTGAAACTCTTAGAGTCCGGGACTACTAACGGCCTAAGAGAATCATTGCAAAAAATGATAGAGTTATGGAATGACACCTCAGAAGAAGCAAAGAACACAGCCAGTAAAATAGTTGAGTTATTACCTGAAGCGCTAAGCACGGTTTACGGTAATAGCGAGCCATTACTAAAAAAAGTTGATGAACTAAAAGACTTCCTTGTAGATAAGAGTGTTTGGATGTTTGGAGGAGACGGCTGGGCGTACGACATCGGTTATGGCGGATTAGATCACGTCATGGCAAGCGGCAAAAACGTTAACGCGTTAGTCCTAGACACAGAAGTCTATTCTAACACAGGAGGTCAAGCAAGCAAAGCTACTCCTAGAGGAGCAGTAGCGAAATTCGCTGCTAGCGGCAAAAAAACGCCGAAGAAGAACTTGGGATTAATGATGGCTATGTATGGTAACGTCTACGTTGCTAGTATTAATTTAGGAGCTAATATGACCCAAGCTATCAAAGCGTTCATGGAAGCCGAGACGTACGACGGGCCGAGCATAATAATCGCGTATAGTCCTTGCATAGCTCACGGCTTTAACATGAGAGATGTTATAGAAGAAGGAAAAAAAGCCACTAAGAGCGGGTACTGGCCGATTTTTAGGTATGACCCAAGACTAAGTGATAAAGGGGAGAACCCTTTTGTTTGGGATAGCCCCGAGCCAAGCATTCCTTTCAGTGACTACATCAATAATGAGCTTAGGTATAAGACGCTTAACATCCAATTCCCTGATGAAGCAAAAAGATTATATAGCTTAGCTGAAGATGATGCAAAGAAAAGGTACGAGCTTGGAAAACAACTCGCACAAAAAAAAGAAGAAACCAAAGAAACAACAACTAATAATGATGAAGTAAAAGAGGAAGTAGCAGTTGTTAAAAAAGAAGTTCAAGCTCCAAAACAACAAGAAACAAAAACCAAAGAAGCAGTTGATAAGGTGAATGAGAAAATGGTGAGAGTAGTAATTGATTATAGTAAGTGCACAGGAGTTCTAAGCTGCATAGACGTCTGCCCAACAAACGTTTTTGAAAAAGGAGAAGACGGAAGAGCAAAAGTGATAAACGAAGCAGAATGCATTGTTTGTCGAGCTTGCGAGAGCGCGTGCCCACAAGGCGCGATAACAGTATCAGAAGACTAAAAAAAGATTACTTAATTATTATTTTTTATTTCTAGATTTTTTTAGTGTTTGTCTTGTTTCTTTTGCAATCATCAATTCCTCATTAGTAGGAATTACCAAGACTTTGATCTTGGAATCCTCAGTTGAGATTACTAACTCGTTTTTCTTGTTCTTTTTCTTGTCAAGTTTCACCCCTAAGAATTCTAGGTTCTTAACTATTTTTTCTCTGATGTAATACGCTTCTTGGCCGATCCCTGCAGTGAAGACGACTGCGTCAACGCCGCCAACGACGCCGATATAAGATGAGATGTATTCTAAGACTCTATAAGAGAACATATCCAATGCCAAAGAAGCGTTCTTCTTTCCTCTAAGAGCGAGTTTACGATTAGTTCGTACATCACTAAAACCACTAATTCCAAGAAGCCCGCTTTTCTTGTTAAAAATCCGGACGACTTCCTCACTACCCAATCCTTCTTTTTTTGATAAGAAACTCACAATCTCAGCGTCTACGTCCCCGCTCCTAGTCCCCATCATCAAACCTTGCAACGGGGTGAATCCCATGCTCGTATCAATTGATTTATTATCTTTTATGGCGCACACACTACTACCATTTCCTAAGTGACATGTTACGATGTTTACTTTGTCTTTTCTAAGAATCTCTTTTGCTCTAAGCATTACGTATTTGTGGCTTGTTCCGTGAAAACCATACTTTCGAACAGCGTACTTAGTATAATACTTTAATGGAATCGCGTATAAATAAGCTTTTTTTGGTATGGTTTGGTGAAACGCTGTGTCAAAAACAGCTACTTGAGGAATTCCTGGCAAAGCTTTCTGACAAGCCAAGATACCTGCTAGGTTATGAGGGTTGTGAAGAGGAGCTAATACGCTTAGATCCCTTATTTTTCGAATCACTGCCTCATTTATCTTCGTAGCTGATTTGTATTTCTCGCCTCCGTGAACTACTCTGTGACCAACGGCGTCTATCTTATCAGAGTCAATAACGCCTAGAGCTAACCTAACTGCTTCTTCGTGGTTTCTCACAAGCCGTCTTTGACTCGCTCCGTTAACCGTAAAAACACAAGTATCTAAGCCTACGCCATCAACGTGGCCTTTAACCAAAACTTTTTCTGTGTCCGCGTTTAACAACTCGAATTTTAAGCTGCTACTACCCGCGTTCAATACTAATACGTGCATTATCTTTGAGCCTCCACAACAGTTATAGCGCATACGTCTATTATGTCATCAACGCTACACCCCCTGGAGAGGTCATTAACAGGTTTTTTGAGGCCTTGAAGTATCGGGCCGACTGCTTGCGCCTTAGCCAATCTCTCCACCAATTTATAAGCTATGTTGCCGCTGTTTAGATCAGGGAATATGAGCACGTTAGCATCGCCTTTTAGTTTTGAGTCAGGAAACTTCTTCTCGCACACAACAGGTACTATCGCTGCGTCAACTTGCATTTCTCCCTCAACAACTAAGTCAGGGGCTTTGTCTTTAACAATCGCTGTTGCTTCTTTTACCTTGTCAACCAAAGGGTGCTTTGCAGAACTATTTGTTGAGAAACTAAGCATAGCGATTCGTGGCTCAATCCCAAACTTCTTTGCGGTAACTGAGGTATCAATTGCTATGGCTGCTAAGTCTTTTGCGTCGGGTTCAATCATAACCGCGCTGTCAGCGAAGATAAGAATCCTATCGCCAAGTATCATCAAGAAAACGCTTGAGACCTTATGGAATTTTTCATGAGTCTTTATTATTTGAAGCGCTGGCCTGAGAGTATCAGCAGTCGACGTTGTAGACCCCGCGATGAGGCCGTCCGCGTCTCCTAGGTGAACCATCATAGTACCAAAATAGATAGGGCTTCTCACAATCTCTTTTGCTTTTTCTAAATCTATGCCTTTGTGTTTTCTCATCTCAAAGAACTTTTTAACGTAAGCTTCAAAGCTGTGATCATGAAATGGGTCTCTTATCTCAACGCCATCAAGACTAACACCTAACTTGCTTGCTTTCTCATGGATTTTCGCGGCGTCTCCTATTAAATAAGGCGTAGCGATTTCTTCTTTGACAATAACTTCGCATGCTTTTAGAATTCTTTCTTCTTCTCCTTCAGGGAAAACAATTCTTTTCTTGTCTTTTTGAGCTTTTTTCTTCAAATCATCCATGAAGGTTTTGGCTCTTATCTCGTTTACTAATTGCTTTGTTCCGTGCTTCATTAGTACACCTCTTCTTTTTTAACTCTTTAATATCGAAACTTTATGTTTTCTTCCATTTCACTCGTAAAAAATGTGTTGAGCAACTAAAACACGGGTCGTACGCCCTGATTAACTTCTCAACATCAAGTATTATGTCTTCTTTTTTCTTATTCAAGATTTGCGAAACTAATATCCTGATATCTGACTCCATACTCTTAAGATTCTGAACAGTAGGAGTTATGATGTTAGCTTTAGTTATATGCCCGCTTTTATCGTACTCGTAATAATGGTAAAGTAGCCCCCTCGGAACCTCGATAGTCGCGACGCCCCTGCTTTTCTTTGGCTTGAAATTAACAGGTGCTTCTTCAAAAAACTCTGTTTTCTCAAGGAGCACGATGCCTTGCTCAACCCAATGAACTAATTCGACTGCTTGAGCTACTATGTTGATAAATGGGTTATTATTAGGGATTTTTACACCGCTTTTCTTTAGTAACCTATCAGCTGAGCCTTCAAGTAACTTATAATTATTGTTCAGCCTTGAAAGAGCGCCGACTACGAATTCCTTATTATCTTTTAGGGCGAACTTACTTGTGCTGTACAAATCAAAATTTTCTTTTATGAAACTAGCATACGTGTTCGGACTAGTGTTAAAACCTTTATCAGATACGATGATGCCTGAGAGAAGAGGGAATTCGTCTATTTGTTTTAGGCTCATATGCTCACGATCCCTATTAAGACTAGGATATTTTAGTTTGCTAAACAAATCAAAAGTCTTAGTTGCCTCTGGCAATATCGTTTTTAAGCTTTTTATTAAGTCTTCTTTTTCTTCTTGATTTATACTCTTAGTAAATCCTCCTACTATACTTGTGAAAGGGTGCATTTCCCTGCCACCAATGACTCGTACTAACTTGTTACCCACCTTTACTATTTCTAAAGCTCTACCTATTTCTTTTTTGTATTTTGGCGCCATATCAAGCGCGCTACTATACCCTGCGTAGTCAGGAAGACACAAAAAGTATAGGTGCGTTGCGTGGCTTCTAATCCTCTCACCAATAGTCATCAACTCCCTGAGAACCTCTGTTTGACGAGTTACTTTCACCCCGAAAGCGTTCTCTGTTGCTTTAAGACTCACAACTGTGTGGCCAACACTGCAAATACCGCAAATCCTGCTAACCATCTCGCTTATGTCATCGTATTTCCTGCCAATTATTAATCCTTCAAAGAAGCGGGAGCCTTCAACTGCTTCTAAATTACACTTCTTGACTCTGCTACCTTCTATTTCTAACTCCAGATTAGCGTGTCCTTCTACTTTGCAGATATGGTTTAGTTTTATCTTCTGACCCATTTTTCTCTTTATAGTTTTTTTACTAACTCCTCAAATTTTTTGGGAGCGTACTTTATTATTCTTTGCTTGAATAACTCGCCTGAGACTCCCTTGCTTTTCGCTATTTCTTTATGTGCAGCGTAATTCAAGTCATCCAGAGGACCTCTGCACCCCGTGCACGCGTGGTTATTCGATGGGCAAAGCGCGCCGCACGCCCCGTTAACAACGGGACCTAAACATTCCTTGCCAACGTCTAATAAGCAAATGTTTTCTTTTAAGTTGCAAATAAAACAAACAGGTTTCGAATAAGCCTTGGGCGTTTTTCCAAGGAGCAAATCTTTTATGAAAGTCGCGATTTCTGTTTTGTCAGGCGGGCACCCAGGGATGTAATAGTCTACTTTTACGTGTTTATCAACACTTGATGACTCAACACTTTTTAGGTGCGAAGTCGTTTTATAGATTCCTTTAGGAATGTCTTTTTGGTTCTTATGATAAGAAAGAGTGCTTTGGATATTGCCATATGATGAGCAAGTGCCTAGCGCGACTAAGACTTTTGATTTCTCTCTTAATTCTTTTACTCTTAGTAAGTCTTCTTGGGAACTAACACTTCCTTCTAAGAACGTAACGTCATAAGGGCCTTTACTGTTTTTTTCTTGTATCATCGGCGCAGCAACTAAGTCAATCTTAGATAGTAAATCTAATAGGACGTCTTCTATGAAGTATATGGTTAGTTGGCACCCAGCACACCCTGTTATGGAATGAATCGCTACTTTTGGCTTGCCCATTTTCTTTATCTTTCTATTTTTATTCTTGGAATTTTTTGGCTTTGTCCCATTTAAAGACTGGGCCGTCTGTGCAGACATAGTTTCCGTGTATCATGCAGTGACCGCATTTTTCTACTCCGCACTTCATATTCCTCTCAAAACTAACGTATATGTCTTGTTCCAAATACTTTTTTTCTAGTATTTTTTGCACTGCGAATTTTATCATGATTGGCGGTCCGCAAAGTATGAATTTTGCTTTGCTTGGTATCTTGTACTTGTCAAGAAGCGTTGTTATCACGCCTACGTCTTCTTTCCAGGTCTTATCTCCTTTATCAACTGTTACGTATGTATTAAGACTTTTTTTCCATTCAACTATGTCTTCTTTAAACAATACATCTTTTGGACTCCTAAAACCAAGGAAGATACTTGTCTTAGCGTAGTCTTTTTTGTTTTCTAAAACGTACTCTATAACGCTTCTTGGAGGAGCAACACCTGTCCCTCCTCCTATTATTACAAGGTTTTGTTTTTTTAAATCATCTAAGGGGTACCCGTTGCCGTACGGGCCTCTCACCAACATTTTTTGTTTTGGCTTAAGCTTGACTAAGTGGCTTGTGACGTTTCCTACACTTCTTATTAGTAAATCTATTGTTTCCTCGTCGTAGTTGCACACACTAATAGGTGCTTCACCAACACCTAACACGCTTATTTCTACGAATTGCCCGGGTAATATTTTCTTGTTAAAAACGTTTTTTATCGTGTAAAGATAGGTATCGCTAGTTAGTTGCTTACAGCTTATTATCCTTGCCTCTCTTGGCGTGTAAGTAGTGGTTCTTGGTTCTCTTGAAACAACCATTTTCTTTCTCAAATCCTTATTATTTTATCTTAGTTTGTTTATTGCTTCTACAAAGTCGATCTTAGATGGGCAGTAAGTTATGCACCTACCACAACCAACACACATATCTTTTTGATATTTTTGTCGAAAGTATAATAGTTTATGGTATATTCTGTGTCTTAAGCGGTCTTTTCTTGTTTCTCTAAAAACAAATCCTCCTGCTACTTGTGTGAAGTCTTTGTATTGGCAACTATCCCATTCTTTTACTCTTTCTCCTCTCCTCAGTGTCTCGTCGTTTTCGTCTCTGATGGTAAAGCAGTAGCAAGATGGGCACATAGTGTTGCATTTCCCGCAGCTAACACAGTCTTTTGTTAGTTTGCTCCACACATTCTTTTGGTGATGTCGAAGTAATAGTTTTTTGTTTAGTTTCTTCTCGCAACGTATCTGGACTGGGTCGTATTCGTAGTCTTTTAGTCTTGAGACTAGTTTTGAGCCTTTCTCGCTTCCGACTTCAATATAGTAGTAGTTTCCCATGTTGTAGAAGAATAAATCGTAGACTGGTTCTAAGTTCATTGATTCGCAAAAACATGTTTTTAGGGGTTTTTCGCAGTTGTACCCTATTAGGATCGTGTTTTCTCTTCTTTTTTTGTAGTACGTGTCTGGGTTGTCTCCTTCTATGAATACTTTGTCCATTCGGTGTAATGCGTTTATGTCGCAGAGTCGTATCCCAAAAATTATTTTTTCTCCCATTATTTTTTTGTGGCTTATTTTGTTATCGTCGTATTTGAGGATTGTTTCTTTTTGTGGTACAAAGAATTTTTTGGGGCTGAATTGGGGTATGTCTTCTAGGCTTATCTTTTTTATATCATTTATTTTTTCGAAACGCGTAGTGTTTGTTTTTACTGGCGCTATTAAGTCTCCGCGTTGTCTTAGTTTGTATAAGAATCGTGTCAAATCCTCTTTTTTTAACAACTTGCCCATCTGAGAATAATTTGAGAACTTTTTGTTTATAAACTTTATTATTGAAGACTTGCATCAATACTAGTATTATGGCCTATTTGATTTGTATAAACTTTTTCTAAAATTAGGTCTATGTTAGGTATGTGGGCTAAAGTGTATTCTCTTATGTAATCGTTTGTGCCTCTATGAGATATGATTCCTGGAATAACTGTTAACCATAGTTTTTGTTCTTCGAAATGGACTTTTTGCCTTGCTATTATGTAGATGTCTGTCTCAAAATATATTTCTGATGGGTCCTTTGCAAGTGGGTGTACGATACCGAAACCATCAATATCTATTATGTATCCAAAAAGCAATGCGCTGTTAATAGCATCTTGTTTTAAAGTAAATCCAGGACTTAAAACTAAATGATTTCTACCCTCTTCGTCTATAGAAGCATCTGCATATTCGTAAGGGATAAGGAATCTTTGAACATGATAATGAAACTTCCTAGTGGGATCATATCCAGAAACAACTGTTTGTCTGATTTTTTCAGTTTCTGTACTTAGATTGTTTAATAGCCCACTTAAATCTTTCATGCCACATTATTTATTTGAGTTATAACTATATAAACTTTTCCTTCGTCACTACTTACTAATAAAAACTATATATTGGTTTAACGAAAACTTTATAAAGACGAAGTGTTAAAAGTAGACTCCCAACCGCGTAAAACAAGGAATAAACACTTGTTTTTACACGACGACAACACAGCACTACGAGGGGGTTGTGCTGATAGAATTTGACAAAAAACAAATTATCACGGCTAAAAATGGTAGAGAAAGCAAAACATTTAAAAATTGAGAAAATAGAATTAAACACTTTCGACACTAAAATGAACAAGAGACAATTTGAAAAAATAAAAAAAGAACTAATACTAGAATTAGTAGGGGAATACGGGTTCAGTATAGTTGAATACCTAAAAGACAAAACCGAAGTCTCCGAGTTCAAAATAGCTGAAGACCTAAAAATAGAGATTCACCAAACAAGAACCCTCCTATACAAATTACTAGATCATAACCTCGCAACTTTTAAAAGAAAAAAAGATAAAGTTAAGGGTTGGTATATTTGTTATTGGGATTTCCACCCCGAACAAATCTTGCACGTCTACATAAAACTAAAAAAACAAAAGCTTGAAAAACTACATGAAAGACTAGAAAGCGAGCAAGGCCATCATTTCTTTATGTGCAAAAACACTTGTGTTAGGATGAATTTTGAAAAAGCTGTTGACTTCGAATTCAAGTGTCCTGAGTGCGGAGAATTAATGCACCAACAAGACAACCAAAGAACTATTGAGTTCTTAACTCAACGAATAGAAGAGTTAACAAAAGAAATCGAACAAGCAAACTAAAAAAAAAATCTTTTTCTTTCATATCAGAGTTGCTAACAAACTTACTCCTAAAATAAGCGCAGCTGCTGCGCTGATTAACGCCATGACAACCATTGCTAATATCCATGCCAAAAACGCTCTAAACCAACTAAGATAAAACGCTTTTTTGTAAATAAAAAGCATGGCAATAAAGCTAAGAAGACTTGCTAAGCCACCTGCGAAAAGATTGATTAATACATACAACACCCCAACGATTACGTGAACTATTAAGACGCCAAAAATCGTAGAGGTTCCTCCAAGCATCTTTACTGCGAGGTTAAGTGGAAGCGCTAATAATACTAAAGAAATTGCTAAGACACCTATTATGATTAAGTCAACCATTTTTATATCTAAACATAACTTTTTTATTTATATAAATATCTTGTTTTCTTGTTAATCAAAGAATTTATAAATACGCCTTTTTTCTTATTCTCTTAGAATGGAGCAAAAAACTGATAATTCTCATTTGACTAAAAGTCAAAGAGAAGAAGCCGAGAAGAAACGCCAACAAGAACTAACAGATATTAGGCGTATAAAGTTACCTCGAGGAAGAGAAGTCTTAGGAGTACTTGATCAAAGACTAGGGGGCAGCCGGTGTCGTGTTAGGTGCTTTGATGGAAAAGTCAGGGTTTGTAGAATCCCGGGTCGTCTTAAGAGGTTTCTTTGGGTGCGAGAAGGGAATATAGTCTTAGTTGAGCCTTGGGAGTTCTCAGGTGATGGCAAAGGCGACATAGTTTTTAAGTACAAGCCAAACCAAGTAGGAGTTCTAAGAAACAAAGGTCTCCTAAAAAAAATCGAAGAAATTGAAGAATTTGAAGAATTCTAAAAAAACATTTTTTTGAAACATTTTTTGTGGTATAGTAATCTTTAAATATTAGTTTCTTTATTTTAGAATAACAACAAACATTATTTACTCGATAATACTAAAAAAATGGTTTTTTGGGTGGTTATATAACATGAACAAAAACAAAAAAATCCTATTAATAATACTGATCACAACACTAACATTCTTATCTGCGTGCAACGAAGTAAGTTTCAAAGATGAAGAAGCAAACATTATCTGTATACCAGTAAACAACATTTCTAGTTTTTGTAAAGCGCAGCACCAAAAAGTGTTAAGCCAAGCCGCGTTAAACCAAACATTAATCGAAGAAGCAGCAGACTTCGTAATAAATGAAGGAGACTTATTAATCCTAGATACCAAAGCCATAGATCCAGACGGCGACATGGTAAGCTACAACTTCACACAACCATTTGATTCAAGTGGCGCTTGGCAAACAATAGAAGGCGACGCAGGGTTTTACGTGGCAACTATTTTTGCAAGTGATGAGTTATCAATCACTACTTTAAATGTTACTATCTACGTTAAAAAAGTCAATCACGCACCAATAATTGGAATCGAATCACCAGCTGTTTTTAAGGAAGGCGAGAAGATGATTCTTGAACCCCTTATCAGCGATGAAGACGGCGATGACGTGGTTTACAGCGTTGGTGGATGGGATTTTGGAAAAACCTATAATTTAGGATACGACGTCGCAGGAGAGTACGAAGTAGTAATAATTGCTAATGATGGCAAAACCAAGGTTTCAAAAACAATCCAAGCAATAATCGAAGATGTTAACAGACCACCTGTGTTAGAAGACCTAGCTGATTTAGAAGTCATGGAAGGTCAAAGAATTGTTGTCACCCCAGTATTTTATGATCCTGATGGAGACGACGTAACAGCTGAGTACTCTGAGCCTATAAACAGCCTCGGGGAATGGCTTACTAAGAAAGGCGACGCTGATTCTTACGACGCAAAAGTAACTGTTAGCGATGGAGAAGATAGCGTTACTAAGAGCTTCGCACTAGTGGTTCTGCCTTCGAACAGGGCGCCGATTCTTGAAGTAGTAGAAGACGTTGTTGTAGAAGAAACAGAAAACGTTAAGTTTATGCCTATTGCTTACGATCCTGAAGGAGACAGGGTTAGCACCTCGTATAGTGGTTGGATGACTGAAGACGAGTACGAAACAACCTATGATGATTCTGGAGAGTACATCGTGACTATCACTGTTAGTGATGGCGAGTTAGAAACATTCCAACACGTTCAAGTAACTGTTCTTAATAAGAATCGACCTCCTGTATTCGTTAAATAAGAAATAAACTTTTTTTATTTTTTTTTATTCAGTCCAATCACGAAGAGCTGAATTTTTTTCTTTTTTTATTTTTTGCTTCCTATTATTAGCCACTAGTATGACGTGACTTAATAGGTATATTATCATTATTGATAATACGCTTAGGATTAAGACTATGAAAACCGCTAAGACTTTATTGTTTAAAACATATGTTACGAAGCTTTGTTCTGTAAAAAACGCGAAGAATATGAAGACTAAGGTTATTAAGCTAATTTCTATGTAGATTTTTGATTCGAAAACCTCTGTTTGGATTAAGTTTAGTTTTTCTTCAAGTAATCTTAAGTCTTTTTTGCTGCTCATCTATACCTTTTTGAAATATTTTGTTTTGCTTATTATAAAGATTACTATAGTAATCGTCCAGAACGTTAATGGCTTAATCTTTTTTAATGCTAGAAGCGTCGTGTTTATAACTAAGATAGTCACTAAGAGGATGCTTAATA
>JAAOYB010000015.1 GCA_018221135.1 Candidatus Woesearchaeota archaeon
AAAGAAAGGAAAACAACCAAAAAAAGTAGATCCTTACTTTCGAGTATACTAAAACTTTTATTAATTCTTTTTTTTCTTTTATAAAAACATTTATATACTAATAGGACTAAAAAAATAATTATTATTTTAATAAATAAAAGGGTGATTTTTTATAATGGCAGCAAAAAAAGCAAGCAAACCAAAAGTAGCAGCTAAGCCGGCAAAGCTTGGAAGCGCGGACAAACAACTACATGGCAAGATAATAATGTCAGGGATATTCATAGGCGTAGGCATCGGGCTTTTCACCGGTGAAGCAGCAAGCCTAGGAATGCTAGGACTAGGACTCGGTGTCCTGACAAGCGCTGGCGTAACACTATACAAAAACAGATAATTCTTAATTTTTTTTTTTAAAAGAAATAGTTTTAAATAAAAAAACCGCTTTTCTTTTTGAAAATGGCTGATAAACCAATAAAATAATAGTTAAGGCTACTAATAATATAGGCACAGGATATTTCTCCTGAAACTTCGCAAGTCTCCCCAACAAACCCTCAACAACCACTAACAATCACTTCCAAATAGTAAAATTTTAGATTAATAATACATTATTATATTTAAATACACACACAAAAAAAAGAATTATTTTAGGATTAGTATCAAAAATAATAAAGTTACAAACAACACTAGCGAAATTTTAAGTCCCCTAAACATTTTTATGGTTTTATTATATGATTAATTATTTATAAATCTAACTAAGAAACAATTATTTTAGGAATTGAGAAAGTGGTTTTAGGTGAACTACTTTTTTTCATTCTCTACCAATTCTCTTAAGCTTACTTACAAAAAATCTTTGGTCTCTCACCCTTTTGACGGGGGTCAATCCCTAAATAATTTGTTTTCTTCTTATGAGTTTTTTACGGTACTTTCACGAAGTTTTTTTTCGCTCACCGCCAACCCCAATATCCCGAAAGATATTAAAAAAAAGAAATGAGATACTTATTTATAAGCATTGTTATAACAAAAAATATATTTTAGAATATACATATATGCTTTTGTTTCTTCCACGACAAAAACTTTTTTTCCGATAGGTTTAAATAGCAATAAACCGAAAAAACAAGTATTAATTTAGGGAATTAATCGTTTTGGGTTTTTGTAAACATGAGGCAGCAACACACTAAATATTATTTTATTCTAGTATCGATGATACTATTTACACTTCTTTTATTCACGCCATTCCTTATAAGATACACGGAGTTCACAGGACAAATAACAATAGAAGAAATACAGGAAAAAAAAGAGTTAGCAGAACAAAAACAAGTAGAGAGATACGATAAGGCTTTAATTAGGAATTGGATAGTCGAACTAGAAGACGAACCACTAATAGTGGTAGAAACAAATTACGAGAAAGAAAAAAAGATTAAGAAGCCTAAAGAAGATAAAGGCACAAGGCTTCAAGGCCAAAAAATAAGGATTGAACAAGAACAAAAAAGGCTAATAAAAGAAGCAGAAAAAATAACAAAAAATCAAAACAAAGATTCTAAGACTTTCAAAAACGTCCTAAACGCTTTTACAGTAAAAGCAGCACCTCGAGAAATAGCTAAGATAAGAAGCTTATCAGGAGTAAAAGAAGTTTACGAAGACAAAATATCATTTGTGACACTTAATGTCTCAGTACCCTTAATAGGAGCAGATCAAGTATGGAACTTAACAGATATCTACGGAAACAACATCACAGGAAAAAACGTAACAATAGCAGTTCTTGACACAGGAATAGATTACAACCATAGCGACTTAGGGAACTGCACAGACCTCTTCTACATAGACGGGACAAATGAATCACATAGCTTAGACTCACCTCATAATTATACTACTAATTACAATAATACTTGGACTATAACCAAGCCAGGATACGCCAAGATCGCAGTTCATTTCAGTAATATCTCAACAGAGAACAATTACGATTACATATACGTACTCAATGAGAACGACACAGTACTCCAAACAATTACTGGAGACTACCAAGACCGCTGGAGTTATTCAGCGAACGGCGACACCATAAAAATAAACTTAGTCACAGATTACTCTGTTGTTAAGTGGGGATTCGAAATAGACTACGTTCTTAACGGCTCACAAAAAAGCAATTACACAAAATGCGGCAATAAAATCATCGGAGGGTACGACTTTGTTAACGATGACTTAGACCCAATCGATGACCACGGCCACGGAACACACGTCTCAGCAACAGCTGCAGGGAACGGAACCCTGCTAGGCGTAGCGCCAGACGCATCAATAATTGCTTACAAGATATGCACAAGTAGTGGGAGTTGTCCTTCAAGCAACCAAATAGCAGCGTTTGAGAGAGCAACAGACCCAAACCAAGACGGAAACTTCTCAGACCACGTAGACGTACTAAGCCTAAGCGTAGGGGGGAGCGGGAACCCAAACGACGCTAAAAGCATAGCGCTAGACAACGCAGTCAAACTCGGAGTAGTAGCCGTAGTCGCAGCTGGAAACGACGGCCCAGGGTACTTCACAGTAAACAGCCCAGGAACATCTCGCCTAGCAATAACAGTGGGCGCGAGCAACGACGCAGACACAGTCCAAACTAGTTTCAGCGGGATGGGGCCGACAAGCATCGGCACCCTAAAACCAGACGTCGTAGCCCCAGGGGTAGAGATATGCGCTGCTAGGTGGAACACATACAAACCCTCAGATTTATGCTTAGATTCAAAGCACGTCTCAATTGATGGAACTAGCATGGCAACACCACACGTATCAGGATTAGTCGCGTTAATGCTTCAAAAAAACAGGAACCGAACACCAGAAGAAATAAAAATGATTCTTAGAGGAACCGCGGTTGACTTAGGAAACGAACCCGCCAGTCAAGGCATGGGAAGAGTAGACGCACTAGCAGCGGTTAATTTCAACAATACTTACCCAGTCGCTATTTTGAACAGCTCAGGATACACATACTCTATGGACCTTGACTTATATACACATTCAGGTATTATTAATATAACAGGCGTAGCCAAAAGCGACAATTTCACAAACTATTCTTTGTATTACGCTACTGGTCCTGGTCCTTCTAATTGGACGCTTTTACAAACCAATACTTCTCAGGTAATTAATGGATTGCTTGGAGTTTTCGATACGGGTCTTTTAATCGATGGATACGCAAGCATAAGACTAGTAGTAAGAAACTCTAATAATTTATCAAGCGAGGATAGACTCATATTAATACTTAATAATTTCGAACTAGTATTCCCACCAACCACACAAACGATTCTAAAAACCGGAGACGCATTAGAAGTTAGAGGAAGCGCGTACAGCGCCACTCTTGAAAACTTTACTGTTATGTGGAAGAATAATTCAGTGAATAGCACTTGGAGCACGCAAGGAGTAACATTAGTAGGAGGGGGATTAACTTCGGTACTTAATAATACCTTAGCTTATATTAATACGAGCCTCATAGGAAAAGACGGATTGTACTCATTAATTCTTGTACTAAACACAGATAATTTTAGTGTTAACAGCACTGGAGGATTCATTCTTGACTCAAAACTAATGAATGGTTGGCCTTATTGGACGGATATGAGATTCACTGCTTACAGCCCAGGAATAGGTGAACTCTCAAAAGAAGCAAGCGGAAAAGAAATAGTGATAGGCGATTCTTTTGAAGATAGTTACGATGCTAAAATCTACGCTTTTTATCTTAACGGAAGCTTAATGCCAGGCTGGCCGGTAAACACACACCTCTTCGAGACAGGAACCCCTTTACTAGTTGATATAAACAGTGATGGCATTGACGAAATATTCGTTTCTGCAGGTACGTGGAGCGAAGGCGCCGTTTATGGCTTATACGCTAACGGTACCAATATCACTGGGTGGCCTAAGACTTTCACAGAAGACATAGAAAGCCTAAACATCATCAGGATAAATGATTCAATAGGGATAGTAGCTTATGATTATGACGCAACAATATATGTTTGGTACCCTAATGGTACAAACGTGACTGGTTGGCCGATAAATCTTGCTGGCATAACACCTACTAATCTAAACATCGTAGACTTAGATGGTGACGGCTCCGAAGACATAATAGGTGGGAGTCAGACCAGCAGTAAATTATATGCTCTGAGCATTAACGGCTCAAACCTTACGGGTTGGCCGGTTACTGCCGATATTAATTCGTTTACTTCACCAGTCATTGGAGACCTTGATAACAACGGAGACTTAGAAGTAGTCATAGGCGGAGATAATAAAGAAATATTTGTTTTTAACCATGACGGCACAAATTTTTCAGGCTGGCCGATAACACCTAACATTGACTTTGGGGATTTTAATGAGTTCAGCCTAGCTGATTTAGATAACGATTCAGACCTCGAAATAATCGGGATAAAAAGCTTTGACATCTTCATATTCCATCATAACGCAACTAATTTTACTGGATGGCCGAATTATGATAAAGGAGCAAGAGGAGGAGAAGGAGTAACCATAGGAGACATCGACGGTGATGGAGAACAAGAAATTCTCTCACCTATGTATTATTATTGGGATGACTTCTGGGCTTATGAAGTAAACGCTTCTAACGTGACAGGCTGGCCATTACTAATACCTGAAGACGATACTAGTGATTGGATAATCTGGTATTACGCAGCGGTTCTTGACGACTTAGACAGAGACGGCGACTTGGAAGTAATCGTTGCCAGGGAACACCACTTAATGATATGGGACTTAAACGCATCTTATAATCCTAGACTAATACAGTGGGGTAGGCCGTACGCAGATAATAGACTGTCTGGTTTGTACAAAAACCCAAAACGCCTACCTCACACCCTTTCTTTCAACGCAGACACAACGCTCTTTGAGAACGAATACGACATCACAAACGTAAAAGACGCAGTCTTAGAAAAAAAGGATATTGGCAGGATAGTGTTCAGCCAAACACTGAATTTTACAAGCCTAAACCTAGACGAGTACATCAACATCTCAGACAACTACGCTAGTATTAACACAACGGCGCTCCCTGAACTAAACACTAGTGCGATTATAACTTTCTATAATGTTAGCTTAACCGCTCCAAAAATATTAGTAGACGAAAACTTAAATGGAACGTGGATTGATTGCGCAACTTGCGGCGTGATGAGTTACTCTAACAACGACTTAGTCTTCAACGTGACGAGCTTCTCAGCATACAAAGCAATTAACGATACGCCTCCAGTAATAATTACTATGAATATGAGTGATTGGAGTAATCAAACAACGAATTTGACTGGCCTTAATGAGTCAGAACTAGAAAACATATCCGAGGCAGTTTTTGATAACACTTACGGAACCATAAATTATACGAGCAATCTTAGCATCACAACCAGTATTAATTTCTCAAGAGACGTAATAATCTCTCCGAATAGCATAACAATAAATTCGGTGAACGCTCCGGATATGAACATTAAAGCAACGCTTACACTAACTGGTCTTAGTTACTTAAACCCAAAAATACTCAGAGACGCAAGCGACTGCTCTGCTCTTATCTGTCAAGAAGTAAGTTACGCTGGCGGAGTATTTGTTTTTAACGTCTCTGGGTTTTCTACTTACCAAGCAGCAGAGACGCCTTACTGCGGGGACGCAACATGCAATAATGGCGAGGATTGCAACAGTTGCAGCGCTGATTGCGGAAGCTGTTACTCAGGTGGCGGAGGCGGGGGGAGTAGCAGCGTCTCGTACCAAGACGAAGAAATAATACCAGTACTAAACACAACTACTACAACAAACACGACAACTGAAGAACCAAGCGTGGAAAGCCCAACAACTATTCAAGAAAACCAATCATTAGGCCAAGAAGCATTACTAGAACAACCACAAACCAATCTCTCAAACACTCAAACCACGCAAAACCTAATGGATTGGAAGACAACAGAGTTCTGGGTGCAAAACAGTTTTACACTAATAATTGTGTTATCAACGATTTTTGCGATTCTAATACTTAGCGCGTTAAGTGTTTATTCATACCATGCTCATCACAAAGCTGACAAACCAATATATGCAAAGTCATTAAACACTTTTATCAAAGCCGCTAAGAAGAAAGGATTAAGCAAAGAAAAAATAAAGAAAATCCTAAAATCAAAAGGCTGGAAAAAAGAAATAATTGAAAAACAACTCAAATAATCATTTTAGGTATTGTTCTATTAGTATAACCCAACTATCTTGAAGCTTAGGATTCCTACTCTTTGCTATGAAAATTATGTTGTTATCATGATAGATGACTAAGCTAGGGAAACCTTCTTTTCCAAAACCAAATTCTTCTGTGTAAGCTTTCAATTCTTCAGGACTAAAATACCTAGTATTAAAGACTTCATAGCTACTCGGAATACCTGTTTGTTCACTTACGTAATCACAAAAATCTCTATCCTTCTTAGAAACCTTGTTATTTGAGCCTTCAAAGTGGAGAGTCATGGTATACCCATTCCTGTTACCCCCTGATTTGATTTCGTTTTTAGGACTTTCTGCATAACTAGTATTAACAAGACCCAATAACCCAACACCAGCAACTAAACCAGCTACTTTCGCGCCAATACCACCTTTCATCTAATAAGAAGACTAGTTAAAACTAATATTTAAAACTTCTTAGAAGTCGTGGGTGAGGGTTTGATGAGCAAATACCAAAAAAACCGTTTTTTTGTTTTTTTAGATCCTTTTTAATAAAAGATTGGTTCTTCACCTCTTCTTTTACGACCCATTAACAAAAAAAACATTTTTTTTATTCACTCACCACACCAACCCCAACACCTAACACGGCGTTAATAAGGTGCTAAGATAAACTTTTATTTAAAAATAATGCATATACAAAATATACCATAAAACTTTTTTTTTTAGTTAATTATATTAAGCACCGTCCTCACAATAATTCTTAGCCATGGTTATTGATAAGAAATTATTTGAGAAGATAAGCCCGATACTTATAAAACCCTCAAAAGACGCGAGTATCAGCATAGGCTTATCTAAGCGCTTCTTCTTATTCGAAGCATTAAACAACATCATAAACGTCATAGAAGAAGACCCTTACCTTAACTTCGTAGCCCTACTAAAAAATTACAAAGTACTAGGAAAATTCCTAAATGGAACACTTAGAGAGTTCCACAGGGACCGTAACAAGGCGTACTTCAAAAACTTCTTCTTAGACAAGAACTTATGGCAATTAATAAAAGAAGACCTTGAAAGCTTATACCCCGAGTACAAGAAATTAAAGGTGACCATAACCAAAAGAGGAGTCATAGTATATGATAACTACAAAAAAAACGCTTTTAACACGCTCTTATTAACAGTTCATAGCGGGACGTGGGTACCAAAAACCATAGAGAAAAAGTTCGCTTTCAAAAAAAGTCTTCGAAGAAGAGAAGAAGACATAGACACCAACAAGATATACAGAGGCTTAGTACTAGAAAAAGCAGGGATCTGGATAGACTCCAAGCAAAGCCGATTCGTAATAGATTTTAACAGAGACTTAGATAGAAGCATCTACCAAGACCAATCAGAGAAATGGCTAAAAAAAGTGTGGAGAGAAGAATTAACCAAGAAAGAAAAAGCCGAAGTGGTGATGAGCTACACCGAGTTCTACTTCACACTACAAAAACTCTTAGACGCGTACCAGTTCAACATAATATTCGACGGGCACAGCATGAAGAACATCGAAGGAAGACCTAAGATTAGTTTTGGCACCAAATACATCCCAAGATTCTATATGCCAATAGTTATTAGCATGGTAAGAAAACTTTCATTGATGGGGTACACGCCAGTAGCGCTTAACAAACCTTACAGCGGAGGATACATACTAGAATGGTTCTCCAAACAATACCCTAACGTTTTTACTTGTTCGATGGAGATAAACAAATCTTTGTACATGAACAAGACAATGTCCAAAATAAAGAAGAGAAGCCTGAAAAGACTAAGATCTGATTTGCCAAAAATCTTCGATATAGAACTAGAAGAATAATGAGAGAAGAAAACGATTTATTAGCAGAGAAAACTAAGTTATTAAAGATTCTTAGAATTCAAGGAATACGAGACGAAGAAGTCCTAGAAGCAATCATAAACACTCCAAGAGAAGAGTTCATACCAAGAAAACTAAGAGAACACGCATACGACAACAACCCTTTACCAATAGGGTTTGACCAAACAATCAGCCAACCATACACAGTCGCGTTCATGCTAGAAGTCTTAGGCGTAAAAAAAGATGATAAAATCTTGGAGATTGGTGCGGGTAGCGGGTACAACGCAGCGCTCCTCTCAAGAATAACGGGAGAGAAAGGAAGAGTTATCAGCGTTGAGATAGTAAGAGGATTAATAGAACCCGCGAAGAAAACACTACAAAAAATGGGTTGTTCTAACGTCGAAATAGTTTTTGGAGATGGAAGTGTAGGCTACGAAGAAGAAGCGCCTTATGACAAGATCATAGTAACTGCTGCGAGTCCAAAAATGAACAAGGAATGGGTAGACCAACTAAAGATTGGTGGCGTCATAGTCGCACCGATAGGCGAGTACACACAAGTCATGACTAAAGCAACCAAGACAAAAAAAGGACTCCTAACAGAAAACATTGGTTATTTTACCTTTGTGCCATTAACAGGAAAAAAAGGCCTTAACGTTTATAAATAAATACTAATTTAAGAATTTCTTAGGATGTTATCAAAAACTGATTGGGAAAAAAAGATAGAAAATCTAAGGACAAAAGAAGTCATAAGTGATAAGAAAGAAGCAGTAGAAACAATTAAGAAACTAATAAGCGAAGCAGTCGAGAAACTCATCCCAAAAAAACAAAGTTTTGGTGTTTTGTTCTCAGGAGGAGTTGACTCAACACTCATAGCGTACCTACTACAAAAAAAAGGACACGATTTTACTTGTTACTCAGTTGGTTTCTTTGATGAAAACCAAAAAATGAGTGAAGACTTAGAAATATCAAAAAAAATCGCAAAGAAACTCGGATTAAAACAAAGAATAATAGTTTTAGATTTTAGAGAAGTAGAAAAAGTAATCAAAGAAACAGTTAATATACTAGGGCCAAAACTTAGCAACGTTGTTAACGTAGGCGTAGGCGCAGTTGAAGTCGCAGGGATAATAACCGCAAAAAAAGACGGTGTCAACTACTTATTTGGAGGCTTGGGAAGTGAAGAGATCTTTGCGGGGTACGAACGCCACAAAAAAGCTGAGGATGTAGATGAAGAATCTTGGAATGGTCTTATCGGGATGTATGAGCGAGACTTACTTCGAGACGATGCGATATCAACTCATTTTGACACTACTCTCTTAACGCCTTTCTTAGATGAAGAATTAATAAGAGAAGCTATGAAGATACCTTCAAAATATAAAGTCAACGAAAAAGGCAACAAGTTAGTCTTAAGAAGAGCAGCTGTAGAACTTGGTTTGGATGAAGAATACGCGTTTAGGCCTAAGCGCGCAGCGCAGTACGGCTCAAGAATAAATAACGCTTTAGACAAATTAGCAAGAAAGAACAAACAACTAAAAGCAGAGTACATCACAAGCTTATTAGAGGAGAAAAAATGAAATTGGCATCTTTGTTTAGCGGAGGAAAAGACAGCAATTACTCGTTGTACTTAATGCAGAAAGAAAAGCATGAGATTAGTTGCTTGGTGATTATGATAAGTGAGAACCCTGATAGTTACATGTTTCACACACCCGCTATAGAATTAACAAGGCTCCAAGCGCAAGCTTTAGGCATCCCAATCTTAGAATACGTGACTAAAGGAGAAAAAGAAGAGGAATTAGAAGATTTAAGAAAAGCGTTAGAACAAGCCAAGAAACGATACGGAGTAGAAGGTGTAGTTACAGGCGCGCTTTACAGCGAGTATCAAAGGAGTCGGATACAAAAAATATGTGATGAGTTTGGACTAAAAACTTTTAATCCTTTATGGCACAAAAACCAATTAGCGTACATGCAAGAATTAGTAAGCGCGGGTTTTGAGATTGTCTTCACCGGCGTAGCAGCTTACGGCTTGGACAAGAGTTGGCTTAACAAAAAAATTGGGGTTAAAGAGATTAAGAGATTAGGGGAGCTCGAAGAAAAATTTGATATAAACGTAGCGGGTGAGGGCGGCGAGTTTGAGAGCTTAGTACTAAGCGGCCCTAACTACGATGAGAAACTAGTAATCGAAGAAGCAGAGATACTAGAAGAAGATGAGAACACCGCGAGGCTAATAATAAAATACGCGAAGCTAGAAAACAAATAATTACTTCTTGTACGCTGCTGTTAAGATGTCTGCTTTTGTGATTACTCCTCTTATCTTTCCTTTCTCAGAGACAATAACTAAGGGGTAGTGTTTTAAGAGGCTGGTGATGACATCTAAGTTAGTATCTTGGTTGATTATAGGAGGGCATTCAAGCATGAACTCAGAGACTAGTGAGTCGTAACTTTTTTGGTTAATGATAGCGTCAAGTAAAGAAGTCTCAGAAACTAATCCGACGCAACTCTTCTCATCAATGACTGGGAGCTGGCTTATCTCGTTATGTCTCATCACACCAATAGTTTTTCTAATACTATCACTTGATTTGACACTGATAACATTTGTTTGGATTAAATCCTTGGCTTTTTTCTCTTCTTTTTTCTCAAGAGCAGATAATGTCTCAAAGATTTTTTTGGCCTTACCATAAGTAGGGTCTAATAAGCCTGATTCGATTTTTGCAATCATGGATTGACTAACATCGCTTTTAGTTGCTAGTTCTGACTGCGTTACTCCAAGGCGTTTTCTCATCCTCTTAATTTCGTCAACGCTAAACTCAAACATAATAAAACAAGAATATTTAGTATCTATTTATATTCTTTTTGGAATAATAGAAAAGTTTTTAACAAAACTCGAACTAATCTTTTTTTTATGGTTGTAGTAATCGATTACGATAAGTGCTGCTGGAAAGACGGAGCGTGCCAAAGCTGCAATTGCAAAGGAGCATGTGAGGGCTGCGTAGAAGCCTGCCCGACAGGAGCATTAATTCGAGAAGACACAATAAAGATTATACCTGAGAACTGCACGGACTGCGCTTTATGCATCTCAGCATGCGAGTACGAAGCTATAAGAATAGAATAACTATGGGGGGAAAAAAAGATGATTGGTTTATATCAAGATTTAAAAAGCATAGTCAGAAACGACCCAGCAGTAAAAGGAAAAATAAGAATCTTAGAAGTAATCCTTTATCCTTCTATCCACGCACTAATAATACACAGACTCCTAGCTTATCCTTTATACAAACTAAAAATACCTTTCATCCCAAGACTCCTAAGCCAAATCTCAAGATTCCTAACAGGCATAGAAATACACCCAGGCGCAAAGATAAGCCCAGGGCTCTTCATAGACCACGGAATGGGAGTAGTCATAGGAGAAACAGCTGTTATCGGAGAAAACTGCGTCTTGTTTCACGGAGTAACCTTGGGAGGAACAGGAAAAGAAACCGGCAAAAGACACCCAACACTAAAAAGTAACGTAGTAGTAGGTGCTAACGCGACACTACTCGGACCCATAACTATAGGAGAAAATGTTAAGGTAGGCGCAGAAACCGTGATAATCAACAAAGACGTACCACCTAACTGCACAGTCGTAGGCGCCCCAGGCGTTATTGTAAGAAAAAATAATAAGAAAGTCAAAGTCAAACTTTAAAGCAAACCCTTAAAAACAATTAACTAATAATTTCTTCTTCTAATAATACTATGAAAGAAATAATCGTAAAAGATTTCAGTCTCACAAACACCCTTGAGAGCGGGCAGTTCTTTAGGTACACACGCCTAGGTGACGGAGCGTTTCTTGTAAACCACAAAGACGTATTATTTGTGATAAAACAAAAAAAAGACAAGCTAAGTTTTTCAAAAAACGTAACAGAAAAATTCATAAAAGACTTCTTCAGACTAGACGACGACCTAATAAGTATTTACAAAAAAATCAGTACTGATCCTTACATAATCGAAGCGATAAACAAGTATTGGGGTATGCGACTCATCCGCCAAGACCCATGGGAATGCCTAGTAAGCTATATCTGCTCAAGCGCGTCAAACATTCCTAAAATCCAAAAAAACGTGGAGAGCTTAAGCAAATACTTCGGAAGACCAATCACGTGCAACAATTATACTTCTTATAGCTTCCCTGAGATAAACACACTAAATGACTTTGACAAAATACTTGGTTCAAAAACTGGTTATAGAGCAAAGTTCTTATACGAAGTAAACCACCTCGTAAGCACCGCGTATTTTGAGAAATTAAAAAAAGAAAAAGTTTACGAAAAAGCACAAAAAACCTTGCTTAAACTCCCTGGCGTAGGCAAAAAAATAGCTGATTGCGTCATGCTTTTCAGCCTCAACCACCTAACTAGTTTCCCAGCGGATACATGGATTCAAAAAGTGCTAAGAGAACAATACGATGTTCACACTAATAGTTATGATAAGATGAGAAACTACGCAGCTAATAAGTGGGGGGAACACGCAGGTTACGCTCAACAATACTTGTACATGAACGCTAGGAACCAAAAAAAGGAATATGAAAACCAAAAAAAGCAAAGAAGCATCTGATATACTAAGAATTCTAGACGAGCAAAGCATGGGCATGACCATGCTTGAGCGGCTCAAAACCAAAAAAGTTTTTGAAGTACTAATAGCAAGTGTTCTTAGCGTTAGGAGTAGAGACGAACAAACAACAAAAGTCGTTGAGGAATTATTCAAAAAACATAACACTCCAAGAAAAATCGCAAAAGCAAAATCAAAAGAATTAGAAAGCATCCTAAGACCTATAGGGTTCTACCGCTTAAAAACTAAACGAATCCAGGACTTATCAAAAAAATTACTCTACGACTACAACGGCGTAGTCCCAAACACAATGCAAGGATTACTCACACTCCCTGGGGTGGGGAGAAAAGTCGCGGGTTGCGTACTAGTTTACAGCTTTAAAAAAAACGCTATCCCAGTTGACATCCACGTTCATAGAGTAAGCAACCGCATAGGCTTAGTGAAGACGAAGAAACCAGAAGACACAGAGAAAGCTTTAATGAAACTAATACTAGTAAATGAGTGGAAGTTAGTCAACGAATTATTCGTTCTTCACGGACAAAAAACGTGCAAGCCAATAAAGCCAAACTGCACATTGTGCGCAGTAATAAAACACTGCGATAGAAGAGGAGTTACTAATTATTCTTAGATATGCCTTCATCCGTGTCGAAGAAAATATTCTACTCCTCTCATTAAAGTGATATGATTAGGCTCAGACTTCATACTTAGCGGTTTTACTTTTATTGTGTAAGTCCCAGCAATGTTTCCACCAGCAACATCAGTTAATAACCTATCTCCTATTACAGCGACGTTTTTTGGCTTCATATTAATTTCTCCCATTGCAAAATCAAAAACTTTTTTAGAAGGTTTTTTTTGATAATCAGTCACCAACACCCTAAGCCCATACTCGTTTTCTAAACGAGACTGCATCTTGATCTGTCTTAGAGGAAGAGCGTTAGAGAGAATTAAAGAAGGAAACTCAGAAACTAATTCTCGAAGTTTCTCATCCACGCCTTCATCAATATCTACGCCGCCATGCAATCCAAGCGTGTTATCAAAATCAAAGAATAAACCCTTTATTCCAAGCTTTTCTAATTCTTCAACGCTTAAATCATTAATGCTATCAACACTCATATCAGGTGTTAAGTTCTCAGAGAAAAGAGGCCTCGCCATTTGCCAAGGCTTACTATTAGTGAAAAGCAGCTTTGAATATTCTAATCTTTCTTTTAAATACTCTGCGCCTTCCATAACTATTTTGAGATAGTAATTTATATTTAAGGTTTTCTGGCAACGCCGGTCTCAACAGCTTTTTTCTTAACAGCGTCAGTGACTGCTTCTGCTACTCCGCTATCGAATTGGCCGGGCAAGATTTTATCAACGCTTAATTCATCAACAGCGCCTGCAAGTGCGTTTGCTGCTGCGAGTTTCATCTCTTCATTAACCGCGCTTGCTCGTACATTGAGTGCTCCGCGAAACAAGCCAGGAAAGACCAAGCTATTATTTATTTGATTCTCAAAATCGCTTCTGCCAGTGGCCATGATATAAACACCTGCTTCTTTTGCGACGTCTGGCATGATCTCAGGAGTCGGGTTCGCCATAGCAAAAACAATAGGTTTATCATTCATGCTCTTAATCATCTCAGATGTTAATAATCCTGGTTTGCTAAGACCAATAAAGACATCAGCGCCCTTAATAGCATCTACTAAACCACCACTTTGTGTTATGTTCATAGCCTCTGCTATTTCTTTTTTGTACTTATTAATATCACTTCTTTGAGTGCTAACTATGCCTTTGCTATCAATTAATAATAATTTCTTAACACCGCTCTTAATCAATAATTTTGAAGTCGCGATTCCCGCGGCACCTGCGCCTACAACGACGACTTTGACATCACCAATTTTTTTACTGGCGAGTTTCAAGCTGTTAATAAACGCGGCTAAGACCGCAATCGCACTTCCGTGTTGATCATCATGAAACACTGGAATGTCGAGTTCATCAATTAATTTTTCTTCGATTTCAAAACACCTAGGAGCAGCAATATCCTCTAAGTTAATACCTCCAAAACCCGCACTGATATTCTTAATAACACTGACGGCTTCTTCTACGTTTCTTGTACTGATAAGAATAGGGTACGCGTCTACTCCGCCGAATTCTTTGAACAAAACACACTTTCCCTCCATGACTGGGAGGCTAGCGACTTCTCCGATATCGCCAAGTCCAAGAACAGCGCTTCCATCACTAACTACAGCGACGCTATTACCCTTATTAGTATAGGTGTAAGCCGCGTCTTTATCTTCTTGGATTCGTAGACAAGGAATCGCGACGCCTGGCGTATACGCCAATGACAAATCGTCTTTGTTCTTAACACTAACCTTTGACTTAATACTGATTTTCCCAGTGTTTTCTTTATGAAAACTCAACGCTTCTTCTTCTTCGCTACCCATAAGAATCTATAAGAAGAAAGAAAGGGTTTTTAACCTTTTTGTTTAATAAAAAAGTTTACTCCGCGATTACTGGACTCTTAAGAACCACTTCTTCTTGCTCGGCGTAATGCGCTTCGTCTTGAAGTACTTGCTGAGTTAGCTGCCAATAATCCGCGGCGCCCCTACTACTATTAGAGTAAGCATAAATGCTCTTTTTGTACTTTGGAGCCTCTTTTGTCTTTGAACAAACCCTAATAGGACTAGTTATCTTAGTATAATAAGCGTTTTGCATAGCGCTTAAGCTTTCTTTGCATATCTTGTTTCTCTTATCATACATGGTAGGCACGATTTTTGAGATTGCTAAGTCATGAAAATAGTTCTCGTTTATCGAACTAATTATGCTTGAGACTTTTTTTAATGCGTCTAAGCCTAACGGGTCAGTTGAGACTGGGATAATTGCTTCTTTAGAATAAAGCAACGCGTTTAGGTTTAGTATTCCAAGACTCGGCGCGCAGTCAATTATGATGTAATCATAACCTTTTATTGAGTCTAATTTCTTTTTTATAACTGTTGGTGGGTTTTTGTCTTGGAAGAGGGCGTGTTCGGCTTTTGTCAGGGTTTCGTTGCTTGTCATGACATCAAAGTTTTTACCAGCGTTTGTTACGCATTGCTCGATTTGTGCTCCTTCAAATAAGTACTCATAAATTCCCATCTGGGTGTTTTGTATTATGCTTGTTGCGATGTTGCCTTGAGGGTCTAAGTCTATCAATAATACTTTTTTGTTATTTCTTGAAAGACCTGCTGCTAAGCTAATAGCCGTTGTTGTTTTTCCAACCCCTCCTTTTTGATTAATAATTGCTATTTTTCTCATCTCTTTATTCACCTCGATCTCTGTTTTTTTAACGTGATATAAACAAAAAAAGTAGTATACATAAACGTATACTAATATATAAATATTTGTTTTTTGTTTTTTTGGAGTGAATAATAGAAAAATTTATAAGACACTAACCCCTCAAATACCATTTAACTAATAATATTTATAAAAACCCATTATAGTGGAGGAAAGAAAAAAATGGCAGAATTCAGCAAACCCGAAGGCGGAATCTACAATGCTAGCGCAGAAGACTTAACAAAACACATAGACACATATTTTAGTGAAGATAAAGGAAAGGAACGATCAAAAATAAAAGATAGAAAAAAACAATCTGTAGGCGGACTAACAAACATAATTAATGGTTTCTTAATTGGTAAGAGAGGCGGAAGCGATGAACACAAAGGAGCACCAAAAGCCTACCATTTAGAAAACGATGCGGAATCCGGAGAACTCCTACACAAATTAGCAGAAGAATCATTTAAACAAGAATACGGCCAAGCAGCGCTTGACGCCACAGACAAAGACAGAGTAATAGAACACTTAGAAAATAAGTTAGGACAAGACTACTTTACAATGAGAAGAAAAATGTGGGAGGACCCTAACTTCTTAAGAGACGGCATGGATGACTTAGTAGAGAAATTAGCTTTTGTTGATGACGAGTACCACCTACAAAAAGTACAGCAAGTCCTAGTACAAAACTCGGCTCACCACGATCACGTAAGAAGCAAAGCGGGAAAAGCATCAGGTGCAACTTATAAGTCAGACGCGCACATCCCAGAAGTACTAAATGATTATATAAACGTAGTCGCAGGTGGCAAAGCCACAAAAGGAGATATTAAATACAAAGTAGACAAAAAATAAAGAGCTACTTTATTTTTTTTCTTCCTTTTCTTCCTTTTCTGAATCAGAATTATTTGCTTGAAATAATAATAAATCTTGAGTTGTGAGCTTAGCGCCTTTCTTAATCTTTTCCTCAACGTCTTGAGTTTTTTCTTTAATAACTTTTTTCTCTAGGGATTTTTTCTCTTTCTTCTTTTCTTTTTTCTTCACAATGATTCGCTCAGTAAGCGCAGATAACTCAGAGAGCTTCTTTTTCAGCTTCTCATTAACACTACTAAACTCGTCTTTTTTAGCTAAGAAAACCTTATAAGACTCTTCTTCTTTCTTCTTCAACTCATCAATTTCGTTGCTCTTAAGAATCAATCCTTCATGAAGAGCTTGAGACTCATCAGCGCAGACAACAATTTTTTTGTGAACAGCATCAGCCTCTTTTTTTAACTTATCAATTTCTTTACTTAAATTTTTAGAATCATCAAAAACGCTATTACTAACACTAAGCTTCTTATACTCCTCTCGCATACTATTGATCTGTTTCATCAACTTCTGCTCTTTCTCATAACCCATAGCTTCGGTCTCGATGTGAAACTCTAACTTATCAATTTCTTTTTTTAAGAGCTTAGGATTCTTACTACCACTACCACGATTCTTAACAAGCTCAGCTTTTTTCTCATTAAGAACCTTAACCAAGGCGATTTTCTCCTTGATAACCTCATTAAACTCCTTTCTCTTCTTTTTCAAGTCAGATACTGAGCGAGTCTTCAAATCACGACTACGCTTATCATCCTTAACGCCTTTGATAAGATCAGAGATTTGCTTAGAAACATTTGTCTTCTCTGAAAAAACTTTTTCTTTATCCTCATCGATGTTATTAAGAATTTTTCTAAGATTAACTACTTCTTCTCTTAAAACCGTTGTTTTTTGTTGTTCTAAACTAGCTTTACTATCACTCACTATGCATCGTCTCCAAAAAAAAATATTTAAGTCAAAAAAAGATAAAAAAAATTAAGGGAAAAAAAACTAAAAAAGTTTTCTTTATCCGAAAAGAGCGCCTAGACCAGCCGCTGCTTCTTCATCTTTTTTCTCTTCTTCTTCAGCTTTTTCTTCTTCGGTTGCTTCTGCACCAGCTGCTTCGCCGCTACTAACAGGAGCCGCACTAACACTCGCCGGAGCTGCTACTGCAACACTTGACTTCTCAATAGCTTCATCGATATTGACGTCTTTTAGAGCTGCTACTAAAGCTTTAACCCTAGCGCTATCAGGCTTAACACCTGCTGCGTCCAAGACTTTCTCAACAGCTTTCTCTGTGACATCTTTTCCAGCTTTGTGCAATATCATTGCTGCGTACACGTATTCCATTTTATTTTATTCCTCCAATCATAGGATTATGATCTATTTAGCCGAACAAAGCCCCAAGGCCCTCGGCTGCATCGCCACCATCATCGTCGCTTTCTTCTTCTTTCTTAGAAGCACCCTCTTCTTCTTTGGGCGCTTCTACACTTGCAGATTCAGCAACAACTGCGGGTGATTGAACATTATTGTTTCTTAACTCATCGCTTTTAGCATCATCTGATAAGAGGCTCGCAACACTCATCATCTCAAAATATGCTTTTGATAAAACATCACCTACTACTCCATCAGCGAGAATCGTTGTGCTAATAGCTAAGCCTCTAGCATCACTAAAAGCTTTTGTGACCATCAAATTAATAGTTTCAACAGTAGGGTACCCTGAGTTAAATGCTAAGTTAAAACTCCACTTATGAGCTAAAGCAACATTATCAAAGTATTCCTCGACGTTGATATCAAGACTTGATTTCTCAAGGATTTCTCCATCCTCATAAACAGCTGTTAAATCCAAACCTACTTTCATAGGATGAATGTTAAGCCTGCTAAGAATCCCTGCGACTTGAGCGTTTATCTCCTCACCAGCTTTTACAACAACGGCGTCTTGTTTAATAGCGACTTTTCCACCTTCAATACCTGCTTTTACACCGATACCTCCAAGTTCTCCGATAACTGGGCCAGGAGCGAACGGTGTGGGACCAGCTGGTATCACGATGTTCTTAGGAGCTATTTGCCCTGGTTTTGCAGGCGCACTACTCTTATTCTTTTTAAGAATACTAAATAACTCAAAAGGGTTGCCCTTAGTAAAAAGCAATGCGGGTTGACCCTCAAGGTAAGGCTCCAATTTAGTGATTTCTTTTTTCTTAGACGCGTCTAAAGCAATTTTTATAAGTCTTCTCTTCCCTACTTTTAAGACGACTTTATCTCTTAGTTGCTCCCTCATGTTCTGAAGCTGAGCAGCGGGGAGACCAGCCATGTTAACAGCCCCTACAATTGGGTACTCATCTATTAAGTCTTCGTAATCTTTAACTGTGTCTTTTTTCTTTTTCGAAACGTGAGCCTTCATTTTTTATACACCTATACTTTTAGTTCCACCGGTTTTCCCATCGTCATTTTCAAAAAAGCGTTTTTTATATTATTTGCTTCTGATGGTAAGTGATGAATTAATTGATTGATTATTACCTTAATATTATCTGCTACTTCTTCTTCTTTCATGTCTTCGCTTCCTACCCGGATATGAAACACAGGATCTTTTTTGATGCTTACCCTGATAAGTTTTTGAAGGCTGTTAACAAGAGGAGCTAAGCTTGCTTTTGGGGGCACAACACACCCAGCTTTTGGATTGGGCATTTTATTTCTAGGACCGAAGACTTTACCGAAACTCTGAGCTACGGCTGGCATGATATTTGCTTGTGCGATGAAGTAATCATAAGTATCTGCTAGTTTCTTGGCTTTTTTCTTATCACCAGCAAACTTTTTGAAGTCTTCTTGAGTAATTGCTAAGTCGCAATTCTTTTTGGCTTCCTCTAATAATTCAGGACCTGAGAGCGCACAAACACTAACTTTTTTGCCTGTGTCGAAGTGTAGTTGCGCGAAGAAATCAACTTGGTTATCTGTTTTTTTAAGATCGATATCTTTTAAGTTAATTACTAAGTCAATTTTTTGATTAAAATTCCTTTTCTTAGATTCTTTCTTAGCAGCTTTTATTCTTTCAATAACTTTTTTTGTTTCCATCTTTACTTATTCCCTCCTACCCACGTATTAGAGACTGTAGTAGTCTAAACGGGAAAAAAACTTGTTTTTTGTTTTTTTTTAGGTCTTGGAAAGAGCCCCTATTTATAAACATTACTCTTTTTTATCCTCAGAAGAATCCTCTTTATCGTCTTCTTTTGGCTTTTCTTCTTTTTCTTCAGGTTTTTCTTCTTCTTTTGGAGCTTCTTCTACCCCGTTTGCTTCAACAGGAGTTTCTTCTGTGAATAAATCCTTCTTACCTACTTTTACAATCTTAACGTTTACTTGCGCGGTTTTTTCAAAGACGGTGTTTCCAGCAACAGTCTTTCTTTGACGCTGACCTCTTCTTTTCTTTTTTACACCGACTCCGCCGACTGTTAAGATTTTCTTCTTGGCTACTCCACTTACGTCTCCTCTCATAGGAAAACCAGAGGCGTCGCTTCCGCCGCTTATCATGAATTCGTATCCTGTTAGGTCTACGGTTTCTCCTTTGAAGACATCCCCTATTTTTTTGTTAAACAAAGCTTTTGATTGCTCGTCTGATAGAACTATTTGTTTTGTCCGACCCGTTTTTGGGTTTGAGATGTTTAGTTTGAACTCAACCATTTAATTTATTCCTCCCCGAGGCTTAAAACACACTATTTGTACATTACGCCCAACCAACACTTTTTGTGGGGTTAGTTGCCTCAGCAAACAAAAAAGAATCCCAAATCCTTTATAAAACTTTGCTATGATATTAAAAAAGTTTTAAATACTAATACTCGTCACTTTATTAGCATGGATCCTTCTGAGATGAGCCCTGAGGAACTCTACGAGTACCAAAAACAACAATGCATATTCTGCAAGATAATAAGCGGGGAGGTTCAAAGCAAAAAAATCTATGAAGATGAAAAAACACTAGCGATACTAGATATCAACCCGGCGAGTGAAGGGCACATAATAGTCCTGCCAAAAAATCATTACCAGATAATGCCACAAATCCCTGAGAAAGAAATAGGACACCTATTTAACACGGCAAAGAAACTAAGCCAAAGCCTGCTTCAAAGCTTCCAGACCAAAGGAACAACGATCTTCGTGGCTAACGGCGCCGCAGCCGGGCAAAAAGCTCCGCACTTCATGATACATGTCATGCCAAGAAAAGAAAACGACGCCTTATTCACGATAAAAAGAAAAGAGGTTGACTCGAACAAATTATTAGAGATACAAAACATTTTAATCGGCAACTTATCCAAGATGTTCGGGCGAGAAGTAATAACAAAAAAAGAACCAGAACCACAAAAAGAAGATTCTTTGCCTGAGATTAAAGAATCAGAAACTAAAGAGGAAGAAGGAGGATCACCACACCTTGATAGCGTGGGCGACTTCCTACTAAAATAAGATGACAGATTGCGATATTTGCTCTATGCACGAAAAAAAAGAGGACTTCAAATTAATCTACGAAGACGAAATAGTTTTTTGCGTGCTTCACGAAGCACCAATTAACCCTGGCCACGCAATCCTAGTACCCAACAAGCACACACCAATCTTCGAGGAATTAACAGACACAGAAGTAGAACACTTATTCAACGTCGCGAACAAAGTCGGAACAGCGATTTTTGAGACGTTAGGAGCCCACGGCACAAACATATTAATCAATAACGGCCCAGGCGCTGCTCAAGAACACGCGCACCTAACAATTAATATCATACCAAGATACGAGAACGACGACGCAGACCTTGACTGGGAGCCAAAAACTAGCAAACCAGAAGACTTAGACCAAATAAAAGAATTAATCACAAAGTCCTCAGACAAAATATTCTTTGCCTCAGCCCAAGGAGCAGAACCACAAGCACAGCAAAGCAGAAAAGAACTCGACTCAGACGAATACTCTTATATGTATAGGCAGACAAGAAGAATACCATAAAAAAAAAAGAATTCTTTTTTTAGCAGTCATATAACGCTTCTGATAAGTAACTAAGCGCCGAGTCAGAACAATAAACGTCCTGGCCAGGGGTTCCTTGAATAATAGGTTCTAACTTGTACTCTTGAGCATCTCCAAGGTTTCCTCCAGGGTCAGTGTAACTCATATTAATCTTTTTTAATTCGTTAACCTGGAAATTCATGGTTTTGTTCTCGCTCGTGGTGAACTCATCAGTACCATTACCTAAGACGATGAGTCTGAAGCCCTTAATAGTCGTTGAGCCAATGTTTTGAAGTGTCAACTCAATATAACCCCCGTTTGGAGGGTCGTCAAACTTACAAATCTTGTATGCGTTACCAATAGCTAAGACGTCAAGACTAATATCTGTCCCGCACCTAATCCTCGTGCTTTTTTCCTCAGCTGTAGCTAGGTTTTGATCGGATAAACTTCTTATAAAAGCCATGGTCGTAGCGCCGATAGCGATAGTGATGACTACTAGTAAAACAGCCGCGATTATAGGAGAAACGCCTCGTTTATATTTGAAAATCATTATTTTTGACACCTCAATTCATTATCGGTTTACGAGTATATATCTGTTTTCTATGAATGTGGTGGTATAAAAACTTTTCTATTATTTTTAATCGTTAAATATTTAAATAAAGTACAAATCACACATTTTTACATTAATATACGCGTCGGTGATCTAACGGCTATGATTGAGGCCTTCCAAGCCTTCTATCCGGGTTCAAATCCCGGCCGACGCATATTCTTCTATAATTTATTGTTTTATTTAACGAAAACAAATATATACTCTTTAATAGAATGTAGTAGGTGTATGAAACACAACGAGCCAATATCTGCGATACTTCACATGGTAGGAGTGATTCTCTCAATTGCTGCTTTAACCTTGATGATAATCGTTGCGTCAATGCGCGCAACGCCTTGGCACATAGTAGGATTCAGTATTTTTGGAGTGACTCTTATACTATTATATGTGGCGAGTTCATTATACCATATTATCCCAGTAAAAAGGTCAGTATTTCTAAAAATCGACCACTCCATGATTTATGTGTTAATCGCTGGGACTTACACCCCTATTTGTTTCGTATTAGGAGGGATTATAGGATTTGGTTTGTTTGGCGTCATATGGGTTCTTGCCATACTCGGAGTGCTCTTAAAGACCTTAACGTTTAGTAAACTAAGTGAAGGGGTCTCCACCTTTCTTTATATTGTCATGGGCTGGTTAATAGTAGTGGCGTTTAAACAATTAATTATCACATTCGATTTCTACGCGTTGTTTTGGCTTGTCTCAGGAGGCGTGTTTTATACTATCGGAGCAATTTTTTACTCCCTTGATAATTACATAACAAGAAATAGGTGGTTTGGCACGCACGAAATCTTTCACATCTTTGTTCTCGCAGGCAGTTTTTCTCATTTCTGGCTGATGCTAAGATACGTAGTCAACGTATAACCCCCTTCACCTTGTTTTTTTTTGGGTTTCTAAAAACTTATAAACACTAAGAACAAAACTTCTTAACAAAATCATGGTTTTCAAAAAGAAAAACAAGCCTAAGAACATACTCGTTTTTTGTGCTCATAGCGACGACCAAATCTTTGGAGCAGGAGCAACGCTGGCAAGGTACGCGTCGCAAGGATACAAGATAAGCACATACATCTTCTCGTACGGTGAGATCAGCCACCCACACCTAAAAACTGAGGTGATAAGCAAGATAAGAGAAGAAGAAGCAATAAAAGCAGACAAAGTAATCGGAGGAAGTGGAGTGAAGTTCTTTGGGGTTCGAGACGTGGCGTTTGAAGAAGACATAACAAAAAAGCGGGTAAGCAAAAAAATACAAAGAATAATAGAGAAAAAGAAGCCATCAATTATATTTACTCACAGCATAGACGACGCGCACCCAGACCACCGAGAAACAAACAAAACCGTGCTAGACGCAGCGGATAACACCAAGACCAAGACGGACGTCTACGTCTTTGACATATGGAACCCTATAAGTATTCGCTACAGAAACAATCCAAGAATCGCAATTGATGCGCGAAGAACCTTCAATAAGAAAATAGAGGCTCTAAGATGCTTCGAATCACAAACAGTAGCGCTGATAGTCTTGCTTTGGAGCGTGTACCTTCGAGCAATAGTGTGGGGATTAAGAAACAAAACACTCCTAGCAGAAGTGTTTTACAAAGTAAGATAAAAAAATGGTTAAGATACTCATAGCAACAGATAACTACCTCCCTAGATGGGATGGAATCGCTCGCTTCTTAGAAGAAATAATACCCAGACTAAAAAGTAAAGGGCACAACATAAGCGTAATAGCACCTAATTACAAAGGAGAATACAAAAACAAACACAAAATAAGCATAACAAGAACTCCTCTACAACCATTCAGCATAGGTGACTTCACACCGGCGAAGAAACCAAAAAAGAAGGTCTTAGCAGAGCTAGTAAGAGAAGCAGACATAGTATTTGTTCAAACAATCGGCCCAGTAGGCGAAGCAGCGATAAGAGAAGCAAAGAAGCAAAGAAAACACTTACTAGGATATAATCATAGCGTGGAGTGGGAGTTAGTCCCACACGCATTACCATACAATTTCTTACAAAAAATTAGTAGGGCATTAGCATTAGGAAAAGCAAAGAAGTTATACAACCAATTCGACTTATTACTAACTCCAAGCGTTGAGATAAGCGAAAAACTAAGCTGGTATAAGATACGACCCAAAAAAATAGTTGTTCAACTAGGAGTCGACACCAAGACTTTCACGCCTCCAAAAAGCAAAGAAGAAGCAAAAAAGAAGATAGGCCTAAGCGCCGAGCAAACAATAATTACGTACGCGGGTAGGCTTGGCAGAGAAAAAGACTTAAAAACATTGTTTCGAGCCTTCATCCGATTAAGAAAAGATTACGATGAGATAAGACTACTAGTAGTAGGAGGAGGTCTTAAGAGCATAACAGACATGGTAAGAAACAGAAAAGACGTAGAGATACTAGGAAAACAAAACAACATAGCCCCTTACCTGCAAGCAACAGACATATACGTCTTGCCTTCACTAACCGAGACTACTAGTCTCTCAACACTCGAAGCCATGGCGTGCCAAGCAATACCAGTCAGTACGAGCGTGGGCTTAGTCAAGCACTACATAAGAAACGGGGAAAACGGGTTTTTGTTCAACAAAAAAAATGTTTACATGCTAACAAAAAGAATCGAGAAAATACTCAACAACAAAGAACTAGCAAAGAAACTATCTATTAACGCCGCGAAGACCGCCAAAGAATATGACTGGGAGAAGACCGCCAATAAACTAGATGAAGTACTAAAAAAACTCTAAATTTTTAAGCTCACAACTTTACTGATGCCGTGCTCATCCATGCTGACTCCATACAAGTTATCTGCTTCTGAAATCACGCCATCATTATGACTTATGATAATGTACTGAGCCCCATCACAATACTGGCGTACAAGCTCTGCTAGTTTCTCTGAGTTCCTCTTATCAAGCGCTGCGTCGACTTCATCTAATATGTAGAACTTGCTAGGCTCATGATCCTGAATGCTAAAAATAAATGCTAAAGCTGTTAGGGTCTTCTCCCCACCTGATAAGCTTCTTATATCCATGAATTTCCTACCTGTAAGCTTAACACTGATATTGACGCCGCCTTCAAACGGGTTCTTCTCATCTTCTAAGTCAAGGTACGCATCTCCTTTAGTGCTAAGAGTCTTGAACTTGTTTTTGAAATTCTTATTAATAATATCAAAGGTGTTCATGAACAACTCTTTTTTCTTTGCTTCGATCTCATTCATCATGACAAGGATGTCTTCTCTCTCATTATCTAATGTTTTTTGTTTCTCAACAAGCTTTCGAAACTCATCAATAACCTTGTCATAGATCTCAAGTGCTTTCATGTTAACCATGCCGATGTCGCTTACCATGCGCTCAAACTGATTAATCTCTCGTCTTATCTCCTCAACAGCTTTGTCTTTGTACACGCCTACACCGTCGTACTGCTTATATTCTTCTTCTAAACCGCTAAGCTCGGCTTTGATTCTCGCAACGTCCAAGCCTACAACGTTGTTTCTTTGCTCATCACCCCTAGCGCCTTCTTCTAAACTTATCAGTTTAGTTTCGGCTTGTGTTATCTCATTAGATACTTTGTCACGCTTAGAGAATAAGTCTTTGAACTGAGCATAAAACTTTTTTTGCTTAGCCTCTTTTACTTTGACTTCTTTTTCTTGCTCGTCAATCAAGGACTTCAACGACTTTTTTTCTTCTTTGAAATCTTCAAGTTCTTTTTCGTGTTGCTTGATAATTTTATTGGTGCTCTCAACCTCAGGGCCTAATAAGGTTTGTATCTGAGAGTCGAAGTTTCGAAGCTCGGCTTCTAACTTGATGTTTTCTTCTTTTAACTCCTGTTTCTTCTGCTCAAAAGTGTTAAGCTCAGCGAGCAGCCTAGGATTTTTTAGTTCAGTGATATCACTTCTTAGTCTTTGTTTTCTGATTTTCATATCAGTCAATAACTTATTGGCGTGGCCGATCTTGTTTTGGATCTCGTCAAGTTCCTCTGCGATGCTCTTAGTTTTTTGGTTTATCTCCTCTTTTATCTTCATATCGGCGTCTAAGTCATCGCTTTCTAAGTGCAAGCTTTTCTCAGTCTTAATTATTTCTCCTTCCAAGTTGGCTTTGTGTTCTCTTAGCTTATCGATTCTCTCCTCATTACTCTTCTTGGTTTTCTCAAGTCTTGATATCACGCTTTGTAAGTCATTGCTGTCTTTCTCGATTTTCTCAATCTCACTTAAGACTTCTTTTTCTTGGAAGCCAGCACCTTTACTTTTCTGGCGGAATCCTCCTTGCATGGCTCCTGAGACCTCGGTGATGTCGCCGTCGAGTGTTACCATCTTCGCGCTCCCCACACCTATCTTCCTAGCGGTTTCTAGTTTGTCTACTATGACTGCGCTGCCAAAGACGTAACCAAAAACTTTTGAGAACTTAGGGTCGTGACTCACTAATTTGGATGCTAATCCTTTAACACCAGCGGTTTTTAGTATCTTGCTTAGGTTTTTGGGTTCTGCTACTTGTTTTATCTTGTTAAGCGGCAAGAAAGTCGCTGTTCCAAGGCGGTTGGTCTTCAAATAAGTTATGCACTCAGTCGCTACTTTGTCATCTTCGACTACTACGCTTCGAATCCGGTTACCAGCAGATACTTCTAATGCTAATGCGTACTCGCTCTTAACAAAACCAAGATCTGAGACTGTGCCGTAAATACCTCTAATACGATTTTTTTGCTCTAAGATTTTTTGTATGGCTAAGCCTCCCGCTACTTTTTCTCCTATCCCAGCTTTTTGAACATTAAGACGCGACAACTTCTCATTGTTAGAATACAAGTTGTCTCTTGCGTTTGCTAGCTGAGCAGAGTACGAGCTGTCATTGTTAAGGCAAGTGTTGAGTTCCTGAGTGCTTTTTTTGAACTCTTCTTTCATCTCTTTGAGGCGGTCTAGTTCTTTTTTGTTTTCTTTGCTTACTTCTAAGACTTTGTTTATTTTCTCGTCTAAACTATTAATTTGGAATTCTAATTTGTCACGGTCTCGAATCAGGTCTTGTTCTTTTAATCTTAGGTTTTGTATTTCTTCTTGTGCTTCATCGGCTTCTTTGTCTAAGTCTTCTACTTCGCGTTCTTTCTCTCCTGCGCCTTCCATGTCATGTTTTTGTTTGAACTCACCAATTTTCTTCTCAACTTTACTCAAGTCAGATTTATTATTTGTGATTCTGCGAGTGTATTCTTCTTTTTCTTTCTCGATTCTCTTAATGCTTCCTTGTTGCTCGCTTTGACTCTCACCAAGCTGAGTTATCCTCTCTTTTACTTTTATTAATTCTGACTCGACATTAGATAACCTCGTCTTATTAGTTGCGTGCTCAATCTTTATTTCTTCTATTTCTTTTTGGATTTTTACTTGCTGCGTATCTCCTTTTTCTTCGACTTCTTTGTTGATCTTGTCTAACTCTTCTTTTTTCTCTGCGACTTTTTCTTTTAGCTTGGTTATCTCTTTATCTTTAGCATCAATTTTTTTCTTGGTAGCATCAATTTTTTTGTTTAGTTCTTTTAGTTCATCGTCTTTTTTCTTCATGCTTTGATGCACGAGGGTCGCCTTATTCTTTTTTAACTTCTCGTTTAAGTCCTTGAATTTGAGTGCTTGGTCCCTTTCTTTTTTTAATTCTTTTAAGTAATTCTTCCTTTCGTTCATGATGATGTCTACTTCTTTTAGTTTCTCTTCGATTTTGTCTAGTAATCGTAGTGAGCGCTGCCTTTTTTCTTCGTAGACGGAGATGCCGCCTATCTCCTCTATTATTTTTCTTCTCTCAACTCCGCTCATCTCCACGAAATGCATGATGTCACCTTGCAGTATGATGTTGTACCCATCAGGGTTAATTTTAGCTGTTGATAATAAGTCAAGTAATTGACTCCTAGTTACTGGTTTATCGTTTATTTTGTAGATTGATTGACCGCTTTGTTTTACTACTCTTGAGACTTTGACTTCTGCGCCACTTAAGGGGAAATCTTTTTTTTCGTTATCAAAGAACAAGCTTACTTCTCCTTCTTTCATAGGCGTCTTCTTCTTACCGCCGTTATAGATTAAGTTCGCGCTCTTCTCAGCTCGAAGGCCTTTAGCGCTGCTTTTCCCTAGAACAAAACACAAAGCGTCCATGATATTGCTCTTACCTGAGCCGTTTGGGCCTAGGACGCAGTTAAAAGAATTCCCAAATACTACCTCTGTTTTTTTAGCGAAGCTTTTGAATCCGTGCAGATATAACCGGTTAATCTTTGTCATGTTCACCCACTGCGTTGTCACGCCTTTTTTTTATACGAGTATCTCAAAGGGTCACGCTTTATATAATTTTCTAAACAGCGCTAGAAAGTTTTTTGTTTTTAGCTCTTAAGATTTGGATTGGCGTAATAGCTAGTAATACTATGATGCCAGTCATTAATATCATGGTTCGAGGCCCGAACGCGTCGTTTAAGACTCCTCCCATCACAGTCATCAAAGCAGCTCCCACTCCATAAACCATGTTTCGAATTGATTCCATGGTGGCCCTTATTTTTGAGGTGTACGATTCGTGGAATAAGTCATCGTAGACTGGGAACAAAAAAGAATCATAAGTGCTGTTTTTTAACGCAAAGAAAAATAAGAACACAAAAGGGTTAAAAATTTTTGTTGCGATTAATACTATCGCTGAATAGAATAATATTCCATAAATCATCACTTTTTTTCTTCCGAACTTCTTTGTGTACTTATCATAATTTGAAGCTACTAGGTACCCGATTGTGCTCATAAACAAAATCATAGTACCAAGCAAGTAAACTGGCAGTCCAAGATTTACTAGTTCTGGCTCCCAACTAATATTAGATAAGCTATAACCTCCTATGTAGATTACCATACTAAGTGTTAGAAGTCTGATATCCTTGTTCTTCTTGGTATACACAACTCCTTTTTTGAAAGTCTCTATGAATTCTTTGTACACCTCTAAAATTTTTTGTTTCTTTGTTTTTTTGAAGTCTTCTTTTTCTCTTAGTAAGACAAGCATAGCTGCGAACATACCAAAACTAGCAAAAAACCATACATAATTAAATGGTAAGAACCTAACTGTTACTAATCCAATAACTCCTGATAGGAAAAAAGCGATGTTTGAGATAATAGCGTTTTTTTGAAAATAAACTTTTTGTAAGTCTTTTCTTTTTTTGTGTATGAGTTTGTCTACTACCCACGCGTTTCCTGCGCCGCTCTCAAGACTGCTGGCTAGTCCGAAGAAGACAAAGTAGAGCGCTAACAAGTAGAAATTACTAGTTATTCCAATCAAGAAAAAAGTTACAACATCTATCGCGTAAGAAGCAATAACACTATTTTTTCTACCATACAAATCCGCGAAGATACCTGTAGGTATCTCAAAAATCAAAGGACTAAAAAACATGATGGCAAGTAGTATAGATACTTGGGTGAAGCTAAAATTTTCTTTGAAGAAAACTACCCAATACGGGATGAAGATTAAGAAGCATGTGAAGATGAACCTAGCAAGGTAGAAACGCCATAATAGCTCCCATTCTTTTTTTTCAAATTTTACCAAAAACATTTTTTACATTACCAAAATGAAGCTTCACAAAACCTTTCGGATTTTTACCGCTTTTCTTAAGATAGTCCAATGCTTGTTTTACGTGTGTTGAGCCTTTGGGTATTTCTATTCCTAATTCGTAGCTTAAGTCGTAGAGTTGTTTTAGCCCAGCTTCACGAGCTAGTATTGATGCCGCGGCGACTTCTACGTATTTACTCTCTGCTTTCGTCTCGGCAACGTCACCTACTTTGCACCCTGGGTATTTGTCAACAACGTGCGTTATTCCTGTTTTGTGTTTTGCTAAATACTCAAAGACTTCTCTGTGAAGCTTGTTCATAAGAGTTGTTTGTTCGTGCTTGTTATATTCTAGTGGTAGAACGCTGATGACTACATGAGCATCGCCCACTATTTCTTTTATGTGAGAAGCCCAGTTTTTGATGTCTTCATCCTTTATTTTTTTAGAATCAGTGACGCCTAATCTTTGTAATTTCAGCCGTGTTTTATCATCGCACATCACCGCTGCGACTACGAGGCCTCCAAAAGTGTCACCTTTGAGAGTTTCATCGCTACCAACAACTAATCCTCGAAGCGTTTTTTGTTTTATCTCTTTTTTTGTTTCTGGCTCGTAACCAAGAACGCTTAGTTTCTTTACTAGGTCTTTTTCTATTGCGTCACTTGCTTGAATCAATAATTTCTTAGTATTATATAGTATGGCGGTGGCTTTAGGACTCATTGATTGTAGCCTTGCGGTTTCGTGTTCTGTTTTTTTTTCGATGCGTGCGAAGCCTAGCTCAACTAATTCATCAACTATTTTCTCATCAACATTAATGTATGTTACCATTTTATTATTTTATTAGTGCTTTTTATTCCTATAAAAAATGGTGTGTTGTTACTAGTTAATAGTAAATAATAGAAAGTTTTATA
>JAAOYB010000016.1 GCA_018221135.1 Candidatus Woesearchaeota archaeon
ATAAGCGATATCACAGAATACTTAGAAAAGAAGGGGTGGGGCAAAAAAACTGTTAACTACAAATTACGAGATTGGCTTATATCCAGGCAGAGGTATTGGGGTACGCCTATCCCAATAATTTATTGCGAGGAGTGCGGAGCCGTTCCAGTTCCAATAAAAGATTTACCGGTAAAACTCCCAGAAAACGTTAAGTTCACAGGTCAAGGAAACCCGTTGACAAGCGTAGAAGAATTCGTCAACACTAAGTGCCCGGAATGCAAGGGGGACGCTCGTAGAGAAACAGATACCATGGACACATTCATTGATTCGAGCTGGTATTTTTTTAGGTTCATCGATAACAAGAACAAAGACGCGCCGTTCTCAAAGGAGAAAAGCGCTTATTGGATGCCAGTCGATCAATACATAGGCGGTATCGAGCACGCTATTCTGCACTTATTATACGCGAGGTTCTTCACAAAAGTCTTGCGAGACTTTGGACTTACAAAAGTCTCAGAGCCATTCAGACGACTCTTAACTCAAGGCATGGTGATAAAAGACGGTGCGAAGATGAGCAAAAGTATTGGTAACGTAGTTGATCCAGGATTAATAATAGATAAGTACGGAAGCGATACTGCTAGGCTCTTCATATTATTCGCTGCGCTGCCAGAAAAAGAGCTTGAATGGTCTGATCAAGGAGTAGCAGGAGCTTACAAATTCATAAACAGAGTAAGAAGATTAGTTGAAGAAAACCTCGAAGACATTAGTTTTAAACAAGTCAAAGAAGAAACGTTGGGGACTAAGGATCGTCATGTAATCTCAAAGACTCACCTCACTATTAAGAAAGTAAGTGAGTTAACAGAAAATTTTCAGTTAAGCCTAGCGATAGGAGCGATTATGGAGTTTGTTAACGAATTACTTCGTTATAAGGAGAAGAATAAGGAAGTCTTTGGCTTAGCAACTAAGAATTTATTGTTGATCCTTAGTCCTTTCACTCCTCACATATGCGAGGAGTTATGGGAGAAGATTGGCTTGTATAAATCAGAGGGTTTTGTCTCGACACAGCCCTGGCCTGTATATGACGAGAGACGAATTGATAAAGAAGCCTTAGCAGCTGATGAGATGATACAAGTAGTTAAGCATGATATTAGAAAAGTCTTAGAACTCTCTGGTATAGAGAAACCAAGAAAAGCAACATTGATTATTAGTGCTGAGTGGAAATACGCGTTTTTTAAGGTTTTGAAGTCGGAGATGAAAAAAACTCGTAATCCTGGTGAGTTAATGAAGGTTTTGATAAAAGGTGATCTAAAAGTATTTGGGAAAACAATCTCGAAACTACTACCAAGACTACTTAATGATGCTTCCAAGATCCCAGTTACTGTACTCGATCAAAAAACAGAAGCTCAAGCTTTAAAAGAAGACACTAGCATAACCGAGGAGTTCGGTTGCGAAGTAAGCCTTGTTTACGAGGAGAAAAGCAGTGAGGACAAAGCAAGTAATGCTATGCCTTGCAAACCAGCTATCATAATAGAATAAGTGGACGAGCACGCCGTAGCGTTGGGCGAAACCTGATAAGTTAAGCGACCCAAAACCCTCGCTCCACCCTGCGACCCTCAAAGCACCCTAAGAATTAGTTATGGCTGCACCCGTCAAGGCCTGACCAGGTTCTTAAATCAAAGAGTCAATGAGGACAAGGCTTCGACGCAAAAGCTTCGGACTCAACGTTATTAGAGTTAAGCCTCGCGCCAAGCTTCGACTCCACCGTATAGCCCAGTTGTGGTTATAAGAGGGGGCTGACCTCCCAGTCTAGCTCGTCCAAACCGTGGAATTATCGCTTTTATTAAAAAGTTTTCGTAAAAAACGTTTTTTATTACTATTTGTTGATGGTATGAAAAACTTTATATAATTCAAAGCAAGAATTATTCTTACTCGATAAAAAAACCTTTTTTGTAGTCGATTTATGGGTGGTTTGTTTTATGCCGGCAGATAAAGAATCAGAAGACCAGAAACTTTTTCGTGAGATAAAGAAGTTAACTGAGAGTATAGGCCCGCCCCCTGGAGGGGTGAAGGGCGAGGCGTCTACGCCTGAAGAAAGCGTTAATTCTATGACTGTAGTAGCGCCTCCAAAACCTGAGGAGTCCCCAATCCAAGATGATATCTCGTTGCCTGATGAGGTTTCCCTCCCAGAAGAAGATGATATTCCGATGCCTGGTGAGACCAAGATATTTGATGAAGAACCACTTAAAGTAGAAGAAAAACTTGAAGAACCCAAAGTAATGTCAAAAGTAGAGGAAGAACCAGATAAGCCGCCTTACCAAGAAGAAGATATGATTAGCAAGAAAAAAGAAGAAGAACCTGTTCCTAGTGCTAAAAAAGATTTTGATAGTGTGCCTGACTTGCCAGAAGAACTACCTCCAAGAGCTGATGAGGCACCAGCGGAGATGGTGATTCCAAGAGTTGAAGAAGTAATCGAGCGGAAAACAAAGGATTTACGAGAAGAAAGCGTGGATTTGCCTCTCATGGGAGAAGCAGAGTTCGAATTAATCGTTCCTGCGCCGCCGCCTGAGTTAATGCAGAGAAGCCCGCAGCTCGACTTAGACAAATTAGAAGAAGTAGAAGATGACTTCTTAAAGAACAAGGAGATAAGCCCTATAGACGAGGATTATAGTTACGAGAAACAGGAGAGGGGTTATAAGCCTATTTATGTAAAAGTAAAGAATTATGAGAGGAGTCTTAGCAGTATTAGCAGTATGAAGCTTAACTCGGCTGAGTTTGGAGAAATACTTTTTAGAATTGAGAACATCGTAGATTCTCAATTAACTAAGCTGAAAACTTTCCATCAACTAGTTGAGGATTTACAAAGAAAAATCATTTTTCTTGATAATTTCATGTTTGAAGAAAAAAGAGAGGATGAACCAATATGAGCGAGCATAACGAGCCGGTTTTCGTAAAGATCGAGGAGTACAAAGACGTACTCGAAATAGTAAAAGTTTTACGTGATAAACTAACAAAAGCAAAGAAGCTCTTAGGAGAGCTTAACAAACTTAAAAACGATGAGGACTCAGAGCTTGAACTCTGGGAGAACAACCTTGATGATATATCATTAAAGCTTAAAGGCGTTGATGAGATGCTTTACGAACCAAAATTTTGATTGTTGTAGTAAATAATGGATAAGAAAGAGTTTTATGTGGGTGTTGAGAACACAAAAGAGTTCAGGCGTAACTTATTAGAGGCCTCTAAGGGAAGCGTTAATATATTGAAGAGTTTTCAAAGGATTCGTTTTATTAGAAAACAGAAAATCGCGAAGTTTGAAGGCTTAAAAAAAGAAGTCGAAGAAATCAATGGTTTAGTCAGTCACTTAGATGATTGCTTTCCAGAACTCGGTCTTAGAGCGGATAAGAGAGGCGCAAACGCTCTTGAAGCCAAGAAGAAGATTACTTCTAAGAAGAGGAAAACGGATCTCCCAACATTCATTGATGATACTCCTATGCTTGGGGATTTGCATGTTCTTGACAAACAACTCGACGAACTTGACAAGAAACTTGAGGAGATCAAGGGAGAATAACGTCTAAAACAGCGGTTTTCTAAATGCGAAGGGTTTATAAACAAAGAATTATCTCCTTTGTGTTAATATCGGAGAAAGTGTCATTCTCAATAAATGTTTATGATTACAATTTTTTTCTCTGATAAAAAAATTTAAAAGGAGTATTTGAACATGAAAGGAAAAGTAAAGTTCTTTAATGACATGAAAGGATTTGGCTTCATCGCAGGCGATGATGGTAGCGAGTATTTCGTTCACCAGTCTGGTCTTGCTGAAGGCGTTGTCATTCAAGAAAATGATAGTGTGACTTTTGATGTTGAGCAAGGCGACAGAGGCCCAAAAGCAGCTAACGTAGCCCTTGACACAGAATAAGCACATGGTTTAGTATCATAATTCTAAACAAACAAGGTTAACCAACAAAATTTTTATTTTTTTTTATTTTTTTTTCTTCTAAAAAAACTTTATAAATAAAGCTTTAATCCTCATAGAAACAAAGGTTTCGTTATCGCGGGGGTACCGAAGTCTGGTCAAACGAGTTGGACTCAAAAATTTGAGTGATGAGCCAAAACGGCTGTGATTAAAAACTATCTCCACTATTGAGGAATCCAGTCCCTTAGTGGGTTCAGGGGTTCGAATCCCTTCCCCCGCACTTTTTTTCAAAACCTTTTTAAAAAACAAGGTTAAATCTTTTTCTTAAGATGGTTGATGAACGAATAATGAAAACTGCTAAGCTCTTAGTTGAGCATAGTACAAAGGTTAAGAAAGGTGACAAAGTAGTAATAAGTGGGGATAGCGACGCTGCTCCTCTAATTAAAGAAGTGTATCGTTTATGTGTTAAGAAAGGCGCGTTTGCTAGTGTTAAGATTGGCATACCTGGCTTGTCATACATTTTTTTTAAGAACGCTCAAAAACACCAATTAGAGTATTTTCCTCAAATCGCTATGTTGGAGTCTAAGCAAACCGACGTGTTCATTGGTATAGGAGCGGATTATAATACTAGGGAGTTCACTAATGTTGATCACAAAAAACTTGCTATTAAGAGCAAAGTAATGGATCCTATCTCAAAGGTTCGTTTGTCTAAGCGGTGGTGCGGTATTGATTACCCAACAAACGCCTTAGCTCAAGACGCTGGTATGAGCTTAGAAGAGTACGAAGATTTCTTGTATGGCGCAGTCCTAGTTAATCCTAAGAAACTAAGTGTTAAACTCAAAAACTTGGAGAAACTTCTTAATAAGACTAAGAAGGTTCGCTTGGTTGGAAAAGACACAGACTTAACTTTTAGTATTATGGGCATGAAAGCAAAGAGTGAATACGCGATTTATAACGTGCCTGACGGAGAGGCTTTCACCGCGCCAGAGAAATACTCAGTTGAGGGTCATATCAAGTTCACTTACCCAGCTATCCGCGCTGGTAACGAAGTCGAAGGAATCTATTTAGAGTTTAAGAAAGGAAAAATTGTTAAGGCAACAGCCGAGAAGAACCAAAAATTCTTGGATGCCATGCTTGATATGGACAAAGGAAGTCGTTATTTGGGCGAGTTCGGGATAGGAATGAACCCAAAAATAACAAAGTTCACCAAGAACTTATTATTCGATGAAAAAATCGGTGGCACAATCCACTTAGCTATCGGAATGGCTTACCCAGAGAACATCAGAGAAAACAAAAAGAACGGTAACGACTCAGCGTTGCATTGGGATATTGTTAAGGATTTTAGAAAAGAAGGCGGCGAGATATACTTTGATAACAAAGTCGTCCAAAAAAACGGTAAATGGACGATAAAACTATGAAGCCTCTCCCCGTAGTTGTAAGCGCATTAATTAATGAAGACGAAATACTTCTTCTTAAAAGAGAAAAACCTCCTTATAAGGGTTATTGGTGTCTTCCCGGTGGCAAAGTCGAGTTCGGAGAGCACTTAAGCGACGCTGCTAAGCGAGAAATCCTTGAAGAAACAGGGATTACTTGCGAGTTTTTGGAGTTAAACGGTATCTATACAGAGGTTATGTGGGAGAACAACGAGAAAATCGCTACTTTCATTCTTTTTATGACAACGCTAAAACCAACACATCTCAATCATGTGCAAAGCGAAGAAGGCGAGCTTAAATGGTATAAGCTTGAAGAACTCGAAGCCATGAAAGACGAAATGATAGAGAATGATTACATGGCCATAAAAAAATTCGTAATCGAAAAAGAAGGATTTTATTACGAGACAGAGATGAGAAAAGAAGGCGAGAAGTATTTCATGACCAAATTCAACAAAAAAAATTAGTTTAGTTTTTCTTTGTATGTTTCATAGTATTTATTGAATTGGCTGTGAAGATTATCTGGGAGGTCGTCTAGCCTAAACCATTTTACTTCTTTGAACTTATGAGGCTCTCCATTACCTGCTTTGTCTTTGTTTATTAAGACTTTGAAATCAAGCATGACCCACTGAGTTTTTACACCTTCGTGAAGTCTATGCACGTCTCTGTAACCTAGGAATTCGTGTTCTAAAATACTGGTTGTGTATTCTTCTAGTATCTCTTTTTTTAATGTCTCGATTATTGAGTCGCCGAATTCTAAGCCGCCGCTTCCGATATCCCATGTGTTGTGTTCGTCTCTGCAGTTCTCGCTTCTAAGCGCCATCAAGAAATTGCCTTCTCTATCATGGCAGAAAAAGGTTATGCTAACACCCACGTAATCAATGCCTTTTTTCATAATCCCACCATTACTAAGTCTTTTGTTGACTTGGTTAGGACTTCAACACCTTTTTTTGTGACAAGAATTGTGTCTTCAATTCTGATTCCATACTCTCCTTTTACGTATTCTCCGGGTTCGATTGTGAATACGTGTCCTTCTAGTACTTGGTCTTGGCTGTTAGGACCGACTCTTGGGTTTTCGTGTACTTGGAGTCCTACCCCGTGACCAGTTGCGTGAATCAACTTCTCGCCTAGGGCGCTTCTTGGGATGTCATCGATTACTGCGTAACTAAAACCAAGTTCTACACTACTAATAGTTTTTTCTTGTAAACTTCTTAGGTTTTCGTACACTTTTATTTCCTTTTCTGATGGGTTTCCGACATATATTGTTCTGCTCATATCACTTATGTAGCCGTTTACTCTTACTCCAAAGTCCATTATGCAAAAACCGTTTCTTAGTTTTTCTTTGCTTGTCTTGTAATGAGCAAAGCTTGCGTTGCTGGCAGTGTTTACTTGTGTTTCGAACGCGGGCTCAAAACCTTTATTCCTAATTTTTTCTTCTATGAATTTCTTAACATCGTTTTCTGTTTTGAAACTAGCAAAGGAGTGAATTGTTTCTTTGAATACTTCATCACCTACGCCACAAGCTTTTCGTATATACGTGATTTCTTTTGTTGTCTTTGTCTCTCTAAGCTGATTTGCCTCAACTGAGACGTCAACTATTTTTGTTTTTTTGAAAACTTTTTTTAAGAATTTTTCTTCTTTCTTAGTTAAGAAATCAAAATTTACAGCGATGACTTTAGGAGTTTTTATGTGTTTTCTTAGTGTTTCATCTAATCTTGTTTCAAAAGCATAAACATTTTTTATCCTACTATTTTGTTTGGCTTTGTTAACATCCAAGCTGCTCGTAATAACAAAACCCTCCCCTTTAGCAGGGATGACAACAAATAATAATTCGATGTCAAGCCCGGAGAAGTATCTTACTAATGGATCTTTTTTTTCAAGACTTGTGTTTAAGAAAACCGCGCAGTCAACCTCTTTTTTTCTTAGAACGCTTTGCAATTCTTGAATTTTCATAAGTATTAATTTGGATATGCTTCTTTTATTAATTTTTCTTTACTGCTCATAATTTTCCTTATAGGTATTAGCAAGTTATTTATTTCTTTAGCAACACCGTTTTTTAAATCTAAGGGGTGAAGTTTTTTTGCTACGTAATCCTTTTCTAAATCCTCGTAAGCCTTGTATTCTAGGTTTCCCCCGAACTTCTCAGGTCTCTCAATTAAGAAGCTCTGTTTAGCATCTCCTTTTATAGTCATCAATATATATTTTACAAACGCTAATACGCCGTTGTTCTCAACTTCTCCTTCAGGACAGAACGCTTTGTTAAGCTTTGCCTTAACAACTTTTTCGTCGTCTAACAAATCAATTTTTGATTCTTCAACTGACGCGCTCATCTTCTCTCCTATGAGGCCGGGTATCATTGGCGTCATGACTTCTATTCTTCTCTTATAACCCATCTTAGGTAGGTATTCTCTTGCGAACATCAAAATTTTTCTTTGATCCACTCCTCCGTACTGCACATCAACTCCTAAGTATTCCTCATCTAAAGCTTGCATCACAGGATAGATAAGCCCGGATAGTTTCGGGCTAGTTGCTTGTTTTACTACGTCGCTACTTGCTTTGTTTGTATCGTGAACACTTGCGTACGTACTCATCTTCATAACATCAAAAAAGTATTTTTCGCTTTTTTGAAAGTCGCTTCCTTTTACTATCTCGAAATTCTTGATGTCTGCTCCTATTGATTTGAACATCGCTGGGATTACTAGGCTGTAATAATCGTAGCGTTTTTGTAGTAAGTCCCATGGCGTGTTGTCTAGGGCTCCGTGGATGTCTGCTAAGAGTAGTTTTACTTTGAAGCCTGCTTTTAAGAAATCTGCTAGTTTGAGAACCCACAAGAAATACGCGACGTGGGGTTTGCCAGTAACCGCTGTTCCTAAGTAAACACTCGGTGTCTTCTTAGTTTTTAAGAGTTCTAATAGTTCTTTTTCTGTTACTATTTCTTGAGTGTTTCTAGTGATGTATCCTAGTCTTTTTTTGTCATCCATTGTTATAGGAGTTCTTTATTTGAGTTTTATATAAAAAGGTTTCCACTGGACACGTGCAGAGAAAAGCCTTATAAATGCGTCTCTCATAACTTTTTTGGTATGATTAGTCCTACTGCTATTAGCACGTATCTTTATTGTCCAAGAAAACTCTTCTTAGAGCGAGTATTAAAGCTTTTCAAATTACCAAAAGAAGTAATGGTAAAAGGAAATGTTAAACACGCCGCGTACGAAGAGATCAATAACAAAGAAGAAGAAATAGTTGTTGGCTTAACAGAAAAAGATTATGATTCTATTTTTGAGGCTTACAAACGAGTTTTCTCTCAGATAATTAGGCGAACAATTAATAATTTCAGCAAGGAATTAAGAGAGCACGGCATTGATGAGTTAGAATTCTTTAAAGGATTTTGGCCCGCTCTTGTTTTCGAGGCGGAGGAGCGAGCCAAGAACGTTCAAAAATTCATAAAAAAACACGATTTTCTCGGCGAGAAGTTATGGGAAGAACTTACTCCTAAGATTGTAAGTGAATTAAGTATTAGTGATGCAAAGATTGGTCTTCGTGGGATAGTTGATGAAGTTCGTGATTACAAAATCGAAGTCGTCCCAGTGGAGCTCAAAAGCGGTAAGAGTCCGAGCACCGGTGTGTGGCCTGGTCACAAAGCACAAATTGCATCGTACATGTTATTATTAAGATCTCAAGGAAAAACGGTAAAAGAGGGAATGGTTAAGTACATCGATGAGAAAAAAGAAGTCATCATCCCCTACAACACTTTATTAGAAGATGAGTTGAAAAAACAGATTGTTTTGGTTAGGGGTGTTCTGAAGAAAAAAGATATTCCACCGTTTGTTGATAGCGCTAATAAGTGCGCGGCTTGCCAGCTAAAAGAAGACTGTTACAACAAAGAATTCATTAGCAGCAAATTGTTAGAAAAAGGAATAATTACAAATTAAGTAGAATTCTTAGTAAATCATTACAAATTAAGTGTAAGTTGTTTTTATTGTCATAAAACAATATTACAAATTAAGTACTTTTTAGTAAAATATATAAAGCAAATCTTTACATATTAAGTGTTGGGTTTATTGGTTTTCACTCGTTGGCATTACAAATTAAGTGAAAACACGTGAAAAAAGGCGTAAATCATTACAAATTAAGTAAAAACGGCCTTGATTTTGGTAGTGGTAACATTGTTCTCGATAAAAGACTAGAAAACCTAAAAACAAAAATCAACGTTTTCCAGCAAAAAAATAAGTTAAAAAAAAGTGAGTTCTACGACTTACTAACCAAGCCGTCCGAGCAGGACATCCCGCTTAGCGTTTTTGATTGTAGCTTGAGTCCGCTCGAGGGCGTTGTTTGTTTTCTCAAGAATAAGAGGATGACTTATTCACAAATCGCAAAAGTTTTGCAAAGAGATGACAGAACGATTTGGACAACTCACCAAAATGGTGAGAAGAAGAAAGTAAGCCTTGATGTTTCTAGTAATATAATTATCCCAATTGACGTTTTCTCTGACAGGACGTTTAGTGTTTTGGAGAGCGCTACGAATTACTTGGTTTCTAAGAAAGGACTCAAGATTAAGAAAATCGCGGAGTTAGTGGGCAAGAGCCCGATTACTATCTCAACTGTTTATCAGCGTTACAAAAAGAAGAATGAAAAAAAGTAAAGGGTTAGAGAGGAATTTGCAGTTGCTCAAGGTTTTCGCTAGAGAAAACCCTTTCCTAATCGCTGCGTTAATAGTCATAACCATAGGCTTGGTTATTCTTCGACCCGCTTTTACTGGCTTAGTAGTTGGCGTAACCCAAGAAACTTTTACTATTGACTTAGGCTTAGAAATAAACGAGTCAACAACTCAAAATCTTATTCTAAACACAACAGGGATTATCAAAAGCGCAAAGATATCAGGCAAGATTCTTGGCGAAGGAACTGTTCGTGTTTACTTGGATGACAAACTAATACTAGACAGTACCAACTTAGGAAGTGGTGGCGGTCTTGCTGGCATCACCGGTTTCGTCGTTGAAGAAAACATCACAATAGAAGAAGAACCACTCCCTGAAGAACCCATTGCTGAGGAAGTAGTCGAAGAAATCATAGAAGAAGAAATTGTTGAAGAAGTCGTAGTTGAAGAAAACCTCACACAAGAACCAGAACCCGTCGTTGAAGAACCTGAAATAATAATTCAAGAAAACTTGACTGAAGAATCAATAATCGAAGAAAATATCTCAGTAGAAATCAATGAAACAATAGACAACATCACTATAGAAGAAAACGAATCAATAATCGAAGAAAACTTAACAGTTGAAGTTAATGAGACACCAGAAAACATCACTGTAGAAGAAAACATCACAATTAATGTTAGCGTAGAAATAAATGAGTCGATTATTAATGAATCAGTTTTTGTTAATCAATCAATCAATGAGACAATCGAAGAAAATCTAACTGTTGAACTAAATGAAACAACTGTAGAAGAAAACATTACTATTGAGGTTAATGAGACAATAGACAACGTAACAATCATCGAAGAAAACGTCACAATAATTGAAGAGAATGTATCAGTTGAAGAAAACGTCACAATCATAGAAGAACCAATACTTCCGCCAACAGTGGAGGAGAACGTAACGAACGTAACAACTCAAAAACAAATAAGCTTTAGTGATGTTTGTGTTGAGACTTGCTTGCTTAACACTAACAAAACCAATTATACTCTTAGAGTAGAAGTAGAAAACGCCACGGTCTTCATTGATAGTTTGTCTTTTAATGTTGAGATCCAGGTAATCACTGGCTTGGTCTTGGAACAAAATGATACAAGAGTTGAGACTATACAATCAGTTGCTGAGGCTGGAAAACCGGTTAGGTGGACTAAGAAGATAAAGCTGAATACTAGTGTTAGGGATTTGGGCGTCGTGGTTCATAAGGGTGCTGAGTTTGTTAGTGTTAGAAAAATCGTTAATAGTAGCCGAGAGAAATTAGAGAAAGACAAGTTTAGGATTAAGAAGAACAAGGACAGCGACGAAGTAATTATCGAAGATGATCTTCTTGAAGCTCAGATTCAGTATTACACCGAAGCACCTCTAGTCACCGAGAAAAAACAAGGCAACAAAAAAATCGTTGTTATATCAAGCGATATTCATTACCAAAACATCATAACCTCAACTAACATCACGCCAGAAGCGCCTAGCAAAGCAATCACTCTTTACAGAACCACTGGAGGAATCAGAGAAAAAACCAAGATAACTTATTTTCACGATGATAATGATAATGGGTTGGTTGATAGGATTACCTGGGTAGTTCCTCACCTCTCAAACCAAAGTTACGAAGTCGAAATCAACATCCTTAATGTTCAGAGTTATCCTATGGTTGGTGGTGAGTGGATAGTTGCTTTTACCACTGGTGGAACAGCTGATCTAACTATTAGCGCGGTTGATGGAACAACGTATGGGAGCAGCCTCCCTGCTGATTTGACATGGTTAAGTCTAAGATGCGGAGCTCAAAATATTAATGCTAGTTTCAACGGGACGCATGTCTTCTATGAGGATTGGAACTGTTCAGACACCGGTTATCACACAGTAAGAGTTTTAACATCAGGAAAACACACCCAGAAATTCGAGTTTGGAAACGTAACAGCTTATGCGTTTAATAATGCCAGCGATGATAATCTAACAATAAC
>JAAOYB010000001.1 GCA_018221135.1 Candidatus Woesearchaeota archaeon
GGGCACTGGCGTACCCTCTTTTTGTACCCATTGGTTTCTTCTAGACGACAAAACATTTTGTAAAAAGGTACGAAAAGGTACATAGCCAGAAAGCGGCGTTACATTTTTCAGTTACTTTTAAATAAAAGATTTAATAAAAATTGTATTATGAGGATTAAGACTAAGACCTTAAAATATACTCTTATCTATCTCATCTTATATGGTGGTTTAATATATCTTCTAAGTTATGATAATCTCATAACAGATTACAAAATACCACTTCTTATTGGCGTTGCACTTTATGCTTCTTTCATTATCACAAAAAAAATAATTTTCGGCGGAAAAAACAAAGACGGTAATTCTGATTCCGATGAGGTCATGGATGATGCATGGGAACCTCCTTTTGTGTCCTCAGAGGATTTGGGTGTTAAAATAGACTCCTTGCCTTCAAAAAAAGAAATCATGGATAACACTTCTACTTGTACTATTTGTAACAATAGTTTCACTCAGTTTTCGGATAAATTTTTTTGTTCATATTGTAATAAGGTTCACTGTACTAAACACAGGATACCTGAAGACCATAAATGCACAGGGAATCCCAAATCTCCTCCGAAGACCCACAGAGAATCTTCAAGTAGGGGTGGTAGAGTGGTGACAGGGAAATGACCAAAAAAAAGAAATCATAGAACCTCTACAAAACCTATGAGTTCACAGGGGAAATAAAAGGAAGCAACCCAAGATACCTAGATACAATAACAATAATAGAAAAATGAAAATAAATGCAAAAGCTACCTGCGCCAATTGTAATCATACATACCCTCTATCCACAGACACAGAAATACTCAGTTTAAGTACTGGAATTAGAATATGGAAAATAACTCCAAAACTAGAAATAGATTGCCCTCACTGTCATGCTATTCACAAACTTACTAGATTATTAACAAGAGACCTCATTAGAACTTTACCACCTAAGAAGAGAAAAGAGGCATATTATTCAATACTTCGATATCAAATTTTCTTTTATACATATATGATAATTGCATTAGGAATCTCATTATTTATTTTGTATTTATTTTGTATAGCATACGAAAAAATAATTACGTTTTTTTCTATTCTTTAACAAAAAACCTTATACTTTTTCCTGATAATGCTGGTACTTCGGGGTCTCCATGACATACCTGGTGCGATTTCCCCTCCTAAATCGTTGAGTAAAGGGGTACTAAAAGGTGGTTACGTGGGCACTGGCGTCTTTCTCCACAGGAACACTTAGTACTATTTAGAGATTAAAAAATCTTTAATTTGAACGTTTTCAAGTTTCATTTTCATAAGCTTCGAAGGCTTTTTGATATTCTTCCATTGCCTTAGCTAACTCATCCAAATCTTCTTGCGTTACGCCATCTTCATTTATGGCTTCTTCTAATATTATCTTTTCTTCTTCAGGTAATATTTTTTCTGCTTGTTGGACGATTTCGTCTTTCTTTTCATCCATCTTATTTTTTGATGAGCAACCTGTTAAGAAGACCAAAGTTAACAAAACTATTAATGTCAATGCGAATATTTTTTTCATACTTCTAAAAAAAGGAGATTATATGTATAAAAGGTTTTCGTAATAATTCACAACTCAATCTTTTTAGAAAAATATAGGTTACTGGTACCAAACAGGCTATGGACGAGCACTAGCGTCTTTTATCACTTCTTTTTTTTGGTGATTTCTCGCATCGCCATGATGTTCTCAGCGTGAGCCTTGTTATACTTGAATAAGCTCTTAACATCTTTTATCTTAGGATTAAGCTTCTTAACAATCTCTTTGACGTAAGCTGATTCGTAAAAAGCGTTGTAATAAGGATTCAATTTCTTATTATAAAACAAGCAACCAGATATGTAGAAGTAAGCTTCGTAACCCTTACTAATCCTGTACGCGTTATGAGTTACTCGTCTGTTTCTCTCGTCTTTTAAGCTTAGCTTCTTTTTCTCGACAATACCCTTTTTCTCAAGGCTACTAACATACTTAGGAATATTTTCCTGTCTAGCCTTAAAAACAGGTTCACCCTTTATTTTTTTGCTGGTTATATCTTTTTGGCGAAGCCAACCACTTTTTTGGTACTCGGACTTAGCATCAAAGTCAGCTAAACAAACCAGTAATCTTAACTTACTCTCACTTAACATAACTCTTTTATCCTAAGAATGAACTATATAAACTTTTCCAAATCTAATAAGAAACAGATTAATATGTAATTAAATATTTTAATTATTACATAGTAAATATTTATAAATGAGTTAGGGATACCCAAAATTATAAAGAACATAAAAAAAAATCTTTTTTTTTATAAAATGAAATTAAGACATCTAAAGAACCATTATGATGGTACAAAAAGAAGAGTAAGCTTCGAAGAATTCGATGAGGTAAAGGATTCACAAATAAACGTGGAGACAGTAGTAGAAAGAGAACTAAGTAATGTTCCTAAAGCCAACGAGCATAATACTATAGATGTTAATCTATCAACGCACTTCCTAAAAAATAGTAAGTTATACTATCCAGCAGCAACGGGTCTGAACGGGGACACACCAAGAGGCGAATTCGTAGTAGCTGAGAAATGGGAGAATCCTTACTGGAAATTCCAAAAAAGAACCGGAGAGAGATTCGTTTACCTCCCAGGAGAAAGAAACCCTATAGGCACAAAACTAATAATTCTTTATGACCCAGAAACAAAGCAAAAAATACCTGCAGGGATTCACAGATGGGATTTCTTAAACGAAGGCGAATTCAGACAAGGACCATACTCAAGAGGATGCATAAGACTCCAAGAAAAAGATATGAACGCAGTGTTTAACTACGTAAACTTAGGAGACACAGTAAGAATCACAAAATAATTAATCATAAAATATAAAAACCTCCAATATCCTAGCTTACTTGATGAGAAGAGGAGCGTTTCTTTTACTAGTTTTCTTATTATTAATAGTGCCAAATAGTTTTGGTGAAGGAGACGTTGACGACGACGTCTTATACTCATCAAAGATAAAAACTCATTTGACTCTTACCACGACATATAACATCTTCAAAACGAGCAGTAAGTACAAAGTAGAATACGTAACAGTAAAACTATCATATCTCCCTCTAACTAGTTATCGCCAAAGCGTCATAAGCCACATCACGAGTCCTAAAGCAGAAGAAGCAGCGGATTTCATGATATTTAGCTGGGATAACCCAACACCTGGAGAGAAGACGTTTAGAAGCGAATACGTAGTTGAAACACTAGCAGATTACTACCCAATAAACGAGAAAGTCGCTTTCCCACTAGAGTTCTTACCTAGAGAAGTAGTAAAATACACAAAGCCCACAGACTTAATAGATATAAATAGCGACATCAAAAGCGTAGCTAACGAGTTAGCTCAGTCAAAAGACGACTTATACGAAGTAGTCTACGAAGCAGCTAGGTGGGTTAACGAGAACATAGAATACGACTTATCAACAGTCACAGCGAGTGCTAGTCTTAGCAGCACGTGGGTTATGAAAAACAAGAAAGGCGTATGCGACGAATTAACAAACCTTTTTATTAGCCTTCTTAGAAGCCTCGGAATACCCGCGAAGTTCGTCTCAGGTATAAGTTACACGAACAGCCCGAGTTTCACAACGAGGTGGGGACCTCACGGATGGGCGGAAGTCTACTTTCCAGGGCACGGCTGGGTACCTTTTGACCCGACGTACGACCAAGCAGGCTACGTAGACGCAGGACACATAAAACTAAAAGAATCAGTTGATAGCGATAAGAGCAGCATAGAATACGAATGGTTAAGTTACGGAGCGAACATAGTAGGAGACATACCAACAAACGACGTCGCAATCCTATCAAAAGGACCAATTACTAAAAGCCCAGCGAGCATCTCTATTAATTCTTTAAAAGACCGCGTCGGGTTTGGGAGTTACAACGCCATAAAAACAGTGATTAAAAACAACGTCGATGAGTACAGAGTCATACAACTAACACTAATCGGAACCTCAGATGTCACTATAGAAAACCCGAGCAGACCCGTGCTACTCAAACCAAAGGAACAAAAAGAAATGTATTGGAAAGTAGTTTTTCCAAGTATCTTAAGCGATCCTAGAGGAACTTATACTTTCCCATTCGTAGTCTACGATAACTTTAATAATAGTTACCAAACAAGCGTGGAAGTCTCAAAAAAGAATACTAAGTTAGATGAGGCTTACGTCAATGGATTCTTAGAGACGAACACAGCAGGAGATAACGTTCTCGAAGCAAATATTGTATGTGAGCACAAACAAAGCATTAAACAAGGAGAAACATTAACGATTAATTGCGTTTTAGAAGAAGAAACTAATCGAGTCATAAAAGTGTGTTACAAAGAAGTTTGTGAGGATTGGGTGGGGCAACAAGGAGGGGTGATCTTCGAGGAAGCTTTCGAGGAAAGCGGAAGTTATTCATTAATAATCACTGCGGAGCTTGAAGATAAGAAAAAAGCTTATTACGGAACAGTCTTCGTAGCAGACAAACCACTTCTTTTAGTAGAATTTGATGATTACAAAAAAAGCATTAATTATAGCGAAAGCGAAAAGATAAGTTTTACTCTAAGCCAAGAGAGTCTCAGCTCACCTGAGGACTTAAAGCTTTACTTAACTTATAATCATAGGACTAGCAAGATGGAAATAAGAGGCTTTGAAACAGCGCAACTATTCCAATTCGTAGTCAAAGGCTCAGAACTAGGCTTTGGCGAGAACAAAATCTTAGTTAGAGCAGAGTACTTAGGAATTGACGGAGAAATATACTCCCAAGAGTTCGAAGAAACCATCAGTATGAACACAAGTGTTTGGTGGCAGAAAACCCTCTCAAAACTCAACACATTTCTAAACATTATAGAAAACAAATTACTAATCTTATTTACAAATCTTTATTGAGGCTGTAACAAGACTTCTGAAGGAAAGAACTTAGCATAAACATCTTCTAAGCTGTACTTACCACCTGATTGCTCAGAGATACAATTAGGACACAAAGAGCCACTAATAAAATACTCATTATGAACCCAGTTAGGAGGTTCTTTTCTTCCTGTTAAAGCTTGAAAATCTATCAAGGGTTTTCTACCTAGTCTATCAGCGTAAAGGATTCCATCATCTCTACAAAGAAAGTATTTTGTGTCATGATCTAAAGTGCTTCTAATAAGATTTGGGTCTACGTCTTTAGTTGTTGCTTCTAGATCACTATCAGAAAAATCGGTTAGGTGAGAAAACCTCCTAAAACTATTAACAAGCCTTGAAATACTTCCTCTAATAGTCTCTGCGGATGGTTCCACTCTTGTCGCGCCCAAAATAAATTTTTCACTAATTATTAGGAAAAATTACAAAAACCCTTAATACCCTTTTTATGGGGTTTACTACTATATAATCTTTTTTATAAAAAAACCGAGCAATTTTTATATAAGAATACAACACAATTTCTTTAGGTAAGAACAAAATGTTAGACATAAAGTTATTTCGGGAGAACCCAAAACTTATCAAAGAAAACTTAAAGCGGAAATTCCAAGAAAAAAAGATAGTCTTAGTTGACAAAGTAATAAAACTAGACGAAGAAGCACGTAAACTAATCAAGAAAACAGAAGGGTTCAGACACCAAAGAAATCTTGTGAGTGCAAAGATTAACGAAACCAAAAAAAAAGGTGGAGACATAAAAAAACTACTTCTTGAAGCAAAAAAGATTCCTGAGGAGATAAAGAAGATAGAAGAGAAACTCGAGAAGAAAAGACAAGAAATAAAAAAATTGTTGATGGATATCCCAAACATCATCGATAAAAGCGTGCCGCTTGGCAAAAACGACAAAGAAAACAAAGAAATCGAGAAAATCGGGAAACCCAAAAAGTATGATTATAAGATAAGGTCTCACCAAGAAATAGCAGAAGAACTAGGACTAGCAGATTTTGAGATGAGCGCAAAAACTAGTGGTAACGGCTTCTACTTCTTAAAAGGAGACTTAGCACTCCTAAACATGGCATTAATCAACTTCTCAAGAGACGTCATGATAAAGAAAGGATACCTCTACGTAGAACCTCCATTGATGATACGAGGAAAAATACTGTACGGAGTTTTCTCAAATGAGGAAATAGAGGAGATGAGCTACAAAGTAGAAGACGAAGACCTACACTTAATAGCTACGAGTGAACACAGCATGATAGGAGGATACATAGACGCAGTCATCCCAGAAGAAGAACTACCAATCAAAATCACAGGGTACACTATGTGTTTTAGAAAAGAAATAGGAAGCCACGGCATCGACGAGAAAGGATTGTTTAGGACGCACCAGTTTAACAAACAAGAAATGATAGTGTTATGCAAGCCAGAAGACAGCCGCAAGTACTATGATGAGATGTTGAGTATAACAAAGGACATATTCAAAAAACTAGAACTCCCAACACGAGTCTTGGAGTGCTGCTCAGGAGACTTAGCTGATCTAAAAACAAAAAGCGCTGATCTCGAAGTTTGGAGTCCTCGCAAAAAAGAATACTTCGAAGTAGCGAGTTGCTCAAACCTCACAGACGCGCAGAGCAGACGCCTTAATATTAAAGCAAGAGGAAAACAAGGAAATTATTATGTTCACACACTCAACAACACAGCCATAGCTACGAGCAGGGCGATAGTAGCAATCCTTGAGAACAACCAACTAAGAGACGGCACAGTAAACATCCCAAAAGTTTTATGGCCGTATATGGGTGGCGTAAAGGTTTTAAATAAAAAAAAGTAATCAATTATTTTGAGGTGACAAATCCAAAGTGAATAATTTATCACAAAACGGTTTACTGCAAATATTTGTAGGCTTAGGAGTCTCCATAACAAGTTTTTTCTTAAATGCCTCGATGAATTCTTCAAAGTTCACATTACTAATCTTTTTTGGAGGCGCAGTCTTTTTTTACGGAGTAATAAAGTATGCTTTGTTTAAGAGTTTCTACAAAGAACTACCCACAAAAAAAGAAGAACAAAAAAGTGTTCAAGAACCCCCACACAAAACCACTTCTCATAACCCTACCGAGGACTTATTAGTTTGTCAGAACTGCGCGACTAAACATTACCCTAACGCAAATTTTTGTCAGGTATGCGGCGCGAAACTAAAGAATTAAATTCATGCTTTGTTTTTCTTCCAACTATAACTTCTAAGCTTACTACTATTACCGTAGCCGCAACTAGCACAAGTCTTGTGCCTTTTGTGATAAGTGTGCCCTCCGCACCGCCTACACATAATATGGGATTTCTTCCCAGACTTCTTACCCATGCTTGGGGTTCCTTTACTCATCTTAGATCAACAAAAATAATATTTTTTTTTTATGCGGGTGTGACTAATGTGATGGTGTCTCCTCTGATAAAAACTGTGTCTAGCTTTCTTTTAAGCTCGCCATCAACTTTTTCTTCAGTTTTTTCAATGACCAAGTTTATGTGGATATCGAAAGCTTTTAGTGTTCCTACGTATTGTCTTCCGTTTTTTAATTCAACTATTACTCTTTTGTTTCTTGCAGCGTTCAGCGCGTCTAATGGTCTTGATTGTTCCATGATATTATACACCTCAAAATTATGGTATTATTTATTAATGTGCAGGAATAAGGAGTACTTTATAAAGGTTTTGGAAAAAAAATGTTTTTAAATAAAGACGAAGAATCACTTAATTTATACATGACCTTTTTTAAGGAAATAAAAACAAAAGATGGAAGCGTAACGTATCACAACCAAGAATTCGATGACTACTATCATAGTATTAGTGTTGGGGCAGTAGAAGAAGCCACAAAAAAATATGTTGCTCCAGCCAAACTAAAAGAAAACGCTACAATACTAGATTTCTGCTTCGGACTTGGCTACAATAGTTTAGCGAGCATACAAAAACTAAGAAAAGCAAGTATTACTGGTTTGGAAATAGACGAGGAAATACTGGAAAAAATTAGTCAAGTAAGTGTTCCTAAAGAGTATACAAAAAAGTATGAGATCATAAAAAAAGCAAGTAAAGAAGCTCTAGAAAAAAAAGTTTACAAAGACAAAAATTATGATATAAGAATCGTTTTGGGAGACGCAAAAAAAAGTGTTAAGGAGTTAGAAACTGGTTCTTTTGATGCTATACTATTTGATCCTTTCAGCCCCAAAAAAAATAGTGATTTATGGACTAAAGACGTCTTTGATGAGTGTTTTAGAGTACTAAAACAAGGAGGCGTCCTCACAACTTATAGTTATGCGAGAAGCGTTCGTGAAAACCTCAAAAACGCGGGTTTCAAAGTTTATGACGGACCAGTTCTTGGTCGAAGAAGCCCTTCTACAATCGCGGTTAAAGAAGCAAAAACTTTTTAAATGAACACCGATTCCTACACAGAATAAATGGTTATTAATCAAAGAAGGAGCAAAAAAAAGCCTAGTGGCGCAAGATATATTAGTGGTAGAAAGAAAAGACAATTCGAAAGCGGAAATAATCCTACTCTACCAAAAATCGACGCTGTAAAGAAAAGAACTGACAGAGTCATCGGTGGGAATTCTAAGACGCGTTTTCTAAGCGCTGACGTCGCTAATGTTTATGATCCTAAGACTAAGAAGTATTCTAAGATGAAAATCTTAAGCGTTGTTAAAAACCCTGCTAATAGGCACTACGTGCGAAGAAACGTGCTAACTAAAGGAACTGTTTTCTCAACTGATAAAGGAGAAGCAAAAGTAACTTCGAGACCTGGTCAGGAAGGAACTGTTAACGCAGTATTTATCATAGAAGAAAAAAAATAATTCTTTTTTTATCTTACGTGGCTATTATGCCACTTTAAGAACTCCTCATCTGTCATTCTTTTAAGTTCATTAGTTGTCTCTGTAATTATCTTGGAGTCTCTTACGTGATATATTCCGTTTGCGCGAGCGAAATCTGCTCTGTGCTGTATCTCGGAGATGTCTGAGCCAACCCAATTTTCTAAATCGTTAAGATCAGCATAATAGCTGTGTTCATCAAAGAATCTTCGGATTTCTAAATTCATATCGTAACCTAGACTAACTAAGACTTCGTGAATTCCAGAATCATAATCGCTTCGAGTAGTGTGCTTTCCATCAAGTAAAGCGTAACTTTCTCCGCCGTCTATAGGCCAAATATTAATGGGGTCTGTTCTTAGACCTCTGTTGACTCTGTTTAGGCTCTCCTTACACAATCCTAATTGAATTGGTTGGAGTAAGTCTGTTGGGATGTATATTTCTTCTCCCCTTACAAAAGATTCCATTAAATTCTCGAAATGATACGGCATGATTTAATACGTGACATTAATCCTATATAAACCTTTCTATTGTTACTACTAATAAGTTGTTAATAATCGATAGTTTTATATAGTAATACCAACACAAAC
>JAAOYB010000017.1 GCA_018221135.1 Candidatus Woesearchaeota archaeon
CTTATTAACCAAAACTTTTATAAATAGACCGGGGTTTCTCAGAGGAATAACAAAGGCTTATCCGAGTAAAAAAAAGCAGTTATCATGGTTTTTTTCAGATAAGAAACGCATAGGTTCCTGAAAAGAAAGAATTTTTTACAAATCTGATAAAGGAAAGCTCAAACCCAGTAAAACTTGTTGCTGGGCGTATACGAGTGGTTAGGACACACCAGAAATGGTCTCCTAAAAAAAAATTCTTTGATAGGATTAATCTTTCAATAATAGGAACGTTAAAAAAAAGTTAGTGTAGTAGAGTAGGAATAATTATAGAATGGCAAAGACTGGAAAACCTAGAAGTGGAAGCATGCAATTTTGGCCTAGGAAACGGGCTAAGAGACCTCAACCTAGAATAAGGACGTTTACCAAGATTGATAAAGCCAAACCTGTCGGTTTCGCCGGGTACAAAGTAGGCATGACTCACATATTATTCACTGATAACAGAAAGCACAGCATGACAAAAGGAGAAAGTCTACGCTGGCCGGTCACCATAATAGAAGTGCCGCCACTACAAGTAATCGGTGCTAAGTTCTACAAAAAAACTTATGGAGGGGCAACGAACGCCTCAACCCAAGTAATGTATGATAAACTTGACAAAAACCTTGCTAGGAAGCTTACTCCAAAAAAAAGTAAGGAAGAAAAAAAATTAAGCGACTTAAAACCAGAAGGTTACGATGAGATAAGGATTTTGTTCGCTACGCAGCCAAGCCTCACAAGCCTTGGCAAGAAAAAACCAGAAATATTCGAGATGGGAATCGGTGGAAGCTTAACCGAGCAGTACGAGTACGTAAAAGAAAACCTCGGCAAAACAATAAGCGTAAAAAGCGTTGTTGAAGAAGGAAACCTCATCGATACTCACGCCATAACAAAAGGTAAAGGATTCCAAGGACCTGTTAAGCGCTTCGGCATCGCTCTTAGAGAAAGTAAAAGCGAAAAGACAAGGCGAGGTCCAGGAAGTCTGGGGGGTTGGAAAGGCCACGCGCACTTCATGTACCGAATAGCTCACGCTGGTAAGATGGGATTCCATCAAAGAGTCGAATACAATAAACTACTCTTAAAAATCGGTGAGGACCCAAAAGAAATCAACGTCCCAGGAGGGTACGTTAGGTACGGAGAACTAAAAAACGATTACTTATTAGTAAAAGGCGGAGTAGCCGGCCCAGCTAAGAGACTCATAATTTTCAAAGAAGCCATAAGGCCTAATAAGAAATTGGGGATGGAAACACCTTCAATAGAACACATCAGTGTCAGTAGTCACCAAGGATGATAAGAGATGAAAGCTAAGATAAGAAACATAACCGGAGCTCAAAGTAGCAAAGAAATAGTTTTCCCTAGTCAATTCTCAGAAGAAATTCGTCCTGACTTAATAAAAAGAGCTGTTTTGACAATCCAAGCAAACAAGAGACAAGCATATGGTGCTAAGCCAAGAGCTGGTATGAGGCACTCAGCAGAGCTTAGCAGGCGAAGAAGAAAGTATAGGGGTAGTTACGGTCTTGGTATAAGCAGAGTCCCTAGAAAAATATTATCAAGGAGAGGTACTAGGATGATGTGGGTAGGAGCAACGGCTCCTGGAACCAAGGGAGGAAGAAGAGCTCACCCTCCAAAAGCAAGCAAAGGTTGGGCTCAAAAAATTAATGTTAAAGAAAAAAGAAAAGCTATAAGAAGCGCTCTTAGCGCAAGCATCAATAAAGAACTCGTAGAGAATAGAGGTCACCGAGTACCAAGTGAGTACCCTTTAGTTATTGAGTCAAAAGCAGAAGAGTTAACCAAGACAAAACAAGTCGTTGATATGCTTACAAAACTTGGATTAGGCGAAGAATTAGAAAGATGCCAAGAAAAAAAGATTCGGGCAGGCAAAGGAACTATGAGAGGAAGAAAATACAAGAAGAAAAAAGGTCCTTTACTAGTGATTGCCAAAAAAAGTAATTTGTTAACTAGTGCGAGAAGTATTAGCGGAGTAGACGTAGAAATCGTTGACTGCCTAAACACAGAACTATTAGCTCCGGGGACTAGTCCTGGAAGACTCACGATTTACACCGAAGACGCTATTAAGCGATTAAACGAAGAAAAACTATTCACAAACGCCATCATCAAAAAAGTTGAGAAAGTAGAGGTTAAGAAATGAGTCAAGTAATAATTAACCCTGTCTCAACAGAGAAGAGTTTGCGATTGATGGAAGCAGAGAACAAACTCATATTTAGGGTTTCAACAAAAGCCAATAAGCAAGAAATAAAAAAAGAAATCGAAGAATTACTAGGCGCAAAAGTAAGAAGTGTGAACACAGCAATTACGCCTAGAGGACATAAAAGAGCATATGTTAAGTTTGATGATTCAACACCAGCTATTGATATAGCTACAAAGCTAGGACTGATGTGATAATAAAATGGGTAAGAGACTTATACAACAAGCAAGAGGAAAAGGCGGACCTACTTATAGAGCTCCGAGTTTTCGGTATAAGGGAAAGAGTAAGCTTCCAAGAAAAGACGTAACTGGAAAAATCGTTGATATAGTTAGGTGCCCGGGACACTCAGCTCCGCTTTTCGAAGTAAGATATGATGATAACACTAAGGGTTACTTAGTAGCAAGTGATAACGTACGAGTAGGAGACACCATATCCACTCAACAAGTAAACCCTGACTCGCTAAACGTAACAGAATTAAAAAATATTCCTGAAGGAGCAAGTATTTTCAATGTTGAAGCAACCCCTAATGACGGCGGAAAATTCGTTCGAGCAGGAGGGACTAGTGCGAGAGTCATTACTAAGCTAAAAGACAAAGTAATAGTTGAGCTTCCATCAAAGAAACAAAAAGTTTTCCATCCGGACTGCCGGGCTAGCATCGGGATAGTCGCTGGTGGTGGAAGAGTTGAGAAACCAATACTTAAAGCTGGAAAGAAGTATTATAAGATGAAAGCAAAAAACAAGTTATGGCCTATTGTTTCAGGAACAGCTCAAAACGCTGTTGACCACCCTTTTGGTAATAAGAGAAGCAGCAGGAAATCAAAGGCTAGACCTACTAGTAAAAACGCGCCTCCAGGAAGAAAAGTAGGAATGATAGGTGCTAGGAGAACAGGCAGGAAAAAAAAGTAATGTTTTGGTGAGATGATCAAATGAGCATAAAAGAATTCAAATACAGAGGAAAAACAATTGAGGAATTAAAAAAGTTAAGCGATAAAGAATTCGCAGAACTCCTCCCATCTCGTGAGAGAAGAACAGTGCTTAGAGGTTACACCGAAGAGCAAAAAAAGTTCATAGAAAAAATTAATGCTGGAAAAGACAGGATAAAAACGCATTGTAGAGATGTTGTTATCCTTCCAAGAATGGTTGGGAGAACCCTTCTAATCCATAGAGGTAATGATTTTAGAACTATTACAGTCATGCCTGAGATGGTTGGGCATAGACTTGGCGAGTACGCTCAGACTAGAAAAGGCGTTGGTCATAACGCTCCAGGAGTAGGAGCTACTAGGAGTAGCGCTCACGTATCAGTAAGATAAAAGTGATGATTTATGAGTTACGCAAAAAACGATTTTGACGAAAAAACCATGGCTAGAGCCAAAGGATTAGGCTTGTCTATTAGTACTAAGAACGCTATAGAAATAGCTAATTTTATTCGTGGAAAAAAAGTTGTTTTGGCAAAAAAGATTTTAGAAGATGTAATAGGTAAGAGAGTCGCTGTTCCTTACAAGCGCTTCAACGGAGACGTCGGACACAAAAAAGGAATTGGTCCTGGGAGATACCCAAAGAAAGCTAGCGAACAAATCCTTAGTGTTATTAAAAGCGCTGAGAGCAACGCTTCGTACAAAGGACTCGAACCAGCAGACTTAGTTATTAACAAATTAGTTATTAACAAAGGACCTACTCAGTGGCATTACGGTCGCCAGAGGAGGCGACAGATGAAAAGAACTCATGTTGAGATAGTACTTGAAGAAAAAACATCAAAGAAAAAAGAAGCAGACGGAGTTAAAGACTCCGGTGCACCAAAGTCAAAGACTTTGAGTGAGCCTAAAGTTAAGGAAGCTCCAAAAAAAGAAGTTGGAGTTGCTAAGCCCGAAGAAGAAGAAAAGGCTGTAGAAAAAAAAGAAAAGAAAACCGAGAAAAAAGAAGTTAAGAAAAAAACTAAGAAAGTTGATGATAAATGATTGAGAGAGAGTTCGTAAAACAAAAACTAAAAGAGTTCGAGATTCGAGAATACCTTGAAAAAAATCTTAAGAGAGTAGGTTACAGCACTACTAAGATAAAAAGGAGTCCTTTAGGGGATAAAGTAATAATTTATGCTTCTAGACCAGGCTTGATAATTGGTAGGCAAGGCGCAAATATTAAGACTTTAACAAAAGCTCTTAAGAATCGTTTCAAACTTGAGAATCCTCAAATCGAGATCGAAGAAATAAAAAAGATTTATGAAGATGCCCAGATAGTAGCTGAAGAAATCGCTAATAACCTTGAGCGTTACGGGCCTCAACGATTCAAAGGAATTGGTCACAGAGTCATGACTCGAGTTTTAGAAACAGGAAGCTTAGGTGTTGAGATACTAATAAGTGGTAAGATTCCGAGCAGTAGGTCTAAGACTTGGAGGTTTTATGCTGGTTACCTAAAAAAATGTGGGGATATCGCGGTTAGTTATGTTAAAAAAGCGTACGCCACCGCAGAGCTAAAAACCGGGACTGTTGGGATAATTGTTAAGATCATGCCAAGCAATATTAGGCTTCCATATGATATTAGATTAATAGGTGAGCCTGACGAAGAAGTAATCGAAGAAGTAATCGAAGAAAAAGAAGTTGAAAAAGTAGAAGAAGAAATAAAAAGCGTAGCAGAAAAACAAGAAGAAGCCACAAAAGAAGAAGTTGAAAAAATAACAGAAAAAGAAGAAAAGAAAGTGGTAAAAAAAGTTGCTAAACCAAAAAAAGAAACTAAGAAAAAGGCTGAAGAAAAAAAGCCGGCAACCAAGAAGAAAACCGCTTCTTCTTCGAAAAAGAAAAAAGAAGATTGATGATTTATGAAAGCAAAAGAGATAAGACAACTAAGCGTTGAAGAACTCGGAAAAAAAGAAGTTGAGATAAAAAAAGAATTGATGAAACTTAACGCTCAAGTAGCCATGGGTGGAGCTCTTAAGAGTCCAGGGCAGATCAAACAATACAAGAAAACAATAGCGAAAATAAACACGATAAGAAAAGAGAAGGAGGAAAAAAAGTAGATGAGTGAGATATGCACCACTTGCGGGCTTCCACAAGAGTTATGCGTTTGTGAAACCATAGCGAAGGAGAGCCTAAAAATAAAGATATACACTATAAAAAAGAAATACGGGAAGAAATACACTGTTATCAAAGGCATAAATGACAAAGACGTCAACATAAAAGAAGTGACCAAGAAGCTAAAAAACACTTTTGCTTGTGGAGGCACAGCTAAAGAAGGAGTAATCGAGCTTCAAGGTGAGCACAAACAAAGAACAAAAGACGTCCTTGCAAAGATGGGTTTCCCACCAGAAACCATAGAGGTCAGATGAATGCGAAAAAAGAAGTGCTTCGAGGCGAACTAATCGGAAAACACGCTGTGATAACAACCAAGAACAACCAATGTTTCAAAGGAAAAATCATTGATGAAACAAAAAATACTATCACGATAAAAACAAAAGACGGGAATAAGATGATAATCAAAACACAATCAACAATCAAAATCGAAGAAGGCGTCATTAACGGAGCAAAAATAGCTAAGCGACCAGAAGACCGCCTAAAAATAAGAGGATGAATGATTAGAAAATGGTTAAGAAAAGCATAGGTGTAAGCGGCGTGAAAATGCCAGAAAAAGTTTGCGAAGACAAAAATTGTCCTTTCCACTCAAATCTTCCTCTTAGAGGTAAGATCTTCGCCGGAGAAGTAGTAAGTAACGTTTTTCAAAGAACCGTTAGTGTTTTTTGGCAGAGAAGAGCAAAAATACCAAAGTATGAAAGATATGAGAAAAGAAAAACAAAGATTCGGGTTCACAGCACGCCATGCATAGAAGTAAAACTCGGAGACCTTGTTCGGATTGCTGAGTGCAGACCATTATCAAAAACAAAGCAGTTTGTCATAATAGAAAAAATCACAAAAAAATAAAAAAAACGATTTTAAGATGAAAGCGAAAAAAGCAAAAGTGACGCGAGCACTCCAAGTAGGAAGCTACCTTGAGACTTGTGATAATAGCGGGGCTAAAAAAGTTAAGATAACCGCTGTTAAGCGTCACAAAACAGTTAAGGGAAGAATCCCCGCCGCTGGTGTTGGAGATATGGTGCAAGTAACCGTGAAAAAAGGTCGGCCAGACGTTCGAAAACAAGTTCACTTCGCAATCATCGTAAGACAAAAAAAAGAATACAGACGCCCTGATGGGACAAGAGTTAAGTTCGAAGACAACTCACTTATCATATTAAAAGATGATAAGGGAAACCCTAAAGGAACAATATTCAAAGGCCCAGTAGCTAAAGAAGCCGCTGAGAGATGGCCTGCCCTTGCAAAAGTAGCGAGTATGATACTATAAAAAAAATGGATAGAAATAAGTTTTCAAGTATGTGGAAGGCATCAAAAAAGCCATCAAAACAAAGAAAATATGTCTCAAAAGCTCCGCTTCACTTAAGAGGTGCTTTTTTGAATGTTCACTTATCTGCTGAGCTTAGAAAGAAACACTCAAAAAGAAGTGTTAGAGTAAGAAAAGGAGACAAGATAAAAGTGCTTAGAGGAACTCACAAAGGAAAAATGGGGAGTGTTGAGAGCGTAAATGTTAAAAAATCAAAAGTGTACGTCGTAGGCGTTGAAAGCATAAAAAGAGACGGTTCAAAAACTAAGTATCCGCTTAGCGCATCGAACCTTTTAATCACTGATCTAAACATTAATGATAAGAAAAGAAAAGAAAACCTTGAGAGGAAATAATTAGAATAAAATGGTTAAATCACACTTAAAAAGAATAGCGACACCAAAGACTTGGAAGATAAAAAGAAAAAAGAACGTGTTCGTAACTAGGCCGAAACCCGGCGCTCACAAAATAAGTATGGGTGTTTCTTTGAACACTTTTTTCAAAGAAGTCCTAAGGTATTGCAAGACCACAAAAGAAGTAAGACAAATATTGCATAATAAAGAAGTATTAGTCGATGGTAAGAGAAGAAAGAACCCAAGGTTTCTTGTTGGCTTAATGGATGTTGTAAGCATCCCTAGCATAAAAGAAAATTATAGGTTAGTACTAAGTGATAAAGGAGTATTAACCCACCTAAAAATTGAGGGTAAAGAAGCAAATCTAAAACCATCTAAGATCATGAACAAAACCCTAATCAAAGAGGGTAAGGTGCAACTTAACCTAAGCGATGGAAGAAACATATTACTAAAAAAAGACAGTTACAAAACAGGAGACACCTTGCTTTTTGAGTTGCCTTCTCAAAAAATAGTTAAGCATCTAAAACTAGGTGTTGGCAGCTACGTAGTCTTAGGTCGTGGTAAGCACGCAGGCATGGGAGGAGTAGTATCTGAGATAAAAGATAATGATATCAGTTTTAAAAATAAGGACGGCGAAGTTCTCAAAACAAAAAAAGCTTATGCTTTTGTAGTGGGCGAGAAAAAAGCCGAGATAAAAATATAAGATGAGCAAAACAAAAAAAGAAGTCAAGAAAAAGAAAGGGGAAAACCCGATGAGGATGATTGGCGTTGAGAAAATCACGCTTAATTTTAGTGCGGGAAAAGACCAAAACCTCCTTAATAAAGGCGTACAACTCTTAGAGCACATCTCAGGTGTAAAACCTGTTTTGACTAAGACTAATAAAAGGATTCCTACTTGGGGGCTTAGACCGGGTCTTCCTATTGGTTGCAAGATAACTCTTAGAGGAGAAAAAGCAGAAGCTCTTCTTTTAAGGTTGCTTAAAGCCAAGAGTATGACTCTTCAAGACTCCTCTTTTGATGGTAATGGAAACATAAGTTTCGGGATTCACGAATACATTAACATCCCGGATGTTAAGTACGAGCCAGACATCGGAATTATAGGCTTGCAAGTAAGCATCACTCTTAGAAGACCTGGTTTTAGAGTTAAGAACCGAAGTGTTAAGAAGAGTTTTGTTGGTAAAAACCACGTTGTTAACAAAGATGAATCAATTAATTATTTTGTTAATAAATACGGTGTTAAACTAGGAGAGGCATAGGAAAAATGACTACTAGCGATCACAAAAAAGTTTTAAAACAAATAGGCAAAAAGCCTGGAAAACTTGAGAAGTTCAAAAAGCATAACACTCCAAAAAAGAGGAGTTGCGGGATAGCCACAAAGAAGTGTAGGCGTTGCGGAAGAAACGGAGCCCACATAGACAAATACGGCCTTGATCTTTGTAGGCAGTGTTTTAGGGAGAACGCTCTTAGGATAGGTTTCAAAAAATATTATTAGGTGTTAATAAAAAAATGGTGTTAAATGACCCAGTAGCAAACGTGCTTAGCCACATACAAAATTATGAGAAGATAGGCAGAAAAGAGATTGTGTTAAATCATAGTTCAAAAGTGATAAAAGAACTCTTAAGAGTTCTTAATGAGAACAGTTACATTGGGAGCAGCGAAGTAATCGAGTCGAATAGAGGCGAAAAACTTCGTCTTAACTTGTTAAACCACATAAATAAGTGCGGGGTTATAAAGCCTCGGTTCAGCGTGAAAAAAGATGAGTATGACAAGTTTGAGAAAAGGTTTTTGCCAGCTAAAGGCTTTGGGATACTAATACTCTCTACGTCGCAAGGAATAATGACTAATGATGAAGCAAAAGACAAAGGTATCGGAGGACGACTCTTAGCATACTGCTACTAAAAAAGGATTTAAGATATAATATGAAAGTCGAAAAATATGTTGATTCAGTGGAAGTTCCACAAGGTGTTAGCGCGTCTTACGAATCAGGAATCTTTAAAGTAAGCGGTGAGAAAGGAGAAGTCTCTAAGAAATTGTTTTATCCCAATTTAAAGGTGGGTGTTTCTTCTGACAAAGTAGTCTTTGAATACGCTAACGCTACAAAAAGGGAGAAAAAAATTATATCAACTTATAAGGCGCATCTAAGAAACCTTTTTAGAGGCGTAATCGAAGGGCACACGTACGAATTAAAGATTTGCAGCGGTCACTTCCCAATGAATGTAAGCATAAAAGATGATAGTTTTATTGTTAAGAACTTCATAGGAGAAAAAGTGCCGAGGACTTACAAGATACGAGACGGCGTCAAAGTAAAAATAGACGGAGACAAAATAATTGTTGAAGATGTTAATAAAGAAAAAGCCGGTCAAACCGCCGCTGATATCGAGCAGTTAACTAGGCGGACCGGTTTTGATAGAAGAATATTTCAAGACGGGATATACATAACGTTAAAGGACGGTAAAAAATTATAAGGATTGATTTATCATGGTTAAAAAATTACTTGATTTAAAAAAGAAGATGAAAAAGAAACTTCCAAGTTTCACCAGAAAAGACAGTCATAAAAAAAAGAAAATAAGTCGTGGTGGTTGGAGAAGTCCTAAGGGATTGCATAATAAGATGCGACTTCAAAGAAGAGGACATAAAAGAATAGTTAAGACTGGTTACAGAACACCAATTAGTATTAGGGGTTTAAACTCTCAAGGATTAAGAATTATGTGTGTATCAAATCTTGATGAGATAAGAAATATTAACGCAGAAAAAGAATGCGTGGAAATCTCAAGTACTGTTTCAAAAAAGAAGCTTATAGAAATGCTAGGAATTGCTAAAACAAAAAAAATAGTTGTTTTATCATATAAAGACGTCTCAGAAAAAATTGAGGAGTTAGAGAAAAGTTTTGAGTCAAGAAAACTTGAAAAGAAGAAAAAACTTACTTCGAGAACTAAGAAAAAAGAAGAAAAAGCCAAGAAGGTCGAAGAAGAAAGCAAAAAAGAGGAAAAAGAAAAAGAAGTTGATGGCGGCGACGAAGAAAAAAAGGTTGAGGAGAAAAAAGAAAAAGACAAGCTCCTCACAAAAAAACAATGAGTATGAATGAGTTGATGTTTATATGAAGCTTAAAAATCAGAAAAGAATCGCGGCGAGCGTTTTTAAAGGCAGCAAAAAAAGAGTTATTTTTGAGACCTCAAAACTCGAACAAATAAAAGAAGCCATCACCCGGTTCGATATTAGGAACTTAATAACTCAAGGCGTGATTAGCGAGAAGCCAAAAAGAGGAGTTAGTAGGGGTAGAGCAAGAAAAGTTAACGAGCAAAAAAGAAAAGGAAGAAGAAGCGGCGCGGGTAATAAGAAAGGAACCAGGACTGCTAGGACTCCCAAAAAACTTGTTTGGATGAATAAGATACGATTACAAAGAAGCTTCCTAAAAGAACTAAAAGAAAAAAAATTAGTTGATGACAAAATTTTTAGAGACTTGTACAGAAAAGCCAAAGGCGGTTTTTTTAGGAGTAAGCGTCACATAAAACTATACGTAAACGAGCACGGACTAGTAAGAAGTGATGATGATATTAAGAAATAATTAAAGAAAAAAAATGGTTAAGAAAAAAACTCAAGTGGTAATACACCGACGTAAAAGAGAACAAAAAACTAATTATAAGAAGCGACTAGCTCTTCTAAAAAGCAAGAAGAATCGCCTCGTAATAAAGATTTTTAACAAGCACGTATTAGCTCAGCTAATAAAATATGATCCTAAAGGAGATATCGTTATTGGAAGCGCGTATTCTAAGGAGTTAGGAAAACTTAGTTGGGATCAAAGCCTTAGCAATACTAGTGCGGCTTACCTCACAGGATTATTATTATCTCAAAAAGTCAAAGAAGAAGAAGCCGTGCTTGACACAGGGCTTCAAAGAGTTAGTAAAGGCGGGAAAATCTATGCTTGTCTTAAGGGTTGCGTTGATGGAGGATTAATCGTTCCTCACTCAGAAGAAGTCCTCCCAGCTGAGAACAGGGTAAAAGGAGAGCACGTAGCTAGTTACGCAGCGTTAACTAAGAATAAGAAACAGTTCTCTAAATTAAAGAACACTAAGAAAATCGTTGAGAACTTTGAGAAAACAAAAAAGAACATACTTAGTAAAGGTGGAAAATGAGAGAAAACAAATCACAACAAAAAACTGGTAAGCCACAAACCAGAAGAAATGATAGGCGTGGTTCAAATATGCCTGTTCAAGAAGTAGTTTGGCATCCTAAAACCAAAATAGGTCTAGAAGTCCAGAAAAAAGAAGTCACTGATGTTTACGAATTATTAGATAAGGGAACTCCTATATTAGAGCCTGAAATAACTGATATGTTAATCCCTGATGGAGAAACAGATCTTTTACTAATCGGTCAAAGCAAAGGAAAATTTGGAGGGGGTCAAAAAAGAGTTTTTCGTCAAACTCAAAAAAAGACTCGTGAAGGAAACAAGCCTCGATTCGCTACCATGGCGGTTTTTGGAAACAAAGATGGAATAGTAGGTATTGGTTATGGAAAAAGCAGAGAAACTGTTCCTGCAAGAGAAAAAGCATACCGAAAAGCTAAGATTAACATTTTTAAAATTCATAGGGGTTGTGGTAGTTGGCAGTGCGGGTGTGGTAATCCTCACACAGTTCCTTTTAAGGTTAGCGGAAAAGAAGGAAGCGCAGAGATAGAATTAATCCCTGCTCCTAAAGGTACCGGTCTAATTGTTGAGAAAGAATGCGCAAAAGTATTAGAATTAGCAGGCATCACAGATGTGTGGAGTAAGACTCGCGGTCAGACCAAGACTAAGATAAACTTGGTTAAAGCTTTAGAAAAAGCATTAAAAATGCTTAGTAAGACAAAAGTAAGACACGAATTATCTGAGAAGCTTAGAATAACTCAAGGAAGAGCTGAAAAGCAACCTGAGAAAGTCGCAGAGGAATAAATAAGATGAGTGAAAAGCAAAAAAAAGGCGCCGAGAAGAAAAAGGAAGAAAAACCTAAGACTAAGAAATTAGTTGTTATTAGGATTAGAGGCGTTACGGGCATCAGAAAAGACATAAAAGACACTCTTGACATGCTTCGCCTTTACAAAAAACATTTCTGCGTAGTACTAAGAAGTGATAAGCCCACCGTTGGCATGATAAAAAAAGTCAAAGATTACGTTACTTGGGGAGAAATAAGCGAAGAAGCTCTAAAAGAGTTAAAAAAGAAGAGAGAAGCAAAATACGCTGATAACACGCCTAAACCGTTTTTTAGGCTTCACCCACCAATTGGTGGTTTTGAGAGAAAAGGCATTAAGAAACCATTCTCGATAGGAGGAGTCCTTGGGGATAGAAAACAAAAAATTGATGATTTACTAAAAAAGATGATGTGATGGATAAACATGGTTATTAATAAGCGAAAAAAAGTTGTTAAGATGCGCGGAAGCAAAACTCATGGCGGAGGAGCTATGAAGAAGCGAAGAGGCGCAGGGAACCGAGGCGGCCGAGGAAACGCGGGTAGTGGTAAAAGAGGAGACGCTAAGAAGCCAAGATATAGTAAGAGCAAAGCGTACCGCGAAAAAAATAAGGGGTTCTCATCTCCTTTGATTAATAAGAAAGTAAGAACTATTAATTTTGGAGTCATTGAGCAACGACTAGAAAAACTCGTTTTGGATGGCTTCGCTAAGAAAACAAAAGATTCTTACGAAATAGATTTGTCAAAGTTCGGCGTTGATAAGCTTCTTGGAAGCGGCGCACCAACTAATAAGTTAATGATTACTGTAAGTACTGCTTCCAAAAACGCTATTAGCAAAGTAGAAAAAGCAGGCGGAAAAGTAAAGCTTTTAAAACAACCAATACAAAAAGAAGTAAAAGAAGACGTATTAGTTGATGAGAAAAGCGAAGATGAAATTAGTAAAGAAGAACAAGAAACTAAATCTTAAAAATGATTTTCTTGGTGTTCTTTAATAACTGGGTGAACAAGTAAAGATGACGTTTTTTCAAAAAGTAATGGATTACTTCCCTGAGATAAAATCTCCTACTGAGAAAAAGCTTGGTTTTAAAGAAAAACTAAAATGGACTTTGCTAGTAATCGTCTTATTCTATGTTCTCGGCCTCATACCTTTATTTGGTCTTGGAAATAACGCTTTAGAACAATTCGAGATGGTTTCTATAATCTTAGGCGCGGAGTTCGGAAGCATTATGAGCCTCGGAATCGGCCCCATAGTAACCGCTAGTATTATTTTGCAGTTACTTAACGGAAGCGGAATACTAAAATTTGACATGACTACCAGCGAAGGAAAAAGAAACTTTGAAGGTTTCCAAAAAGCTGCGACTTTGTTCTTTATAATATTTGAAGCAATCGTTTATGTTTTTATGGGGGGCTTAGCTCCTGGAAGTTTTTATGACCCAGCAACTAACGCGTTTCTTAGCCAAAGCGCTCCTGGTGTCATAGCTCTTGGTGCTAGTGCTTTAGCCTTTGTTAAGTTCGGATTAATCTTTCAGTTATTTCTTGGCGGAATCATTGTTATGTTAATGGATGAGCTAACTACTAAATGGGGTTTTGGAAGTGGTGTTAGTTTGTTCATCGCCGCAGGTGTTAGTAAAAGTGTTATGATACAAGCTTTTAATCCTTTACCTAGCCCTACAAATCCTGGGATTGCTAGCGGGGCAATACCTGCTTTGTTTCAGAGTTTAGCAGCAGGGGATCCAACAACAGCGATTTTGATGCTTAGCGCAGTACTTGGTACCATCTTTGTTTTTATGATAAGTGTTTATGCTCAGAGCATGAAAGTAGAAATACCTCTTTCTATGGGCCGGGTTCGTGGTCACACGATTAGGTGGCCGCTGCAATTCTTATACACCTCTGTGATACCAGTTATCTTAATCGGCGCTTTAATGGCAAATATTCAGTTATGGACTCGTCTCTTTGGAGGGGAGAGGGCTAGTTTAGCTATTTCTCCTTGGGTTACCGGCCCCAACATTATCGGCACAATTATTCAGCAAAAAACTATTCTTATTGGTGTTATTCCTTACTTGCAAGCACTTGTTTACTTACTCATATTAATGGGCGGATCAGTGGTTTTTGGGATTTTCTGGGTTCAAACAGCGGGGCTGGATGCTAGAAGCCAGGCTAAGCAGATGATGTCTTCAGGCTTGCAAATCCCTGGTTTTAGAAAAGACCAAAGAATCTTAGAGCGTTTACTTGATAGATACATCGGCCCATTAACTGTTATGGGCAGCTTAGGTATTGGTTTCTTGGCTGGAATAGCTGACTTGATGGGAGCTCTTAGTAGAGGAACAGGTATTTTGCTTACGGTGATGATTGTTTACAAGTTATATGAGGACATCGCTAGGCAGCACTTATATGATATGAATCCTCTTATGAGAAAGTTTATGGGAGGACAACAATAAAACCATGGTTTTTGATAACTTATTAAACCCTGTTTTTAATCCTTTGCTAAGTTTTCCTCCTCTTATTAGCATATTAATTATTAGTTTCTTAGTTACGCTTATTATCACTATTATTTACAAGTTAGTAACTGATCAGGAAGTGATGAGGACTCTCAAAGCTGACCTTAAGGCTTTTCAGGCTGAGATGAAAAAATTCAAGGATAACCCTACTAAAGTCTTAGAAGTCCAAAAAAAGGCCATGGAAAAAAACATGCAGTACATGACTCACAGCTTAAAACCAACTTTTTTTACGTTGATTCCTATACTAATCATTTTTGGTTGGTTATCATCTCACTTAGCATATCACCCTATCATGCCTGGTGAGGAGTTCGGTGTCACCGCAGAGTTCGCCAAGGGAAGTATTGGCGAAGCAGTTATTAGTACTCCTAGTGGCTTAATAGTTTTGAGTGAGGAATCTCAGAAAGTTCTTCTAGACGAAGCTGCATGGGTGTTAAAAGGTGAATCCGCCGGGGATTATAACGTAGTGATTACTTATAATGATCGCGCTTTTGAGAAAAGAGTTATTATAAGCGACGAAAAAGAGTACGCTAATCCCATCTTCGAAGTCAAAGATAAGGGCACTAACCTTAAAAGAATCGTTGTTAACTACGAGAAAGTTAGGCCTCTAAACTTGTTTGGGTGGCGAGTTGGCTGGCTTGGAACCTACATCATATTCTCAATAATTTTTAGCACTGTCCTTAGAAAAATATTGAAACTACACTAAGATATTTTTTCTATGTTTTGTTCTAGTTCTTTTTTGAATCTAGTTAATGTTTTTGGTATGTGTTCTGGTTGTGTTCGAAGAATATCCTTTAATACGCTTAGCACATCTGAGTCACTTCTTTTCTCTGGGTTTATATCAAAGATTGATAAATCCTCTACCTTCTTTTTTTTGCTAACTGCTTTTTTTGCTTTCTTCCAAGCCGAGAATAACTGAGTCGCTGCGCTTATGATCTCATCTCTCTCCACAGATAAAATCCTTTGAGCTTCCACCAAGATGTAATCTTGTGAGTCTTGTGTTTTCTTAGCAGTGCCCCCAGCGGTGAACTCTAATCTTACTACGCCATCTTGAATCTTTGATGACTTAATTATTTTGATTTCCCCAATTTCTTTTGTGTTATCAAGATGTGTGCCACCACAAGCTTCTACATCCACCCCTACTACTTCTACTATTCTTATCTCGCTTCCCGGAACGGCTCCTCCTTGGTATATCTCCATGCCGTGACGTGCTTCTGCTGTTTCTCTAGGCATGAAACCTTTTTTTATTGGGTGCGCTTCTCTTACGAGCTTGTTTGCTTCTGCTTCTATGAGTTTTAATTCTTTTTCTTTTAAGCTGTCGTAATGTGTTATGTCAAGCGTTGATTTCTCCATTGTTTTCCTGGCGCCTGCTTGGTATACGTGGCTTCCAAGAATTCTTCTCGCCGCCGCGTTTACTATGTGCGTCGCTGAGTGATGTTGTGTTAGTTGGAGGCGTCTATCAAAATCGAGGCTTCCGCTGATCATGTCTCCTTTTTTTAGACCATGGTTTTTGTTTAGTCTGTGTATTATGAGGCCTCCTTGTTTGAAAACATCCAAGACTTCAAAGTCATTTATCCTTCCGATGTCATGGAGTTGCCCTCCGCTTGTAGGGTAATAAAGTGTTTGATCTAAAACTACATATTCATCTTTTACTCCTAAGACTTTTGCTTCAAACTTTGTAAGTTTGTAATCATCAAAATATAACGCGTCAGTATCAGGTAAACCTTTTTCGAACTCGATTACTACTTCTTTTTTTGTCGCCGCTGCGCTTCTTTCTTTTTTTGCGTGGAGCTCTGAGACCTTAACATAGAAGTCGTCTGGCACAACTATTTTTTTCCCGTGTTTTAATGCTTCTTCTTTGATTATCTCAGGACTAATACCATTAGAGTCGTAGAGTTGTAAGAGTAGTTTTTCGTTTATTTCTTGTCGCACGATTTTTTGGATTATTGTCTTTGCTTTTTCTTTGGTTGCTTCGTACTTGGTTTTTTCTACCTTCAATATTTTTTTTACGTTCTCAAGATTGTTCTTAAGCTCAGGAAACACAAATTCTAATTCTTTTGCGTGCCACTCAGCGACTTCTCCTAAGTCTACTTTCCATCCGAATTGGTCGATGAAACTTAGTGCTCTTCTAAGAATAACCCTTAAGTTATACCCGCCGCCGGTATTACTTGGTAGTGCTCCGTCGCTAAGGGAGACTAGTAATGCTCTTGCGTGCTCTGCTATAGAATAAATAGCTGCCATTGGCAACACCTTTTTTTTTAGTGTCTCTACGCTTATGCTTAGCTTATCAGCTACTTTTTTCCATTCTGCTTCTATGTTTTCTGATTCATCAACATTAAGGTATGCGCTGTACCTTGAGAATTCTTTGTATAGTTCGTGGTCCATTTCAGTTTTTGTTTTTTCTCTTAGTTTCTTTAGGACTTTTGGAAATATTGCTTCGTACATGTTTGGTGTTCCTTGAGAAAACCAAGCGACTCGCTCCATTCCGAGTCCCATATCCAAGACTTTTATTGATAATTCTTTTGATTCCCCGGTTGGTGTTAATTCGTATAACATGTATACTTGGTTGAATAATTCTACTCCTCGACTGAAGAATTCCATGCATGGCCCATAATTACCTCCTCCTGCCCAAGCGTCTTCGTGAAGTGTTAATTCGTGTTTTGATAACCCGACGCCTACTGTGATGAAGTCGTACATGTCTTGGAATGCGTCTTCTTGGCTCCACTCCTCTGGTGGCACGAATTGGTGTTGTCCTATCATAACAAAGCCTGTGCAGTGACTCCCTGTTATTCCCACGTTGTCTATGTCTCCGAATCTTAAGCAGAACTGAGGTATTAAGAGTTTCTTCGCAGGGGGTTTTACGTCTCCTGAGATAACGTATGGTTGAAACGCCGCAATTGATGCCAGGGTGTACTCCATCGTGGGGTTCCATCTAGCAACTGTGGGATACCTTTTTATTGGCTTGTACCCTCTTGGTTCTAGTACTTCTACTATTTTATCCCAGACCCCACCAAATGATAATTTGTGCTTCGCTGGGGTTCCGCTTGCTATGTCAAACCCTCCAGAACAAGCAGGGTCTCCGCAGACAACTCGGTCTTGGTGCGTAGTCCAAAAATAGGTTTTGCACTCGCATCTTTTTCTCATGAACCCTTCTCTTTTTAAGACGGTTGTTGCGTAGTACTCATCCGGATTTTTTGATGCTATTAGTTTGAATTCTTTTTTTAGTTGTTTATCTGACTTCATCTTTTATTTTGTTATTTATGTGTTATTAATATAGTTTTTTATTCTTCTTAGTCCTTCTTCTATCTTATCTGTTTCTAAAGCGTAACTAAGACGTATCCTGTTTGGGCTTCCAAACCACTCACCAAGATATGTTATGACGTCATGGTTTTTGTATAGTTCCCAAACCGTTTTTCTTGGGTTTTTTATTTTTGGAAAAACATAGAATGCTCCTTCTGGCTTCCACAAATCCAATCCTAGGTCTTGTAGTCCTTTGTATATCGTGTCTCTTCTATTCTCCCACCTAACTCTTTGTTCTTCTATCACACTTTTTGGTGTTTTTAAGGCTTCTATAGCCATTTGCTGCGCTAAGATATTAGTGTTCATTGAGCTATGCGTCTTGATATCAATTGCTCTTTTCACTATTGATTTGTCATTTGAGTAAAGGTACCCTATCCTGAATCCACACATACTAAAAGTTTTTGAAAAACTGTTTATTGTAATTACGTGATCACCTGATAACATGTAGTTTTCTCTCTCGTAGATTAAATCTTTGTAGACTTCGTCACTTATTATTACTTTGCCTAAGTCTTTGGCGAGTTTCTCTATTTCTTTGAGTGTTTTTATCTCTTGAATCCTCCCTGTCGGGTTCGAGGGACTGTTTATTAGTATTGCTTTACACTCATGTATTTTTTGTTCTACGTCATCTATTTGTATCCTGCCACCTATTGTTTCTGTGATTACTGGTTCTATATGGTTTGCTTTTAGTAGCGGTGGGTAAGAGTAGTAGTACGGCGCGTGGATTAAGATTTTGTCCTTTGGTTTGCATATGCTTCTAAAGGTTAAGTCTATTGCTTCTGATGCTCCGTTTGTTATTACAAAATTGTCTTTGTCTGCGTCTTGATTTAAGAATTCGCTTCTAAGAGAGTTTCTTAGTTTTTCTTCTCCTTGGATGAGGCCATAAGCAAAGTTCGTGTACTTTGGCAGTATGTCATATATTCCTTTTGGGGGCGGCATGTCTGGTTGTCCGCTTCCAAAACTTATCAAGTTTTCTTGTTTTATTCCTATAAACATTGATGGGCTGCTTAGTTTATCTGTCATTTTATTATCACCTTAAATAATCCTTATTTTTTCAAAAAAAAAGGGTTTTTTATTTTTTTAACAGGGTTTTAACTATGAAGTAGAATTCTTATCCCGCTATTGCGTCTAAGTCACCTGTTAAGCTTGTTTTCATAATAGTATTTATTTGTTTTTTTTTATTTATAAACTTGTCGAAAATCTTATTTTTTTGCTTGTCGAGAACGCTTTTTTCACTAAGTGGTGGGTATACTTTTTTGTATACTGGTTTAACTATATTTTATAGGATAGAAAACTATATAAATATGAAAAATCAACAACATATTGATAGTTCATGGGTATTCGACCACAACCGGTTGTGGTTTGGTCGATTTGTTGTGTGCTCTGGGTAGAGACAAGGATTGGGGAGATGTAGGAGGCAAGTAAAGATGCAAAAAAGTGAATGCAAGCAATGCGGGAGCACAAACACACATGGCATAAGCAGAGTAGTTGGTTACTATAGTATAATTGAGAACTGGAACACTTCTAAACAAGCTGAATTCAAAGATAGACAAATAGGAGATTATAAGCTTAACGAGTCTGAATTAATCCCTGAGCGAGCTGAGAGATTACAAGCAAAAGGCGAACAAGAAGTAATCGTAGTAATATAACCAAATTCTTTTTTTGGATTAATTTTATATAATAACTAGAACCTTCTATTATTTTATGGCTAGAGTTTTTTGGAATGATGTAAAAAGAGTCATCGCTGAGAGCGATGTAATCATTGAAGTTCTTGATAGTCGCTTCGTTGATCTAAGTAGGAACTCTGAAATCGAAAAAAAGATTGAGGCTGCTGGCAAACCAATAATTTTTGTTATTAACAAATGCGACTTAGTAGAAAAAGACGTACTTGACAGAAAGAAAAAAAAGTTGAAGCACTCAGTATTTGTTAGTTCTAAAGGCCACCTCGGCACTACTATTCTTAGAGACAAAATATTAAGTGTTGCTAAAAAAGATAAAGTAGTCGTCGGAGTCGTTGGTTACCCCAACACAGGAAAGAGCAGCTTGATTAATGCGCTGGCCGGAAAGGCTAAGGCTAAGGCTAGTAGTGTTAGTGGCTACACCAAAGGGTTCCAATACGTAAAAGCTGATAATCGTATAAAACTCATTGACTCGCCAGGCGTTATTCCTTTTCGAGAAGATGACGAAATAAAACACGCATTGATAGGTTCTAAGAGCCCAGAGAAGATGAAAGAACCTGACTTAGCAGCCATGAATCTAATCGAAGAACTCGGAGGATTAGTCGAACTTCATTATGACGTCGAGATACAACGCGACGGTTACGAAGCAATTGAAGCAATCGCCAAAAAAATAGGAAGACTCGCTAAAGGCGGCGAAGCAGACATTGACACTACAAGCAGAATAATTCTAAAAGACTGGCAAACAGGACGGATAAAACACTCAAAATGAAGAAATTGTATGCGTCGACCGGATAAAGAAAACACAAAAGAAAGTGTTTTCGAACCCGTTCTTACATTCTTTGAATGCGTCGACCGGGAATTGAACCCGGGCCTAAGCGTTGGCAACGCCCAATTGTACCATTCAACCACCGACGCAATAATTGATTTAGTAGTGGAGAATTGAGGTTTTATTTATAAAATTAACCCAAAAAAACACTTTTTTAGTATAACAATAATTTTTTAAACAAAAAAGGTTTTCTAATATATTATGAGTAAAGAAAAGTATGACTTAATAATTATAGGAGCAGGCGCAGCTGCTTACTCAGCCGCGATATATGCTCAAAGAGCGAAGCTAAGCGTGTTAATAATCGGAAAACTAATCGGTGGGACCACGACAGAAGCCCATCTAATCGAGAACTGGCCAGGAACAAAGAGTAAACCAGGACTAGAATTAATGAATGAATTCAAAGCTCACACAGAAAGTTACGGCGCAAAAATATTAATGGATGAAGTAGTCAGGATAAACAAAAAAGACGACGACTTCTTAGTACACACCAAGAGCAAAGAAGAATACCAATCAAGCTATATACTACTAGCAATAGGACTGGATCGAAGAAAACTAGGAATACCAGGAGAAAAAGAATTACTAGGTCGAGGCGTGAGTTACTGTGCGACATGCGACGCTTTCTTTTTCAAAGACAAAACAGTCGCCGTGGTTGGCGGAAGCGACGCCGCGACAATGACAGCAATACTATTATCAGAGCACGCCAAAAAAGTCTATATAGTATACAGACGTGATAAGTTAAGAGGTGAGCCTGTCTGGATAGAAAGAGTACAAGAAAATCCAAAGATAGAATTAATTTTGAACACGACGCTAACAAAGATAAACGGAGAAAAAGCAGTTGAGAGCGTCTCATTAGATAAAGGAGAAAACTTAGCAGTTGAAGGAGTATTCATCGAAGTTGGAAGCGTCCCAAGCAAAGTCTTAATTAACGCTTTAGGAGTAGAAGTTGATAAAGAAGATTACATAGTAGTAGATGAGACCCAAAAGACTAATGTAGACGGTGTCTACGCAGCAGGAGACATCACAAACGCTAGTAACAAATTAAAACAAGTGGTGACCTCAGCATCAGAAGGAGCAATCGCTGCAAATAACATCTTCAAAAAAAACGCTGTGAGAGTAGCCAAAAAATAGTTCTTTACCATTTTTCTAGTTCTGCCAAAACTTTTTTTTGCCACGCCTCAAAATTTTCGTAAATCAATTTCTTGATATTATTCTTGTCGCTTATCTCGTAAACAAATAAGTATCCTCCACTACCTATGTTTATTTGACGTCTACTAATAATTTTTTTGTCTAGTAAGTTCTTTATGCTTTTCTGAGTGGTTGAGCGATCACGTTTTAGCTTCTTTGCGATTTGGCTTATCTCCAACTCCTTATTATTTGATAAAAGAGTTTTGAATACTTGATAATCGGTTTTGCTCATCGCAAACGCGCAGCGTATCACTTGTTCTATAGGAACTTGTTTACATGCAAAGTTAATCATCTCCATGTTTGACTAGAAAAAGTTTTTGTTATTTAAATAATTTGTTGGTTGTGCAAAAAAACCGCACATTTTTTCACTTTAACAAACGCTTTATAAATAAATAACTCTTAACCAAAAACTAATCTCAAAAAAAATAGTTATGGAGGAAAATAATATGGTTGTTGAATTAAGCATTGAGAATTTTGATAAAGAAATAAAAGAATCAAGCGTGCCAGTAGTAGTTGATTTCTGGGCTCCTTGGTGTGGTCCTTGCCAGATGATGGCACCTGTTTTTGAGGAGTTATCAAAAGAGTTCAACGGAAAAGTTAAGCTTGTGAAATTAAACACTGATGAGAACCAGCAAATAGCTGGGGGCTTTCAGATTAGAGGAATCCCTACTCTCATAATATTAAAGGATGGTAAAGAAGTTGATAGAATAGTTGGCTTTGCTCCAAAAGAAGTCTTAAAACAAAAAATTGAGAGCACAATAGCATAAAAATGAGTGTTAAGATAAGTGTTTTTACGTCTCCGACGTGCCCTCACTGCCCCGCTGCTATAAACGTAGCTAGGACTGTCTCTAAGGAGATGGGTGTCAGATTAGTTGAGATAAGCACCGCTACAAATGAAGGCAGTAAAAAAGCAAGAGCTCATCAGATTATGAGTGTGCCTACAACTATCATTAAGGGTGATGGCTATGATCAAAACATTGGTTTTAAGGGTGCGCCTAGTAAAGCAAGCTTGATTAAAGCTGTGCGTATCGCTAATGGTGAAGAAGGATTCCAAGAAAAAAAGAAGAGTTTTGGTTTGGGTCAAAAAATTAATTCTTTTATTAAAGATAAGTTCAAGATAAAAATAAGATTATAAGAATTCTTTTTTTATTTTTAAAAAAAACAATAAGTTTTTATAAGGGCGTACTCACTTATTATTGTTAGAGGTGGCGCTGTAGAAAAACTATTTAATAGTTTTTTTTTGTGGGTGAGTGTTTTTTGAACCGGTTGGCGCGAATAATAAACGAATTGTCTTTTGAAGATCTTAGATTAATCAAAAAAGATTTAGAAGAAGGTAACATAGAAAGATTAATAAATAAAAAGATTACTCATTTTCGAAAAGGTGATGAGGGTGGGGTTTGCCCGATTTGTCACGCGGTTGTCGACGAAGAGAACGATTTGGTTTTTGAGTTTGGTCATGGTATCAGGAAAAAGGCTGTGTTTGACGCGATTGACTGCTTAGAGTATTTTTTGTACAAGTTAAAAAGCCAAAAACAAAACAGTAAAAAAGAAGAATTAGAGTAAGAAGAACAAAAATGGTTTTGAGCGAACTCTCCCGGATTTTTGAGAAAAGAAAGATGGAGTTATACCAACTCTTAAATGATCGAAACGAGGAGTTGAAACCAGAGACTCAACACCAAATGTATGGTGCTATGAACGAAATCGACATCTTCTTAGAAACAATTCAGCATTACAGACATAAAGAAGTCGACGACGAAATCAAAAAGCTCAGGTTGGTCGGCCCTATTATTAAGGAAAGAAAAATAACTAAGTTCTTCAACAACATAAATGATAGCTTATCTAATATAAGATTCAAAAAACAAAACTAGAGGTATAAAATAAAATGGCTGGGATTAGACGAATAGAAAAAGAAATGGAAAATACTGCTATAAAAGCTAATCATTTACTCACTGTAGCAATGCATAAAGTTCCTAAGTTCATATCTGATAGAGACGTCTTAAACAACTTAGAAGGTGCTTCAAAGGAATTAGATAAATTATTAAAATTGATTTTAACTGAAGAACGTTACTCAAAACATATTCAAGGCTTAGCTGAACACATTAAAAGATTTACAGAAAAATAAATGTTTTTCCCTTCTTCTTTTTTTAGTTAATTATTTAAAGCTTAGAACTCATTTTTTTGTATTATTATAAGAAGTGGGTGGCTAAGCAGTTATGGATTATTACAAGTTAGAATCAGATGACGTTCTAAAAGCGCTAGGTAGTTCAATAGAAGGCCTAAGCGAAGAAGAAGCAAAGAAATTACTAATAGAACACGGTCTTAACGAGATAAGAAAAACAAAAGATTACTCGGTAATGAAAAGTATTCTTTCTCAATTCACAGACTTAATGGTAATAATTTTAATAATTGCTTCCTTGATTAGTTTCTTCTTAGGAGAATCAGCAGACGCGCTTGTAATACTAGGGATAGTGCTCTTAAACGCGCTCATCGGCTTCTTTCAAGAGTTCAAAGCAGAGAAAAGCATCGAAGCACTCCAAAAACTAGTAAGCCAAACCGCTATCGTGATTCGCGACGGAGCACAAAAAGAGATTCCAAGCACGCAAATAGTGCCCGGAGACGTAATAGTATTAGAAGAAGGAAGCAAAGTCCCAGCAGATGCCAGGCTACTAGAAGAATACATCTTAAAAACTGATGAGTCAAGCCTCACTGGCGAGAGCATACCACAAAAAAAAGTAGTGGAATCAATAAGTTGCGACAAAGTAGTATGCGACCAAAAAAACATGGTTTTCTTAGGGACAAGCGTAGCGCACGGCCGAGGCATCGCAGTCGTTGTAAGCACTGGTCACGAAACTGAGTTTGGCAAGATAGCGAATCTAACAACACAAACAAAAACAGAGACGAGCCCCTTACAAAAAGAACTACTCCAAGTTGGAAAATTCATAGCTAAAGCAACATTCGTATTAGTATTCTTAGTGTTCATCGCAGGCTTGCTAAGTGGAGGAACACTCCTAGACATGTTCTTATTTAGTATTAGCATGGCAGTAGCCGCGGTACCAGAAGGACTCCCAGCCACTGTTACGATAGCCTTAGCATTGGGTGTTAGTAGAATGGCTAAGAAAAACGCTATTATACGTCGCTTATCTAGTGTTGAGACTCTTGGTTGTACTAATATTATCTGCACAGACAAAACTGGGACATTAACAAAGAATGAGATGACAGTGACACAGATATACGCTAATAACATCACTATTGACATCTCAGGCGTTGGGTACGATCCTAAAGGAAGCCTAAGCGTTGATGGCAGAAGATTAAAACATGAAGACTTAGATGAGTACGAGATGCTTTTTAACATCGCTGCGCTAGTAAATAATAGTGAGTTAATCAAACCGTCTAAAAAAAAGAGTGCGTGGGACATACTAGGCGACCCCACTGAGGGAGCGTTATTAGTTGCTGCTAAGAAAATTGGGATTGATCATAAAGCCTTACTAAAAGAGTATCCAAAAATCGATGAGATTCCTTTTGATAGTGATAGAAAACGCATGATAACTGTGCACGAACACGAAAAGCACAACCACGCGTATATGAAGGGTGCTTTCTCAGAAGTCATAAAGCTCTGCGACAGAATCTCAATTAATGGTGTTGTTCATAAATTAACAACTCAAAAAATTGAGGAATTAGAGAAAAAAAACGAGGAGATGGCTGAGAAAGGCCTTAGAGTCCTTGCTTTTAGCATAAAAAAAGTAGAGAAGAAATACGACGTTGAAAGCATTGAGAAAAACATGACTTTCGTCGGATTAATAGGAATGATAGATCCTCCTAGACACGGAGTTAAAGAAGCCGTGGCCATGGCGAAGAAAGCAGGGATAAGAGTAATCGTGATAACAGGGGATTTTGGAGTCACAGCCAAAGCAGTCGCTAAACAAGTCGGGATAATAAGCGAAGATGCTAGGATAATAACCGGGGACGAACTAAGTAGTATGAGCGATGAGAAACTCAAAAAAGTGTTGGACACAGAAGTCTTGTTTGCTAGGGTGAGCCCATCACACAAGCTTAGAATCGTTAAGATTCTTGAATCAAAAGACTTAGTAGTTGCCGTGACAGGGGATGGGGTTAACGACGCACCAGCGCTTAAAAAAGCGAGTATTGGCATCAGCATGGGTCTTAGCGGCACCGATGTCAGTAAAGAAGCGTCTAACATGGTATTAGCAGATGATAGTTTTGTAAGCATCATAAGCGCTATAAAAGAAGGCAGAACGATTTATGATAACCTAAAAAAGTTCATAACTTATATTCTCTCAAGTAATATTGGTGAGTTAGTAACTGTGCTCTTAGCTTTAATAATAGGGTTTCCCTTGCCTTTATTAGCGTTGCAGATATTGTTGATTGATTTAGGAACTGATGTGCTGCCTAGTCTAGCTTTGGGTGTTGAGCCATCAGAACAAGGCGTGATGAATAGGAAGCCTAGGGATAGAAAGCAAAAAATCATGAACAAAGACCTTCTTAGTCGCCTCTTAATGATTGGTGGAGTGCTTGGTGTTGGAAGCTTATTCTTATTTTACAACACCATTACTAGTTTTGGTCTTAGCCCATTTGACAAATCTATAGTTGGAAGCGCGGCGTACGTTAAGGCTACTACAATGGTTTTTGTAAGTCTTATATTGTTTCAGATGGTTAACGTCTTTAATTGTAGAAGCGAGAAGAAAAGCGCGTATAGCGTCCCGTTTTTTAGCAATCCCTTCCTATTATTTAGTGTTTTTAGCTCTGTAGTTATTAGCGTGTTATACGTTTACCTCCCATTTTTTAATACGTTCTTGCACACCTCGCCTATTGGCTTTGTTGATTGGGCGTACATATTAGTGATTGCTTTTAGTATTAACTTAGCTGATGAAGCAAGAAAATTTTTTATAAGAAGAAAAGAAGGTTTAGTAGTTGAAAATGTTAGAGTTACTCAGTGAAGTAGTAAGTGGTTTTCTCACTATCTTTGTTAGTCCTAGTAATGACTGGAGCGTTTTCTGGTTACTCGCACCAATATTTTTGTTCTGGGTAGTCTTAGAATTCTATTTTGACAAGCACAAAAAAGAGGAGTTGGGTTGGAACACCGCTCTTGGTAATGGGCTTAGCTTGTTCTGGGTCGCGATTAGCTGCGTCAAGTACATCTTTACTTTAGAATTTACTATGCAGACGTTTTGGAGGACGTTTTGGATATTCACTATTTTTAGTTACGCGTTATTTATTATTAGTATGAGTTTCTCTCATCAAATAAAAGACAAGCAATTATACTTATTAGCGAGCCCCACACCGATTTATTACCTAAGCGCGGTGTTAGTCTTGTTGTCGTATGGTGTTTTGGAATTCACATGGATTATTCTTTTTGACCTAGCCTTCCTTTATGGAGCAATCATTGGGTTAGAGGTTTTGATTAAGAAAATAATCCCTGAGCCGGGAGCTAAACGAGTCGTTCAAGTAATAAAAAAAGACGCGACTCCTAGTCCTAACGCTTACGAAATAAAAAATGGGCGACCTATGCCTATCAACGTAGACCAGCAAGAAAACGTGGCTCTTGATGATTCATTAGATGAAAAAAATGAAGAGTCTGATTTTGAGTTCGAAAACTTCAAATAAAAAAAAAAGAAAATAAGAAAAAAAGAAAAGAGTTTATTCTGTTTCTTCTTCTTTAGGAGTTTCTTCTCCTTCTGCTTCTTCAGGTTTTTTCTCTTCTTCTTTTGGCAAGGATTCTTCAATGATTTGGCCTGGGAGCTCTGCTTCCTGCATTGCTTCTTTTATATCTTTGATATCTTTTCCTTGCATTGCTGAGACGATTTCTTTTGCTTTTGCTTCGTACTCACTTCTTTTCGCTTCTAACTCCTCAGCTAACCTTTTTTGTTCTTCTTCGATTTCTTTTAGTTCTTCTGCTGTGAGTTCTGTCTTACCACTAGCGAATTTTTTGTCGTAGACGCCTTTGTTTACGTCTTCTAAGAATTCTTGTGCGATTTTACCTTCGATGTAGACCCCCATTGATTGGCATGTCCCGATGATTTCTTTACTCTTCTCCTTTAGGGTTTTGCCTAAGAGTCCGTCTTCTTTTGTCTTTGCAACTTTCATTACTTGCTCGATTTTGAGATCTGCTACTTTGTCAGTTGCTGGGTTACTAGCAGCTTTTTTAATCCCTGCCGCTTGTTTTATTAATGCGCTAGCAGGAGGGGTACCTACACTAATACTTACTTGTTTTGTGTCTGTGTCTACTGTTACCTTGACTGGTACTTGCATTCCAGAAAGAGCGCTTGTTTTCTCATTGATATCGCTTACGACTTGTGCGATGTTAATTTTTAGTGGTCCCAAAGCGGGTCCTAGTGGCGGTGCTGCTGTTGCTTTGCCGCCTTCGATTACTACGTCAATTGATTCTTTAGCCATTTTATATTTCTCCCACGACAACCACAAACTCTATTTGGTTTCTTGGTGCGTGTTGGATGCCTATTCACACAACAAATATGTTTTCAGCTACCGGTTATATGCGTAGAAACAATGATTTCTTTATAAAAGTGACGGTTCAGTACCATAATCTTTAAAAATTAGTCATTTTTCCTATGATTGTTATGAGCGAGATAATATTACTTAGAGACGTTGATATGAATACTATACCTTACCATCAAAAAACAGGTCTTGTTGATGGAGAAGTGCTTCCTATTAGAGAAATAGTTGGGTACACAGACTTAGCCAGAGGCATTGTTAGAAGCATCGTTGACATCCCTTCTGTAATAGCAAATAATAGGATAAATTTTTTTAGAGTTGAGATAACGCCCGATCTTAATATGCGTTTTGCAGAAGAAATAAATGGTGCTTTGCCAGTGAGTGTTTACGCTTCTGCAACTCAGATGGCGGGTGTTTATGGCATGGGTGAAAAAAAAGTTAGAGATATTATTAGTGAATGCGACGAAGGCTTATTCTTAGAAACATTCGATACTGGCAACGGCGTTTTATACCTAACTAATAGAGATAACAGGAAAAAAATAGTTAAATATTCTCGTGAACCTTTTTTTAGGAAAAAAGTAGAAGAACCAGATTTTCCAGAAAGCGATTTAGAAAAATCGCTTTAGAACTATTTCTTATTATTGTATAAAAAAGAATAAAAAAAAGAAATTAATCTTTTCCTGTTTTTTTAGCATTGTCCTGTGCTTGGCGCAGCTGCGGTGCTTGGTGTTGTGACTTGTATGTTGTCACACGGAGCAGGGGGTTCTTCGAAAGCGGCGCATAGACTTGCCATGTACCCTTCAGCGGTTCTTGAACCACTGTATTCTTCTCCGTCAATGAAGACTGTTGGGCTGCCTCTTACTCCAAGTTGGACGTTTAGGTCGTAATCAGCTTTTGAGTACTCAACGCCTTTAGCGTCTTCGCAAGCACTAATTTTTGCTGTGTCGTAACCTAATCCTTGCGCTACTGCTTCCCAGCAAGTATCCGCGTTTTGTGATGTGCAAGCTGTGTTCATTTCTAAAGCGAACGTAAACCATGCATCTATTCCGTACTCGTCTTTTACGCAAAGTTCTCTAACGTTTTGGTGAATCTCTGGTCCTCCGTGAAGACTGCAAAGCTGAACTCCGTCGTCCTCGTAACACCCGTTTCCTTGGTTGTAAATCACGTATTTCGGGTTGAAATCCGCGTAGTCTTTTAACTCGTCAAAAACTAGTTTGATAGCTTCTTCTGCTTGGTTACCGTAAGGGCAGTAACTCATAACGTAAAAATCGATTTGGGGTCTGTTATCTCCTTTGACAACTCCGATGCTCTCATGTAGCTCTGCTCTTTTCTCTTCGGAAATGTAGTACTTGGCACCGGTTACTTCATCTTTTAATTTGTAACTACTTCCTATTTTTTCGAATACTGCTGCTAGTTGAGGATTACTAGTATACGCTTCTTCCTCAGCTACTTGTTCATCAAAGATGTACGTGGGTACTAATTCTATGTTGAATTCATCAATTAAGTCTTCTCCGGAACTACTACTTACATCAACTGTTGTTGTTTTAAGACCTGGGAACATCCTCTTAAGAGCCCCTAGTAATTGGCTTGTGTCGCAGTTATTGCAGTTCTTATCAGTAACAATTGTTAATGCTACTTCTTGAGGAACTGGGATGTCATCGCACTCAGCGGGTCTATTCCCACTATAAGCGTTGCATATAGCCACTAAGAAATCTCTCTCGGTTCTTCCGCCTTGGTACAACTCGTCGTTGAGGTAGATCGTTGGGCTCCCCCTAGCATTAACTGCTTGGGCTTTCTTAACTGATTCGCTAAGAAGAGTTTTTCCTTCTTCTCCTTCAAAGCAAGCTTTGATCTTGTCAACGTCTAAATCGTTTTGTTCGGCGCATCTCTCCCAATTACCAGGGATTGCTTTTGCGTTTTTGTTCTGGCAAATTATCATGTCCATATAAGCCTCGGGGTTGTACTTAGCAGCGCATAACTGCACGATGTTACCTTGGGTTTCTGGTTCTCCATGAAGACTTCTGAACTGTCCGCCTCCTAGGTCTGTTGAGATGAAATCCACGTTGAAATCGACGTCTCCACCGATTTTTTGTAATACTGGATAAATCGCGTCTTCTGCTTGGGTTCCGTAAGGGCATTGGCTCATAACGTAGAAATCAAGTTTTACCTTTTCACCAACACCGCCACTTGGCGTCTTCTTGGTTTCTTCTTTTACTTCTTCTACTTCTCTGTACTCTTCGAGTGTTGTTTGAAAGCCTTCAAGTTCTGTTCGTAGGGCATCGTTGCTCGTAGTCTCGCTTAGTTTCTCAACGCTTTTTTGCAAACCACTAACACTATTAGTGCCAAAGTTAAAACCATTAGTGTACAAAGAAATTATTAGTAATACTCCTAATACCATGGTTGCTATTTTGTAAGTATCAAGCGTTGACTTTTTCTTCTTCAAAAGTATTGAGTGTTTTTTTCTTTTTTTCATCGTTAATTAATCACCTCAAAAAAAAATTAATAAAAAAAAACAAATGTTTTTTTTATTCTGCTTCGTACATCACGACTTCTGACTCATTTCGTAAATTCGATACAAAATCTTGGAATTCTGTTTGTCTATCCTGCGTTTCTAACTGTGCCATTATCCCTTGTTTTGCATCTTCGAAACTCGCCGCGGATTCTTCTTGTTTATCAAAAACTTTGATAATATGGTATCCGAACTGAGTCATTACGGGTTCTGAGACGTTGCCTACTTCTAAGCTAAAAGCGACTTCTTCAAATTCTCCTACCATGACTCCTCTTGGGAATAATCCTAAGCTTCCACCATTAGGACCGCTTGGCCCATCGCTGTACTTAACTGCTAATTCAGCGAAGTTATCTTCGTCTTCATCTATTAATCCTGTTATCATCTCTGCTCTTTCAAGCGCTTCTTCTAAGCTTCTATTCTCATCGCAGCCAGTCACGCTATCAACATAACAGATTAAGATGTGGCTCGCGTTTACTTGCGCTGGGTTCGCTACGAATAAGTCTTGGTTCTCATCATAGTAAGTCAAAGCTTGTTCTTCAGTAACGTTTTCTAAGACTACTACTACTTCGATGAGTTTTGTAAGAGTTATTTGTTTTCTTATCTCATCTCTTAATTCGTCTACGCTCATGTTTTGTTCGGCGAGTCTTACTTCGAGTTCTTCTTCTGATAACTGATTAGTAGCTAGTACTAATTCAAAAAATTCTTCTACTTCAGAGTCTTCTATGCTGATGTTTAACTCGTCTGCTTTTTGCAATAATAACTTCTCAGTTATTAATTGGTCAAGCAAAGCTTCCTTGGTTAACAGAAACCTGTTCTGTGGTGGTATCTTTGAATAGATATCATCTATTTGTGCTTGTGTTATGTCTTCTCCATTCACACTAGCAAGAACAAGTAATGCGTCTCCATCGCTAAAGCTTGGGGTTTGTTCGTCCCCAACTGGTTTTTTGATTATGAAAAAAGCTATTAACGCTATTGCTACCACAACAGCTACTGTAGCGATTATAGTTGTGTAATCCTTTGGTTTTTCTGTTTTAGCCTTTTTTTTGGGCTTTTCTTCTTTCTTAACTTTTTTTGGTTTTGCTTCTTTAACCTTCGCCTTCTTAACAGGTTCAGGCTTAGCCACAACTTTTTCTTCTACTATTTTTTTAGGCTTATCTTTTGCCTTTTTAGATTTCTTTTTTAGTTTTCTGCTTTTAGCCATCAAAGCTTCTTGTCTTTTTATAAGCTCCAATGAGTCTTTAGATAAATTTTTCTTAGCCAATATTACCACCCTCACGTACACCTAAAAAGTGTAGTTGTTAAGACTCTGCCACCCCTCTTATACAACGCTAAAATACTAATAATATAAAAGCTTATTGTTTTTTTTACTCCTAAAAAATAAAAAAAACTTATTTAACCCTTAAAAAAAAGGTTTAAAACACTGTTTTTCTTTGTGGATAACCTTTATAAAGACGCTTACACATAATGCTTTTTAATATGAGCATGGACGTAATTATTGGGAGAAGCAAAGAAGACAGAGAAAAGTTTGGCATGAAAGGAACTGTTTTTCTAGGCAAGCAATACGTTACCATGGGCAAAACAACTAGTTTATCTAATAATATCTACTTGGATGTTGCTAGTGCTCACGTAGTTTTTATCTGTGGGAAACGAGGAGGTGGTAAGAGTTATACTATGGGCGCCATCGCTGAAGGATTTCACTTATTAGAAGAAGATGTAAAAAAGAATTTGAGTGTTATAATGCTTGACACAATGGGTGTTTATTGGACTATGAAATACCCTAATAAGCAAGACAAAATCCTTCTTGATGAGTGGGGGCTCCCACCTCAGAAAATCCCTGTTGAGATCTTTACTCCGACAACGTATTATCATAAGTACAAAGAGCAAGGCATACCAACAGATCACCCTTTCAGCATTGACCCCTCCGAGATCGACCCGGATGATTGGTGTAACGCTTTTAGGATAGAAAAATATGGTGAGCAAGGAGTCTTGATTAGCAGGACTATTCTAACATTAAAAAATGAGAAGGGAAAGTTTAGCGTAAAAGACGTCCTTGAGAGCATAAGAAATGATGATAAGGCTGAAAAGCATATCAGAGACGCGGTTGATAGCATGTTCTTAATGGCTGATACGTGGGGTGTTTTCAGCGATAATCCCACAACGCTCGCTGAACTCGCAGCACCTGGAAAAATCAATATCTTGGATGTTAGTTGCTACGCTACTATGCCGGGGGGTTGGGATGTAAAAGCTTTAATTATTGGTATTGTTTCTAAGCACTTATTCATTCAACGTATGACTAGCAGGAAGTTTGAGGAGTTCAGACAAGTTCATAGAAGCCTTAATTATTTCAGCGAGGACTTACCTGAAGAAGAGGAGAGTATGCCTTTGGTTTGGTTAATAATCGATGAAGCTCACGAGTTCTTGCCAAATAAGGGAAAAGTAGCTTCAACAGATGCTTTAGTTACTATTATGCGTGAAGGAAGACAACCAGGGATTAGCTTAATTTTGGCTTCGCAACAACCTGGCAAGATTCACACTGATGTCATGACCCAATCAGACACAGTACTATCTCATCGTATCACTGCTAAGATCGACGTTGAGGCTTTAGGGATGCTTATGCAGAGTTATATGAGAAGCGGATTAGTCGAGCAACTCGACATCTTGCCAAGGGTTAAGGGCGCCGGGATATTATTTGATGATAGTAATGAGCGAATGTACAGCATGCGGGTCAGGCCTCGTTACACGTGGCACGGAGGAAGTAGTCCTATAGCGATTCATCCTAAAAAAGAATTTTTTAAAGAAGTAAAAGTTAAAAATAGTAAAGAATAACCAAGTTTCTAATATTAAATTATTAGGGGGATTGATTTTTATGGTTTTTAGCAAGACTTTTCCAAAAACAGTTGAAGGAAGCAATTATCCTACGTGGGAAGAAGTATACCTAAGCGACGCCGAAGAAGAAAAAGCAGAGAGCTTAGCTAGGCAAGAAAACCTTGAAGTACTTCGAGAATGCGTCGATGATGCCAAAAAAGTTTTTGTCGAGAAAAATTTAAAAGAGTACCAAACAGATATTATTAACGCCGCGATTGCTTTGTTTGAGAAGCGTGCTAGTCACGCAGTTTTTTTCAAAGAACAAATAGCTAAAACAAAGTTTGACGAAGAACACAAATAAAGCTTTACTTTTTTTTCTTGTATGCTTTTTTGGGTTCGTGAATACTAAGGTGGTGTAGGAAGTCTTCTTCTGTCGTGGCTTTTGTCATGCTAATCATACTACTAATAAACATTAACACAAATATTAGACTAAAAGCGAAACTCCATGTAGGACTAAGACTTGATATGTACAAAGCGCTTATAAGAAAGCCAAAAATGCTGGTGAGAAAAAACGTGCTTGATAGCGGGGCTGCTTGAAAACTCTTCTTCATATTACCATATCACCTCTTATAATAAGTCTTAACTATTAATTTTTGTTTTTATAAGCTTTATGGAAATACTTAAAAACAACTAAGAACTACTAATAGTTTGCTGTGATGAAGTGAACACCCGCTGATACTATGATGAGAAGGAGTAACTGCTGAGCAAAACTTTAAATAAAAAAACAAGATTCTTATTTTTTATTAAGAGGTTGACACATAAAACCTCAGAACTATTTCTGAGAAATAATTAAAATGAGAGAAGACTTAATACTCAGAGATGAGCCTAGAGCTAAAGAACTAGCGAGTTTAGTGCTTGATTATTCTGTTAATCTAAACGAAGAGGACCGATTGCTTTTACAGTTTGATCCAAAGTTTAGTTTTTACGCTAGTATGTTCGAAGAAGAAGCAAGAAGAATAGGTGCAAAAGTAAGATATGACCCTCTTAGTTTCGATCCTGTTTATCTATGGGGTTTGATAGATAGAAATGATAAAAAGAAATGGGAGGAAGATCTTGAAAGAAGAATAGAATTGGCTTTGTGGTGTACTTCAAGAGTCTTGATTGATTGTGATAGTAACCCTGAATATGCAAAAGGAATACCTAATTCTAAAAAAAGAGTTGCTGAGTATAATGAGTTAGTCATAGGCCCATTTAAGCATGCGCTTTATAGGAAAGGAGAAAAATATTCTCATATACCTCTAAATAAATGGAATATTGTGGGGTTTCCTTATACTAGAAAAGCAGAAGAAATAGGTATGACACTAGATGAATACTCAGACTTTGTTTATTCTGCCACTATAAATGTCGATTGGCAAAAGCTAGAAGAAGAAATGAAAATTGTAAAAGAAGTTTTTGATGCTGGAAACGATGTTCAAATAATTGTTCCTGGCCAAACAGATATTAGCCTAAGCCTTACTGGCCGCGAAGGTTATGTCAGTGGAGGAGAACATAACATGCCTGGAGGAGAAGTGTTCTACGGCCCTGTTGAGAACTCAATAAATGGGGAAATCTTTTTTCAACACTCCTACATGATGGATGGAATAGGACGAATTAGTAAGATAAGACTAGAATTCGTTGATGGAAAAGTGATGAGTAGTGAAGCTAATATAAACGATGAAGGATTAAGAAGTGTGTTATCTATTGATGAAGGAGCTAAAAAAATTGGTGAATTAGGTCTTGCTTGTAATTATGGCATAAAAAAAGTTACTAATGAAGTATTATTCGATGAAAAAATAGGAGGGACTATTCACTTAGCTCTTGGAGACGCGCATAGAGAATACGACCTTGATAATGGGGGAGGTCTTAATGAATCTAAGATTCATTGGGATTTAATATGTGATCTTAGAAAGCTAGGAAATGGTTTTCCTGGTGGAGAAATCAGAGTTGACGATGTCTTAGTCCAAAAAGATGGAAAGTGGCTAATATAAAATAAGAAAAAGTTTTTTTTACCCGAACATTTTGATGTATTCGTCGCCGTGTTCTTCTTCGTTCTTCTTTACTTTCTTAACTGCTTTTAAGAAATCGTCTTCTACTACTTTACTCCTATTCTCACGAATAGCGAAGTAACCAGCTTCGGTGACGACGGCTTTTATCTCAGCGCCGCTAAACCCCTCGAGTTTCTTAATAATCTCAGCACTACTAAAATCTTTATCGAACTTCATGTTTTTTGTGTGAATCCTAAAAATCTGTCTGACCCCATCCAAATCAGGTTGAGGAACCATTATATGCCTATCCAAGCGACCCGGCCTCATCACAGCGGGGTCTAGTATATCTTTTCTGTTAGTACAAGCAATGACTTTGACATCTCCTAAGTGCTTAAAACCATCAATTTCAGCTAGTAACTGCATGAAAGTTCTTTGAACCTCTCGCTCACCACTCGTACCGATCTCGATGCGCTTAGCAGCTAACGAATCAATTTCGTCAATAAAAATAATGCTGGGGCTCTTCTCCTTAGCTAACTGAAAGATTTCTTTTACGAGCTTAGCTCCTTCCCCTATGAACTTCTGGACTAATTCGCTGCCAACAATTTCTATGAAAGTGCTATTAGTACTCGTCGCGACTCCCTTAGCCAATAATGTTTTTCCTGTTCCTGGGGGCCCGTGTAGTAAGACTCCTTTTGGGGGTTGAATCCCTACTTTTTTGAAAAGCTCAGGTTTTAGAAGAGGTAATTCTACTACTTCTTTTATCTCGTTTATCTGCTCAGACAAACCACCTATTTCTTCCCAAGGAAGATTAGGTTTCTCGATAATAACGAATTTCTCAACATTAAAACTTTTTTCTTGCCCTATCTTACGAATAACATTAAGGTTTTTTTGATCAACTAACACTGTGTCCCCCGCTTTTATCTTCTTAGCCTGGTTGCTAAGAGTTACGTAGAACTGGTTCCCATTAGGAATCTTGATAATAGCGTGATTATCCGGTAATGTTTCTTGGACGTCACAAACCATTAATGGTGGCGTCCTGTACCGATCGAGCTCGTTTTTTAATTGGTTAATAGTTTCTCTAAGAACCCTGTTTTCTTCTTCTAACTCAGAATCTTGTTCGGTGTTATAAGAATATAATACTTTATCCATATTGTTTTTTTAGCGTCGCTCTTACGCCCCTCACACACTTAGAGTAAGGTAATGCTTTTAAGTATATAAAACTAACTATCCTGCACAAAAACAAAAAAGGATGGTTTTTTTTCCTATACGTTTATAAATACATTTTTGTTTTTGTAGTTTTAACATGACTGATTTTGACGAGATAATTAGGATTCAACGCCACATGCAGAGACGATTAAGTGACGAGAAAAAAATGGAGGACACCGTCGAAGTACTCATGGTAATAAACGAAGTCGCACCTGATCCAGAGCAAAGAATACATAAAGAAACAGTGATGGTAGAAGCAGGTATTCGAGGCTACTCAGAAGGATACGTTGAGAAAATACTCGATCAATTAATAAGAGATAACGTACTCTTCGTGCCCGCACCAGGATATCTAAAAAGAAGATAAAAAAAATTTTTAGTAGTTGAACAAGTTCTTTTGACTCTCACCTTGTATTAAGTCATCAAACTTCTTATCAAAAAATACGAGTACGCTATCAGCTATTGGCTTGATTTGTTTTTCTATGTAGTGATTATAATCAATGTTCGAAGTGGTTTTCTGGGTTGGTTGCGGCCCATCAACTGTCATGACGTAACTAATAATCGTGCTATCAATCTTGTCAAGGAGACGCGCGGCTTTTACGTGCGGCGGAGTAGTCTTAACGTATTCATCAAGGTTCTTCCTGAGCGCTTTTTTGTATATTAAGTCGTTATCATAACTGCCTTTTTTTACGTCTTTTACGAAGCCCTGTATGAACGACTCTACTGGTTTTTCTTTGAATACTAAATCTAAGAGACCGAGTTGAAAGTGCTTGCTGACTTCTGTCCAGTCACGTCTTACAAACTCTAACCCTGTGAATTCTAGTTTTGTGCTACCATCGCTTTTTTCTCTAAGACCCGCGTACCTCTTCTTACTACCCTGTTCTCCTCCTCTCACTTTTGGCATAAAGAATTTTTTGAAGACTTTATCGAACTCTATTTCTAACATGTTCTCTCTAGAATAATTTTTTTTGATTATTTTTGTGAAGTAATCGTTGATGTAAGAACTAATCGTGTCCCCTATTTTCTTTGCTTGCGCGTAGTTTTTGGCGTCTGCGTTTACGAAAACGCTGTCTGTGTCTCCGTATATGACTTCGTAGCCTTTCTTCGATATTAACTCTGATGTTTTCTTTATGAGGAACTGGCCGAAGTGAGTGATTGCGTTGGCTACTTCTGTGCTGAAAAACCGACACGTTGGGTTAGCAAGCACTCCAAAGAAACTGTTCATCAAAATCTTTATAGCGTAGCTTTTCAAATCATTATTTTCTTTTTTGGCTTTGTCACGTTCTTGCCATAATCGTTGAATAATACCTGGCAGTATTCCTTCTTCGTTTCTAAACAATGCTCCGTTAGGAGCCTCGACGACGCTCCCGGTTTTCTTGGTGGTGTGACTGTAGGGGTCTATGTTGAACGTTCTGATAATACTTGGGTATAGGCTTTTAAAATCAAGTACTAATACGTAATCATAAATCCCTGGTTGTGACGCTTGAACATACCCTCCAGTTATTCTTTCTTCTTTACTAGCAAACGGCGTTGTTACCGCGACGACTCCTTTTTCTCTTAGCGCCCTTAAGTACAAGCTATCTAAACTAGCAATACTTGCCTTAACCCGCTCTAATGGGAGGCCTGTTAAGAAACTCCTGCTAATAGTAATACCCATAACACCTGTTTTGTCAAGGATTCCGAGTACTAACTCGGAGTCTTTTAAGTTGTAATCGACGAGTTTTTGTTTGTTATTAGCGTAGGCTTCTTCTATTTCGAGTCCTTTGTTCTCGTCTCCTATAATCTTTTTTTCTCCTAGTAATTCGTGCGCAGCAGTTGATAATTTGTAATCATCTAAGCTAACAAAACTGCTTTTTAATAGGTGAATCCCATCAAGGACGACCCTCCCATTAAAATCCGCGTTTGAATCCCTAAAATAATCTCTTTCCACCCTTATACTTACTTCTTCACTGCTTCTGCCAAGATTGAATTCGACTCCGTGTTTTTTGTACATGCGTCTAAGAACGTTAAAATCGAAGTCGATAACATTCCAACCCACTATGACGTCTGGGTCTAACTCCTTTATTTTTTGTTTGAATAATATGAGGGCTTCCTTCTCAGAAGAAACACTTATCGCATTCTTTAGTTTTTCTTCTGCCACGATTATTACGTTCTTATAATCTTTTAAGACCAAAGATATACTGTAGAGTTTCTTTGCGTCTTTGCTCGTCTCGATATCAATTGATAAAACTTTGAGGTTTGGGTAAAACTCATCTATTGGTTCGATTTCTGGATTGGTAAATATTAAGTCAACAAAATCGCCTTTGACAGGTTTAGAATCAGTCTTGAAAGTTCTAAGAATTTCTAAGTCCATAAGTATTCTTTGAGGTGTTAAGATGTCTGCTTCGAACACGCTTATCTGGTTATCAACAAATAAGTCTCTGCCGATTTTTAATTCTATGGAATTCTTAAAAATCGCTTTTACAACTTTTTCGCCATCAAAATTCTTGAAACTCGTTTTCTCAAAATCAGCGTTTCTGAATAAGCCAACCGCTTTTTTTCGGTCTTTTTCTCTGATATAAAAATAAGGCTTGGTATCATCTAATACTATCTTGAAACTCTCGCCGCTTCTTAGACGCCCGTAGTACTCCACCAAGTTTTTTTGGTTTACTACCTTGCTTCTCTGATACAAGATGTAACCGGTATACATAAAAAATGATGTAACAAAATTGTTTATTTAAACTTTATCAATAATAGTCTGGTGAAGAGCTTTTCTAGGCAATTTTTATAAATAAAACACGACCACCAATACTATTATGACTCGTTTAGCAATTATTAACAAGGATAAGTGCAGCCCTGTGAAGTGTGGCGAGCTTTGCGCAAAGATATGCCCTGTTAATCGTATGGGAGAAGAATGCATCAAGATAAGCAAGAAGGCCGTGATAGACGAAGTCCTATGCACGGGTTGCGGGATTTGCCCAAAGAAATGCCCGTTTGACGCTATCATGATAATAAACTTGCCAGAAGCCTTGAATAAGCCACCGATTCATAGGCATGGTATTAATGGATTCGAATTATTTAGTCTTCCTACGCCTACTTTTGGTAAAGTAACAGGGATTATTGGTCGCAACGGCATTGGTAAAAGCACTGCATTAAAAATAATCGCGGGGTTACTAAAGCCTAACCTGGGGCGTATCGGAGAAGAAGCAAGTTATGATGAATTAATAGATTATTTTAAAGGAACAGAAGCTCAGACCTTCGTAGAGAACCTGCGAGACGGCAAAATCGTGGTTAGTTATAAACCTCAAGAAGTAGAGCAAATACCCAAGCACTTCAAAGGAACTGTAAAACAATTATTAAAAAAAGTCGATGAGAAAAAAGGGTACGAAAAAATAATAGAGGCTCTTGAGTTAGAAAAATTTCTTGACACAGACATCTCCAAAATTAGTGGTGGGGAATTGCAACGAGTTGCTATCGCGGCGACCGTGCTAAAAAAAGCCAATCTGTACTTATTTGATGAACCGGCTAGTTATCTTGATATCAAGCAACGAATAAAAATCTCAAAATTTATTAGGGGTTTAGCTGACGAAGAAACCGCGGTTCTCGTAATCGAACACGACTTAATCATCCTTGATTACATGACTGACGCTGTTCACATAATGTATGGTAGAGAAGGCGGGTTTGGGATTGTTAGCCAGCCAAAAACTACTCGGGTAGCAATCAATGTTTACTTGGAAGGGTACTTACGAGAGGAGAACATTCGTTTTAGGGATTACGAAATCAAGTTTTTGTCCAAGCCTGCTGAGCAAATCAAAGCTCAAGTCGACTTTGCTAGTTGGAATGATATCAAAGAAAGCTTTGGTCGCTTTGAGTTAAGTGCTAAGAGCGGCAAAATCAAGACTAACGAAGTCGTTGGGATCCTTGGAGAGAACGGGATTGGTAAGACTAGCTTTGTAAAAACATTAGCTAGTAAAGCTAAGGAGTTGGGTCTTGGTGAGGTTAAGATTAGTTACAAGCCTCAATACCTAGAAAAAAACGACACCGTGGTCAGGGCGTTCTTGGATAAAGCGATAAAGAAGTATGGTAATACTTTGATAAAACCTTTGAATCTTGAGCCTTTACTTGATAAGACTCTTGAACAAGTTAGTGGTGGGGAGCTTCAAAGAATTTACATCGCTAGAGTGCTTAGTGAGCCTGCTGAGTTATTCTTGCTTGATGAACCTTCTGCTTACCTTGATGTTGAGCAACGATTAGTTGTTAGCAAGGTTGTTAATGAGATGATGAGCGTTATGGACGCCTCAGCTTTGATTGTTGATCACGACTTGTTATTCGTTGATTACCTTAGTGATAGATTACTTGTTTTTGAGGGTGAACCCGCGATTAGAGGCGAGGCTAAAGGACCCTTCTCGATGGGGGAGGGTATGAATGTATTCTTAGAAGGTCTTAACATGACTTTTAGAAGAGACCCCGACAGCAATAGGCCGAGGGCGAACAAACCTGAAAGCCAAAAAGATAGAGAACAAAAAACAGCGGGGAAACTATATTATATTTAGTTAAAATGTCTTTGTTTAAGCTTAAAAAAAACGTTTTTCGAAAGAAGAACACCAAAAAAATTAGTAGTAATCAAAAATACTTAGTTAGTATTGCTGGTTTTGCCTTGACATTACTAGTGTTTTTACTTGTTTTTCAGTACTACGCGTTTGATACTAACACTCACCAAGAAAGACAAAGACTAGCTAAAGTTTATCAAGATTTTAATAATGACACATTAGTTGATGAGAAGACAAACGAAGTCGTCGGCTTCCTAAAAAACAAGAACGGCCTTGACCCAACTTTTTTTGGTAGTGATGAGATAAGTCATTTAGAAGATGTTAAAAAAATATTTAGGACAACAACTTATATTACTTACGCGCTAATAATCTTAATAGCTTTCTTGTTCTACAAGATTCATGAACAAAAAGAAAAAAAATTATTGTATTATTACACTTTTTTGGTTAGTGCTTATTCTGGGATGGCTTTAATCTTGATTGGTAGCATTAACTTTTTCTTCTTATTTGACTTGATGCACGCCGTGTTATTTCCTCAAGGAAACTATGCTTTTAACCCAGCAGTTAGTAATATGATAAGATTATTTCCAGTAATGTTCTTTTTTGGAATCTTTTCAAAAATACTAACTATGTTACTATACTTTCTAATACTGTTTTTGATAACGGCTCGTATCATTAATAAAAAGAATAAAGGTTTTTTTTAGTTAATCTTCCTAGCTAGTGTTATAAATCCTGTGTGTTGGAAATCCTTTGTTACTGGGCGAACACTTCTACCCTCAGCATTCCATTCGCGCTCGATTACCTCAACGGTTTTTACATGCATATAATTCTCAGGCAATGCGTTTACTAACGTGTTGTTTTGTGTGATGCAAGGATTATAAGACGCCAAGAAACCACCAATTTTTAGGGTTTTATCAACGTTAGGCAACGCTTTTTCTGGGCTAGGCACATCAAGAACGAAAAGGTCTCCTTTTTCTTTAACACTTATCTTGTCAACGTAGATATCGAGTTTTTTTGCGGTTACGTTTTTTAATCCGAGCTTCTCTGCGTTTTCTTTTAATATTTTGATGTGGTCTTCTCGGTTGTCAAAACTGTAAACTTTCTTAGCATAATTAGCAAAGAAACACGCCGCTGCGCCGCTGCCACTACCACAATCAAAGACTATTGAGTTCTTATCAACCATGGTGTTTGATAGTATGAATCCCAAGTCTTTTGGCACCATTATCTGTGCTCCTCGCTTAATGTTTTCGTACTCGTCTTTTTTAGTACTATCAAAGCAAAAGAATTCTTTTTTGGTATTAGTCTTAACAACGCCTTTTTTGAAGTCCGCGCTTTTTATCATGCCGTCTTTGCAATGAAAATCTTTAGTGGAGTCTTTTACTAAGTAAGTCTTTTTTTTATCAGTTAATACTTTCATATAAAGAAAAGAAAAGAAATACCTTAATTATAAGTTTTATGCTTCTGCTATTACTGGGTCAATGACTCCGCCATCCCAACCAGCTTGTACTAATAAATCCCTTATATGGGTGTGCTCTACGCCTTTTGAGATCATGTTAGTAACGTAGTTTTTTACTTTCTCCACGTCGTCATGGACTTCGTGGACTTCGTGAAGTACCATCTCAACGAAGTGCTCAGCCCACTTAGCATTGATTAAGTGGTGCTTGATAGTGTCATTGCTAAGCCCCGTCGCCTTGGCTTTTTTGATATACTCTGCTAATACTTTTAAGTTATCTCTGCAACTCTTCCTCTTCAAGGCTTCTTCTACTAAGTCAGCAGGCCAACCTTTCTCTTTTAGCATCTCTTTAACTTTTGATATAGGAACCCCTTTTTGGTGCGTCTCATTTAAGTACTTAACAACTGGTTCTAATTCTTGTTCTGAAAAACCAATCTTTTCTTTTTCTATACCTTCCAATTGGATTTTTCTCTCTTTAAGTGGGTCTTCGTTTAAGTGTTCCAAATCACTTATTTGTTTTGGGGTACTCATAGCAACGCTGACTTCAGGAACAGGAACTACCGGGGTGGGTGTTTGTATAGGTACTCGTTGCGCGACGCTTTGACGTATCAATTCATCAGGTGTCAACTCATCATCATCTTTTTTCGGTTTCTTTTCCTCGTGCTTTTTCTTTCTAACAAAGACTACTAATAGTATTGCTCCTGCGATGATTAGTACTAGGGCAGTGATTCCTCCACCTATTAAGACCCAAGGATTCTTAGCAAAAGACAAGATTGTTTGCCATAAGTTTTCTTGGCCTGCGCCTGTCTCGCCTGGCTGAGTTGGTTGCGTAGTTGGGGGTGGTGGAGGAACTACTGGAGGAGGCACTATAGGAGTAGTAGGGGAAGTGCTAGTAGCTGGGCATCTGAAAGGACAACTGCCTCCGCAATCGATTCCTTCTTCGTCTTGGTTTCTAACACCATCTGTGCAAGTCTCTATTCTGCCGATGATTGGTTCTTCACTACGGCTAGAAGAAGAGGAGGTGGAGGAGCGAGATGGAGGATTTTGGGGGGAACATTGTTGGTCAGAACCAGAGTAATCCTCATCTACTCCATTACCACACACCTCAGAGTCAGCTTGATCCTCAGCTAATACGAAAGCGCTAAAAGCGTTGACTACTAAGTAGATAGTCTTAGCAGATGTGTTTATCGTAAAGCTGGTGTGAGTAGTCATATCAGTGTAATCTATTTGGTTGTTTGAGAAGTTGTATCCGAACTCGAATATTATTAAGTCTCCAGAATTATTTATCATCGCTTCGTACGCTGAGTAATTCAGTTGAACGTAGTACTGCCCGGAGAAGTCTGAGAGTATTTCTACGCCGACTGCGTCTAAGACTTCGTACCTGTCTCCTTCGTAAAGGACGCTTGTGTTGCTTCCTAGTCTTATCGCGTCGTAATCAACAGTTACAACGTTGATATCAAAGAAGCTCACATTCAAATACGAGAAGTCAAGTATGTTGAATCTCTCAGTTCCGAACTCGTAACTCGTCGCTTGTGGTGTTATCCTCATGCTGAAATTGGTTTGGTTAGGAAGTATTATGCTTGTGGGGTTTATCTGAGTAGAGTGTAGTGAGCCGTCTGATAAGTTGTAAAAGTCAAAGATTAAGTTTACTGAGCTGTTTATACTAACATTATTAGTTGAGCTATCAATTACTGATACGCTCACATTGTTTGAGAGAGCTGTTTCCCCACCTGAATCTGTGACGTTAAAAATAACCCAGGTGTCACCGAAGTAATCCGTTGCTGGGGTGATGTTAACTATGGAGTTATTCCAAGTAAGGGTAAGGTTGGGTCCGAATAAATAAAAATCCAGTTCTAATATTTCATTATCATCGTAATCAGAGATGTAAGGAAAAATATCAAATGAGTAACTATCATTAAGCAAAATCGTTAAGTCATTTATTTCATCTAACCCTGTAGGAGCGAATTCTTTAGTGTAAATTCCTAGTTCGTCAAGCCAAACAACTCCGCTTGGAATCAAGTCATAAATAGAACTAAATGATGTTTCTATTAATACAGGATAATGCTCGCTTAGATCATAGTAATAAGCAGATCCTGATAAGTAATCTAAAAAGAACGAAGAAGTTATTTTTGGATTTGATAAATCATCTATGTTTAGTTTGGTTGATTGATTGCTTGATAAGTTATACTGATAAACTGAGAGGTTATCATAATAAACAAATTCTGCGTTCTCATCAAAGACTAAATAAGAGATTATTGTGTTGCTAAAAAGAGGTGTATTTGTGTATGTATTGCTTGATAAGTTATGCTTGATTAAATAGTAATCATAAAGCCCTCCAGAAAAATTAAAATGATAAGCATAGATTACTCCATTAACTATCTTAGCAGAGTAGAGATACGTTAGGTTTTGGGGTAATATGACTTGATTTGTAATATTATAATATACTAAAAACTCATTTGATTGATTAGAAACTTCATAAATTTTCTCGTTGTTATCATTGTAAACTGTTGAGAGAAGACTCCAATTATTCAGTGTTGGAGAATACTCAGCTACCATACTACTATTGGTTAAGTTATAATATATGATTCCATAATAATCTGTTAATACCTCGGTGTTGTTAATTGTGTAGTTAAGAATTGTGTAAGAGATTATGTCGTCTTTTATTGAGCTATCAAGATAAAATGATTTATTATTTGAGTACAAGGAATAAACTAGTGAATTAGTTGTTAAGTTGTAAACTGATAGTCTTGACTCGAAACCCTCTGTTGAGTAATTAACATTGTCCACCACGTACGAAACTATTAATTTATCATTATCGTAACGTATTGCTTGAGAATCAAGATCTGCGTAGTTATGACTTGTAACTACTTTTTTGTTTCTTCCAAACCAAGGAGCCCGATTCCTAGGAACATAATTAAAGCTCAAACTACCAATGTTTCCGGCGGTGTCATTAGCGTAAATCGTTATGTTACTCTGATTATTAGGACTAGCAAAGTTAGAAACAAAATACATCGTAGCACCGTAACCCACATAGTTGTCGTACTTAGAAGTGAAGTTATGAGTCGTTGTGTTAATAGGTGTTTCTTCAACCACCCAGATTTTATCGTAAGCATTGGCTTCGCCGATACCAAATATTATCTCAAAGTAATCAGTGAATAAGTAATCAGGTATTGTTAAGTTCTCCACACTAGGCGGCGTGGTATCAAGAACAAAGCTTTTCCCAAAATATGAGCCTCCACCGTACAAATCACTATAAGTAATAATAATGGAGTAATCCCCATCACCTGCTGAGCTAATATTGATTAATGAGACGTTATTGATGTATTTTTCTTCGGGTGTGTTATTTATTTCATAATACTGCGCTACTCCCCCAGTTGAGTTCGTAATGTTTACTTCTAAGAACCAAACAAAACTCGTGTTAATTGTTAAGTTAAAAACTCCGGGGGTGATGCTTGGAATCTGAGCTAATATACTAGCTGAGTCAATGCTTGGAGTTGAGGTGTCATAATAGAATGGAACAATTATGCTAGCTGAATTGTTGGATTCATCTGTTAAGTTAAACTCTATCTCTAATGATTCATATTCTAAAGTATTATTAATGAAGTAAACTGTGTAGTAAGGAGTTAAGTATCCTTCTACGTCTTCGGTGTTATTCAAAAAAGTGTTAGTAGCGTTCTTTACCGCGTAACTCACCGTTTTTGGCGTCAAATCCCCAAGTAAGAAAGTAAAGAATCCCATGTCTTCAAAAACTGTGATTGAGGAGTTGTACATGTAAACTCCTCCGCTTCTTTGAGGATAACTAAGCGCCGGAGTCGTAGAATTATAAACTTGGATTACCGCGCTTGTTAGCGTAGTGTTTGCTTGGACAAAACTTATATTGTTTAATTTTATTATGACGTCGTTGTTTGACGCCGCGTAGTAAGAAGCGCTGCTACCAACACTTATGCTTTTTGGCTGCAAATCAACTAGTACTTCTATGTGAGTCTGGTTGATATCAAGTATTTCTACGAATCTGGTGTTGTATGTGAATGTGTCGCCTTGGCTTACTCTTAGCTCATCACTAAACAAGGGTCTTAGGTAGAAGAGTTCTGGATTTGAGCGATCAAGCAATATTATTTGTTCGTATGAATCGTACTCAAAGAACTCATTTGCCGCGATGACTTTTAATGTGTAGGCTCCGTCACTCAGTGAAGAGACGTCTATAGTGTTTTGTAGGTTTTGTGTTAGTTGACTAACATTACTAGAGTTAAGTGTTTGGTTAAACCAAGCAACTACGCCTAACTCATCTACTAGTTGATAAGCTAATACAAACGAATCAGTAGTATTGATACTTATGTTAAAATCACTCTGCGTCTTGTTAGGCGCACTGACAGATACTATTTCTGGGCTGTACTCATAAATCGTGATGTTTATTATTTCTTGTGCGCTTTTATTAAAGTAATCTGTGCTGTTAATCGTGACTGTGTGAGTGTCAAAACTGTAACCAGGATCGTAATTAATACTGTAATATATTGTGTTGTTATCTATATAATCATAAAATATTGATTGGTTCTGTACTAAGTCATTGTTTGAATCTCTAGCCTGATACTTAGTAATCACGCTTGGAGAGTACTGCGTAACTGAAAAACTTAGAAGTAAAGGCGTCTTCGAGAACATCAAGGTATTATAGTAATCACTAAAAACTACTTGGCTGCTTGGAGCATAATAATTATCAGGTAAAGTAACACTCTCATTTTTTATGTAGACAAAAGCCTTTGATAAGTTGTCAAAGCCTTCTATTATGAAAGGATGAACGTTAGACAAGTACACTCCCTCAAATAATGAGGAAACGCCCTTTAATAATGTGATTGTTGTTTGGTTAACAAGCACAGTAATATAATTATTGTTAAGGCTGATAAGAGTGATGTTCTTTCCATAAGCTAAGATTGTGTTGTTTATGTATAAGTAGTAATCATCACTGGTCTTGCCTGTTGGCGTATTTATTATTGGTGCGTTGTGGGCTTTTACGAAACTCACATCGACGTTTTGCTCGGATGTTTGCTCATTACCACTACTATCAGCGCAGACAACGTAATAAGTGTAATATCCTTCTTCTGTAAGATTAATTTCACACTCATAATTCGTTCCTGAAACAGCTTGGCAGAACCCTTCTCCGTCCGCTGCGTTTGGTGTTTTGTAATTCACGTCGTACGGGCTGTAAACACAATTCAAGCCAGTCTCGCTACCACTAAAATATATGGTTGTGTTGGTTTGTGTTGAGTCATAATAATACCCTAATATTGGCGTGGTCCAGTTATCAACGCTTGTTATTTGTATACTAGCTGGCGGGTCGACGTCGAAGTAGTATATCCCGTTTGTAGAGCTAAGATTACTAGTTAAGTTTAAGTGGTTAACAGCGTAGACATCAAAATAATACTCTACAGCGTTTTGTAAGGGTAAGTCGTACTCTGTTACTTGCAAGTACTCTGTTTGAGTCCAATCAACTATGGTTGTGGTGTTATCTCTTAATCTATAAACATAGTAATCTATTCCTGATTCCAAATCAATACTCTCACTCCACTCCGCGCTTAGGCTCTTACTTGTAGTCCACGCTCCGTAATCACTAGCAATCACGCTTGATGGCGGCGTGCTGTCTACTCTTATACTTATTATGTTGCTGGTGCTTGGGTACTCAACGTAGTTGCCCGCATTATCCCAAGTTCTTAGCTTAAAACGATAACACCTACCATCACTAAGACCAACAAGGGTGCTTGAGCCGTTAGGGCTGTGTGATAAGTTACGGTAAGGATCAAAACTCGTGTACGCCCCGCAGTTACCTGTGATTACGTTTATCGGAGACCAACTCATCAATAATTCTACTTTGTTTATGTTTATCCCGCTTAAGTCATCGTAACCACTCGCGTATCTTATACTAACATTTCTTATGGTGCTTGAGATGTTCTCGTAAACTGCTCCGCTATAATTGATGTATCCGCCGTAAGGAGGGGTTCCGTCGTACTTTATTGGTATTGATGAGTAACAATCACTTAGGCTTTCTTTTATTATCTCGCTGTTCTCAGCCCACGCATTAACGTAGTACGAAATGTTCTCAATCATTGGCAAGTTGTAGGCTATTGGGTTGTTGTAAGCTACTCTTGCTTTGTTTCTTAGGCTATCGTGCCCGGTTAAGTAACACGTATTGGTTCCTATCTCGTAATCGTAAGCTATGATGCTGCTCTCAGGTTCGGTGAAGTCAAGTTCCAGGTATATTTCTTTTTGGTTAGTCCACTGCGTTGGTCTTAGTGATGCGTCTCCGCTTATAGTTATGCAATTAGAGCAAACAGGTGGTGTGAGGTCTACGTACATTATCCCATCACTACTACTCCACGGACCTTTTGAGCCGTCTTGGTAAACGATTCTTACGCTTATGAAGTACATGGTGTCAACTTGTAATGGAATCGTTTCGGTTGTGTAATTATTCATTGTGTTTTCTAAGAATACCACATTATTCCATTGTCCTGGCACGTCGTGTTTATCGTTTCCTATAGCGTATTCGTAAAAGCTAAACGCGGGGTTCGAGCTATTACTCCAAGTAAAATACAAAGTTGTGCTATTAGTCTCGGTCCCGCCATCAGTTATGTTACTCACGGTTTCTAGCGTGCTATAAATAGTGATGTTGCTTGTTTGGATGTTTAGGTTTCCAAACACATCATAGACATAGAAAGTGACGTCGTAGAACTCTTCTACTAAGCTAGTGTTTATGCTACAACTACTATTTATTTGTGGCCCTGAACAAGTTATGTTTTGGTCCGCGGCGTAATAAGCGTAGTCGTATGAGAAGCTCTCGTTATAAGACGCGCTTGTAATATTAACTATAAGCGTTGTTAAATTAACACCATAATTATCATAGACGTTAAAGTTTATTACAGGTCCTTCACTAAAATAATAAGGAGGGAGATCTGTTAAGTTAACAAAGGGTGGGCTTTGATCTAAGAATACCTCTGCGTACGTTGACGAAACTGATTGCGTTAATGAATTATTTACTCTTACTCCTATCTTATTAGTCCCGTTATAAGCAAGGTTTAGTGTTACATTAAACCACGCCGGCGGCGTTGATGAATTAGTAAGGTTGAAAGCATCACTTACTTGCAGGGTTGCTGGTCTTGGGCTGTCAAGTATTAATGTGTAATACGTTGTTTGGTCTAATACTTGTGTTATGTTGTACCCAGTTAAGTCGCTTTTTTGGTAGTCATCAAAGTAGAGGTATCTTCCTTGCGCAGCACCAAACAATGCAACGTTGTATGGTACGTTTATCCTGCTAGTGTTCGATGGTAAAGTTTGAACTGTGCTAGAACCATAAGTAGTGATGTTAACATACGGATAAAAGCTTTGGGTGAAAGCACTTACAAAATCAGGGTCTCCGGTGTCTGTATAGGTATAAACTCTTAAGGTTATATTATTGCTAGCCCCGTAGCCGAGTATGTTAGTGACGGCTGCGTTGTTAGTGCTTAAGTTAAAATATTTTATGAATGGGAGGGGGAGTCTTGGAATATCAACTATGCTGATGTTGTCGTTGTTCTCTAAAGGTTCATATCCACTAGCTGTGCAGTTTATCTTGTAGTTATAATTACTAGGAGTAGTGAATGAGTGGTCGTATTCGTATCTGTCATCTCCTGCGTCGTAACTCATAGCGTAATCAGTGCTTTGTGTGTTTAGGATGCACGTTGCCCCATTAATAAGTAATCCGCTCGTAATATTAGTGTAATTCGCCCAGAACGTTATTGTTTGATTAACCATTTGTAAACCGACGAAATCCGTACTAAGAGCTGAGTTATTACCTGTGCTGTAGGCACTAAAAGAGGCGATGTCAAAGACTAATCTCTCAGTTGCTGGGTTGTAAGTCTTGGTGCAAGCCGCGCATTCATTCCAAGTCCCGCTTGAGTTTAGTTGTCTTGTTAGTATTATCGGCGTTGCTTGGTATCCTAAGTTAAAAAACGTAATCGTCGCGGTAGTGTTTAGGTTTGGCATCGCTGCTGTGTCTACGTATACATGGTTTTGGCTTATCTCAATGTCTGCGTTTAAGTCGTAACCAGTAAGGTTTAGGTTCGATGCGCTCCAGTTTATTTGTGCTAAGCCTGTTTTTCCTACGTAGGGATTAGTCACATCAGAGATGTTCTCTGCTGAGAAATTCATTGTTAGGCCTTCATCAAAGTCGGTGCCTGTTGTGTTTATGAATAATAGTGACGCCACTATTAAGAGAGATGTTAATATTTTTGTTAAGGAAGTGCTTGTTTTTTTCATATTAAGTCAAGCCCTCCTTTCTTGGTTTTTTTGTAAGAAGTAATTGTTTTGTCTACGTTTTCTTTTTTTACGCCTATCTTAGTTGCTTTCTCGTTTATTTTTTGTATTATATCGTCGTCTTTTTCTAGTGTTGCTTCTTCGACTTTTTTTAGAAGTATGCCCTCATTAGTTACTATGAACATGTAGAACCCTGCGCCTTCTTCTATTCCGAGGTCTTGTCGTACTTCTTTAGGTATTACTATTTGGCCTCTTTTGTCGCATTGTACGAGTTTGGGGTATTTTTTCAAGTTTTACACCTCCAAGCAAAGAGTAAGAATGTTGCTTGGTTTCACATACAACACCCCCACTCGTACATGCCTAGTTCATGGTTGTAGAACATGCTGTACTCATGCAAAAAAAACCGCTCTTTAGTCCTGCGTATCGCTTCTCGGATTTCGTCTTTGTTTTGTTGGCGCCTCATCAAAAACAAACCTTATTTCTGAAAATCAGAAAAATTAACTGATTATAAGTTTTTTATTCTGATTTTATCAATTTTTTTCTTATTTTAATAAAAATTTTCTGATAATCAGAAATAATTGTTTTTGTTGTTATATAAAACTTTCGATTAGAAAGGCTTTGTGTAAAAAAGGCTTAGTCTGTGTAAAAACTTGCTATTTTATTACACAAAGCCGATTAGAAA
>JAAOYB010000002.1 GCA_018221135.1 Candidatus Woesearchaeota archaeon
ATGGAGTTTACCTGATAATAAGCTTCCTGCTTACTATCATCAGCGAAAATTATCTGCTTTTTCTTAAACAGATACCTCACCCTGAAGGGTGAGGAGTATCATTTTATTTTCTCAAACTTTTTTATTAGTTCGTTTCCTAATAAGTTAAGTTTTGTTGAGCCACCCGCGTTTTTACCGCCTTTTGTTGTATCAACTATTTTTTCTCCGAGGCGTTTTTCTATTCTGGAGATATAATTGTGCGCGGTTTTTTCAGATATCTTAACAATACTAGCGCTTTTTTTCAAACTATTAGTTTTTTGTATTTCTTTAAGCAGAGAATACCTTCCTTGTCCTATTAAGGCTTTGCCGTTTATCTCTAGCCAAAACTTTTTTTTAGAAACCACACCACCCAATTCTTTAGCCATTAAGCCCAAAAAAATACGAGTGGAATTTAAATACGTTTCGCTAACTCGGCCATAAATTATTTAAGTCAATACTTCCACAAACAAAAGATATATGCTTGAAATATTACTTACGATACTGGTTTTGCTATGAATATTACTTACGATACTGGTTTTGCTATGTGGTGTGATACTAGCACTAATAAATTATTACAGCCACGTAATAAGCAACTTAATAGACCAATACCATTACAAAGTCCTTAGTTTTAGTGGAGGCACTCTTATCGCAACGATTTTTCTAATATTGCTTCCTGAAGCGATGGTTCATATATCTTCTGAGATAAGTTTTTTTTTGATGCTCTTAGGCTTCATACTTTTTCACTTATCTGAGAAATACTTATACCAACATGTTAGGAGCAGAAAAATCTTAAAAGAAGACTTAAAAGAACTCCACGAAATTGGGTTCTTCATTGACCAATTCATCCTCGGCTTCATATTCGTAACTTTTGTTGAGGTAGGAAACTATGTGGGTTTCTTATTACTGATTCCTATAAGTTTGCAAATCGCGTCTAGTAGTGTTAGCTTAGAGCACTTATTTCATAAAGTAAAAGACAAGATAAATTTGGTGTTATTAGCAGGGGCGCCGCTCATAGGGGTATTAGTAGCATTAGTAGTTGACTTAAATGAGTTCTCAAGAGCTTTCTTCTTATCTTTTATTATCGGCATGTTATTATACACAGTCAACAAAGACATAATCCCTGCTGGAAGAAAAGGTCACCCAAAATATTTTGTGACAGGAGTCTCATCAGTTGTTCTTATCTGGTTACTTATAAGAATATTTACTATAATCTAATCATTGGGTTCTACGCCGTAGAGCTCTGTGTCTGGGTGGAACGCGTACCAAGCAAACCAGAAATCTCTTTCCTTTACTATTTCTTTTTTTGTGTCAAGGTTTAATATCATAACAATTCCTGCTTCGTCACGCACCAACCTTATACTAACACCGCTTACTTCGTCTTCTATAACACCTACTTCTTTTAAGTCATCTTCTCTGTAAGCCTTAAAACTGTTGTTTATCTCAACTCCAAAAACAACGGTTTTGGGATGAACCCTGTCATCCTCAGCTTCTAATGGGAATATGACAAAGCTATCCTCATAATAATTACCATAAGGGTCTGTTCCGTACTGCCTGAAAAAACCCGTGCTTTGACTGAGAACCTCGCTGTCGGGGTGGGCTTCTTTCCAGTCACGCCACACAACTGTGTCAATTGATATCTCTTTTAATTCGTAACCTGTGAGTTCACCAATGATTGCTAAACCTTCGATTTGACTCCAGTAAGTATCAGTTTTTCTATCATACATCACAAGATTGGAGTTGTATAGTTTCCCGCTTGTTCCAAACTCAACGGTTTCACCACCGAGTTTCCTCTCATACGCTATTCCTGAGCCGCAAAGAGGACAATAAGTGATGAGTATCGGGTCGCCTGCTATGAAGTCGTTTACTATCTCGTGCCAAACCAATATCTGCAAAGGATACACGCGCTTGACATCTTTGTAAACTATGGCAAGAACTAATTCGTTGTCTTCTATCCACTCATCAGCTTCTGCTACTGTGACGTATTTTGGGTTATCAATACTGGGGATTCCGTCTTTTGGCGGGCCTCCACCAACAATTTTATTTGGGTCAACTATGTATTTTACGCCATCTTTTGTGACTTTAATCTCATCTCCGAGTTCTTCGCTAATATTTACGTCGATACTCTCAAAACCGTTTTGAGGAGTGCAGGAACTAATGATGAAAAGTAAGGAAATCAAAAAAAAGATTTTCTTCCTCACTTTTTTCATATTCCTCCAAAGATTTTGAACACGAAAATCAAGTAATACAAAGACACCCCGAGCATTAAGAGACCTGCTACTAAATTAATCCTTTTTTTGTGCAAGGTTAAGAAACTTATCACTACTCCGCTCTTAGTTGATGAAAGAGCAGCTAATACTAGTAATGGTAAAGCCATTCCAATTCCAAAGAATAAGAAGTTAAGTAAGTTGTTTAAGAAACTTATAGTAGAGGTGCTAACCGCGAAGAGCAACGCTAGACTCGCTGGGTTGCAAGGTAAGACTATTGCTCCAAAAAAGAATCCGAAAACAAAACTGCTCCTATAAGGATTCTTAGTTATCGGCGCATGAATCTTTGGAAAAAAACGACCGATATCTACGTTAAAAATTAATAAAACACTAATAATCGCTAATAACCCGAAAGCTATAGGGCTGATTACTCCTATCACGTTTGTTAATGATGAGCGAAGAATCGCGCTGAAAACTAATCCGATAAGAAACATGCTACTAATAACTCCTAAACTCACTATCAGTCCTAATTTCAGAATTTTGTATTTTGAATCCCCGCTTTCTATCTGCCCAGCGAGGTACGCTAAGAAACCAGGGTACAAAGGCAGGACGCAAACCGCGCCTAGAGGCGCTAGTAATCCCCCAAGAAAACTCAACCAATAATTAGTGATAGCACTTACCATTAGTTAACACCCCTTCTCCACTTCTTCTTTTAAGGCATCAGCGTTTTTAACACCGCTTCTAAGAAGCCTCGCACTTTGATCCTCACAGATTAACAGTACTGGTGCGAGGGGTGCGTTAACAAAGCTAACGCCGAACTCGTCAACTAAGCTCTGAGTGACTTCTCTTGGGCTAATCGCGTAGTACCAACCAAAACCATTGCTCGTCGCGTGTTGCAGTACTCTTTCTTCATCTTCGTTAGGGTCAGTGTCTAAACTTATACTAATAATGTCGTCACCGACGGACTCGTGAAATTCCTTTATCTCTTTTTGTTGCCTTGTACACGTAGGGCACCACACCGCGAAGCTCTCAAGCAATATCAGTTTTCCTTTGAAGTCATTTATCCTAAATTCTTCGCCGGTGTTCACATCTTTTAACAAGGCGTTTTTCCAATCAAAAACATCCACTTTAACAGTTTTCTCATCATCACTATTAGAAGTTTGTGTGGCGTCTTGTTGTGTTGTGTCTTGAACAAAAGTATTAGTTGTTGTGCAACCCACTAAGAATAACATAAGGATTATCAGTGGAAAAAAAGTTTTTTTATTCACACATTCCACCCAGATTTTATTATTAAAGCTTTGGTTGTACTTGTAAAGATTATATTAAAAGGTATTGTTTAATAAAAAAAAATTTACATATTACTTATTATTGCGTCGCCGAACTCAGAGCACTTCAACAATTTTGCTCCAGTCATTTGGCGTTCAAGGTCGTACGTGACTTTTTTTTGCATCACTGTTTTTTCAAGTGCGTCAATTATTAGTTTAGCAGCTTTTTCCCAGCCTAGGTATTTAAGCATCATAACACCGCTTAATATGAAACTAGACGGGTTTACTTTGTCAAGACCAGCGTATTTTGGAGCGGTTCCGTGCGTAGCTTCAAAAACAGCGACGCCGCTCACATAATTAATGTTACTCCCAGGAGCCAAGCCCAAGCCCCCAACTTGAGCAGCTGCTGCGTCGCTAATGTAATCTCCGTTAAGATTAGTACTAGCAATCACGTCATACTCATCAGGTCTTAGTAGGATTTGTTGAAACATACTGTCGCTGATTCTATCATTAATAACGATTCTTTTATCGTCTTTTTCTTCTTCTCCTTCAAAGACGACTTCTTCTTTGAACTCATCTCTTGCTACTTCGTAACCCCAATTCTTAAACGCTCCCTCTGTGTACTTCATGATGTTTCCCTTATGCATCAACGTAACTTTCCGCCTATCATTTTTTAATGCATAATTAATAGCTGCGCGAACCAAGCGCTTACTAGCAAACTCGCTAATAGGCTTTATCCCAATACCTGAATCGGACCGTATTCTTTTGTTCATCTCTTCTTCTAAGAAATCAATGACTTTTTTTGCTTCTTCGCTTCCACTTACCCATTCTATCCCTGCGTAGACATCCTCTGTGTTCTCTCTAAAAATCACTACGTCAAGTTTTTCAGGGTTAGTAACAGGGCTAGGAACACCTTTGACGTGTTTTACAGGTCGTACGCACGCGAATAAATCAAGTTCTTTTCTAATACTTACATTAAGACTCCTAAAACCTTCGCTGATAGGCGTAGCCAATGGGCCTTTAATACTAACAACGTAGTCTTCGAACGCTTTTAATGTTTCAACAGGGAGGTACTCACCTGTTTTTTCTTTGGCTTTCTCCCCAGCAAATACTTCCAACCAACTAATCTTTTTTTTATCACCGTAAGCTTTTTTTACAGCGGCATCAATAACCTTTCTGCCTGTCTTAGAAACATCAACACCTATGCCATCACCCTCAACATAAGGAAGGATAGGGTTAGTAGGAACTACTAGTTTATTCTTATTTTTATCAAAGACTATTTTCTCCCCCATAAATAGAAACAAGTGTACATTATTATTTATTAAGCTTTAGTCTTCTAGGCTTACTAGAACAAAACTGTTTTTTATTCTCTCAACATACTTTGCAGGCATGCTATGATAATCCAAAGTCTTATCCAAGAATTTGTTAAACGCGTCTTTTTTAGAACTCCCAACAAAGAGCAACACAGCATATTTTGATTTTAGCAGTAAATTTCTTGAAGCACTCATCCTCTCCGCAGGAGGTTTAGGGCTATCACTCATAGTTATGAAGTAATCTGAGTCGTCACGTATGCTATGATGATTAGGGTACAACGCTCCTATGTGGCCGTCTTCTCCAGAGCTTAAGAAAACTACGTCGAAAACTCCATTGAATCTTAATAATTCTTCCTCGTAGCGTTTAGTTCCTTTATCATCTACGGATTCGTCATATGAGAAGTAGTGGGCGTTTTGTTTTGGAAGAACATCTTGTTTTACTAATTCGTCAACCAATCCTTTTTTTAGAAGTGCGCTGTTACTCTCTTTATCACTCATAGGTACGAGTCTGTCATCAAAAACAAATAAATGAATGTTATCCCAATCTATTTCTTTGTTTTTTTTGAGTTCTTCAAAAACTCTTTTTGCGCTTCTGCCACCAACGACTCCGAGCACGGCTTCTTCTTTGATTTCAAGAACTTTTTTAAGATTAGTACTTATTATATCTGCGGCTTCTAAGAATAAATCCTCTTGGTTTTTCTTATTTGAGATCTTCATACTCTTTTACCACATCCTTTGTAAATGAGACCATGCCTTCAAACGTTTTGGGATGTTTTAACATATCCTTTATCACGTCGTATGGGATTGTCGCGATGTGCGCGCCTACGAGCGCTGCTTCTCTTACTTGCCTTGTGTTTCTAAGACTCGCAGCGATGACCTCGGAGCCATACCCATGCTTTTCTAGTATGTCAACGCATTCTTCTACTAAGTGGACTCCGCTTACTATTCCTTCATCATGAAGTAATCCTTGCCCGTTACTCATTCCTTTTCTTGGAAAATAATCAGTTTTTTCAAAGCTTAGACCAGCACTTTTTCTTAGGTGATCATCGATTCTTCCAGCGAATGGGCTGATGTAATCAGCTCCTGCTTTCGCAGCAAGCAATGCTTGTTCAGGTGTGAAGATTAATGTCGCGTTTGTTGGTATATTGCTTTTTTTTAGTTCTTGAAGCACTTTTATTCCATCAAAATGGGTGTTGTCACCGTCTTCAAACGCCGGGTTAACAGGGACTTTGATATTAACATTGCCACTCTCTTCGAATAAGTCGTAGAGCTTCTTAGCTTCGCTTATCATCTCCTCAGCGGTTGTCTTTGTGACTTCTAAACTCACAGGGGAGTCGCCGGAGGTTCTTAGTATTTTTTTGATGTAACTTTTTAGGTCTATACCAACATGTTTTTCTACTGCTTTTTTTATGAGGCTAGGATTAGTGGTGACTCCATCGCCTACTCCCCAACTAAAAACATCATTTATTTCTTCGATGTCTGCTGAGTCAATAAAAATCTTCATTTGTTTTTGTGTGTATTTTGTTTTTATTATATAAACCTAACCTCTAACAAACAATAATTTCAGTTAAAGTTATAAAGAACAAATACTCTTCTTTAATTCCCATAAGAGAAATAGTTGGGATTTATGGGAGCTAAAAATAATATTCTAAGTGGCGTAAGTGATACTAGTAGTGATGAGTTCTACACCCCGATACCAAAAGGTTACGAGCCAGGAAACACAAAATATGTTATTACTTTTGGAACGGTTATGAGCGGGTTAGGTAAAGGAATCTTCTCATCAAGTCTTGCTAAAGTCCTAAAAGATAAGGGCTTTCGAGTTAGCCCCATTAAACTAGAAGGATACCTAAACATAGATAGCGGCACCCTCAACCCATTCAGACACGGAGAAGTCTTCGTGTTAGACGATGGCATGGAATGCGACATGGACTTAGGAACATACGAGAGACTCTTAGATATTAATCTTACAAAAGATAACTTCTCAACCAATGGTCAGCTCTTCTCAAAAATTTTAGAAAACGAGCGAGATGGCAAATTCCTTGGTAGAGACGTACAATTCATACCTCACGTCACAGGCGAGATTAAATTAATGCTTCGAGAACTAGCGATGAAATCAAAAGCAGACGTGGTCTTCGTAGAGATAGGCGGAACAGTAGGAGACATTGAGAACAGCCACTACATAGAAGCAATGAGGGAATTAGCATACGAGGAAGGAGAAGGAAACGTGTGCTTTGCAGCTTTAACATACATTATCGAACCAGATTTTTTGGGTGAACAAAAAAGCAAAGCCGCTCAGCTAGGAATCCGAAACTTGCAAAGTCGAGGAATTCAACCTCATATTATCGCGTGCAGAGCAAAAAACAACATAAGTCAAGGTATAAAAGAAAAAATAAGTATTAACGCAAACATACCAACAAACAGAGTTTTTGACATGCACGACGTAGACAGTATTTACTTGATACCAAGCAAGATAATAGAAGAAAAAATTGATTTTCGAGTACTCAAAATACTAGGGTTAGAAGACAAAGCAGACTCAAAAAAAGGATTAGTTGAGAAGAAGAAGTGGGATGAGCTCACTAGAAAAGCATTAGAGAAACCCAAAAAAGAAGTCGTTATTGGCATAACAGGCAAGTACACGAAGATTCGAGACGCGTACGCCTCCATTCTAAAAGCTTTAGAACACTCAGGGCTAGCATTAGGTGTGAGGGTTAAGACTAAATGGATTGAAACAACAAAGATAGAGAGTGGAGAACTAAGCGTAAACGAGGCTTTTAGAGGCGTTGACGGAGTAATAATTCCGGGGGGGTTTGGCAAGCGCGGAATCGAAGGAAAAATACTATGCGCAAAACACGCAAGAGAAAACAAGATTCCTTTCTTAGGGATCTGCTTAGGTTTTCAAATGGCAGTCATCGATTATGCTAGGTGTGTGTGCGGTCTTAAAGGAGCTAACAGCACCGAGTTTGAAGATAGTCCTTCTCATAAAGTAATTGATTACTTACCAGAACAACTAAAAATTGAGGGTTTCGGCGGGAACATGAGACTAGGTGGCAGAGATGTCGATGTCAAAAAAAATAGTTACGCAAGTAAGGTCTACGATGACAAAACATGTATTAGGGAGCGATTCAGACACCGTTACGAAGTAAACCCAGAATACATCAAAAAAATAGAAGATAAAGGATTAATTTTTAGCGGGAAAGCACCTAACCAACCAATAATGCAAATACTCGAATTAGTTGACCACCCTTATTTTGTGGGGGTTCAGTACCACCCAGAATTCTTAAGTAGGCCGCTTCGACCAGCGCCGCTATTCTACGAATTAGTACGAGCCTCGCGTAAATAAAAAAACTAAACTTTTTTATATACAACCCTCATAAACTTTTTTTGCAGATGGTTGAACAAGATTATAATTTATCTCTTCCAAAAAAGTATTATATGCAAATAGGGGCGCCTATCCATAAAAGAGCGTTGGCTTTCTTAATTGATTTTCTCATACTTGACTTCGTGGTTTTTAGCACGACGACACAAACACTAAAAAACGTGCTTCCTGACTCGTTGAGTTTCTCACAAAGCCTTAGTTTTTTGCAAAGCAACTCGGCATTGATGAATAAGCTGAGCGTCTTACTAGTAATAAATGCGGGTTTGATGTTCTCATATTTTTATTATACTCAGAAGAATTTCTCGCAAACAATAGGGATGAGAATCCTCAAATTATATGTTGAGCCAATAAAAAAGCAAGGAAGAAAAGAAGAAGGAGTGATGAAGTCTTGGCAAGTAATTGTTAGGAATTTGTACATGATACCTATTTTTCCATTATTTATATTGTTCTTTATTGACGTAGCGTATTTATTGCTTTATAATAATCGTTTCAGCGAGAAGATTAGCAACACACAACTAGTAGAGGAGCACGAACTATGACTAAGAAGATAAATAGGATTGAGCAACCAAGACAGGGTTTTGGTTGGAAGAAAATAATAATGTTTTTACTAACGCTTTGGATATTAAGCTTTTTTGTAAGTTTATTATTCTTAGATGATGATGGGATAGAGAGTGGGAACGTCGCGGTGATAAACATAAAAGGCGTGATAAGTAATGATGCTTCTAGTGGTGGTTTTGTTCAAAGCACAAGCGCTAACCCAGAAACCATCATTGATTTAATAGACAAAGCAGAAAACAACCCAGAAGTAAAAGCGGTTCTCTTCGATATTAATAGCGGGGGGGGAAGCCCTGTAGCAACAGATGAGATATCAAGAAGGATACTTAAGTTGAACAAGACTTCTGTAGCGCTAATACGTGATGTTGGTGCTAGCGGTGCTTATTGGATTGCTTCAAGTGCTGATGCCGTATTTGCTAATAGGATGAGTATTGTTGGAAGCATAGGCGTAACCGGCGCGTACCTTAGTTTCGAAGGCTTACTCGATGATTACAACGTAACCTATAATCGCTTAGTAGCAGGCAAATACAAAGATATCGGGAGCCCGTTCAAAGAGATAACAAGTGAGGAAGAAACAATAATACAATCATTATTAGATGAGTTTCGAGACGAATTCATAACTCACATCAGTACTAATCGGGGTATGAGCGAAGAAAAAGTAAGAGCTCTGGCTACAGGAGAGTTCTGGAGTGGGGCTAGGGCTAAAGAGTTAGGCCTAGTTGACATGCTAGGCTCAAGAAGCGACGTCGAAGAATACTTAGAAGAATTTCTTAACGAAACAGTTGAGTTCGCAGAGTATAAGAGACCAACGAGTATAAGGGATTTATTAAACGTTGCTTCTAGCGGTTTTGGAAAAAGCATAGGAGAAGGCATCTCGAAGAACGCATATGAGACCGAAGCTAAAAAATCAATAATTATATAAAGTATTAATATCAAATATAGCTTTATCAAAAAGAGGTGGGCCTATAAATTGGGTAATCATAAAAGGCATGTTAATATTTTTGAGAGAATAGTTTTGATAGTCGCGTTCAGCGTTGGCGTAATCGGATTCTTTATGATAAGCACTGCTTCGACTACTAATCAATGGCTTGAACTAATCGCGATTTTTACTTGGCTTAGCCTCATATTCTTAATGATACTCGCAGCTACTAACGAAGACGTAAAAGAAGAATTAGGAGTTATCATAAAAGAACACATCGAAGAAACAAAAGTCATAAAAGAACTCAATTATGATCTTCTAAGCGAGAACAAATTACTAAGAGATGATCTTAGAAAAATACTCAAAATAGACAAAAAATAAACTTATTTACTTCTCTTTTTTTTTAGGAATAGTGGGATCGCGTAGTGAGAATTGCATGTCTTGCCTGTTTTTTTTATTCTTGAGCCGCAAAAAAAGTTGTCAAAACACACCAGTGCCATGAGGAAAGTTACTAAGCTTGTCAAAAATTTTTGTTTCAAAAAAAGTATTGGTGTTAATATCAGCATTAGCATTCCTAGTATTCCATACAGACTTGTTTCGATTATGTACGCCTTATATGATTTGCTCATTTTATGAGTTATTTTTATAAAGTCCTACTTATATCTTTATTGCTTAAGATGACCAAAATCGTTAGTCACGTACTCAGAGTCTTAAAAAAAGCAGGGGTTAAGAACCCAATCTTAGAAGTCCCCCCTGATGATAGGTTTGGGGATTACGCTTTTGGATGCTTTATACTTTCTAAGGAGTTAAGAAAAGCGCCGAATCAAATAGCTGTTGACTTAGAAAAAAAAGTAAGATCAGATGATGTTATAGAAGGGGTTAAAGTTGTTGGTCCATACCTTAATTTCTTTATTAAAAAAGAAGTTTTTCTTGAAAGCCTCAAAACGAGCGGTGTGACTAAGAATACTAAACCTGAAAAAGTCGTGGTAGAGTACAGCAGTCCTAACACTAACAAACCACTTCACCTAGGACACGTGAGAAACATAGTATTAGGCGAGAGCACTTCAAGGCTTTTAGAAGAAGTTGGTAATAAGGTCATAAGGTCATGTCTTGTTAATGATAGAGGAATCCATATATCTAAGAGCATGCTAGCATACCAAAAATGGGGTGATGAGAGGAACCCTGATAAGAAAACTGATCATTTCGTTGGGGATTGGTATGTTCGCTACAACAAAGAAGCAGAGAAGAATCCTGATTTAGAAGAAGAAGCTTTCGAGTTACTCCGAAAGTGGGAAGCAGGAGATAAAAAGGTTGTTACTTTATGGAAGAAGATGAACTCTTGGGTTTACAAAGGATTCGATGAGACCTACAAAAAACTAGGTATTATTTTTGATAAGACTTATTATGAGAGCGACCATTTTAGTAGCGGAAAAGAAATAGTAAAGAACGCGTTGAGTAAGAAAATATTTGTTCTTGATGACAAAAAAAACATAACGGTTCCTTTATCTAAGTATGGTTTTGATAATGACAAAGTAGTTCTTCGAGCTGATGGCACAGGGGTTTACTTAACCCAAGACATCTACTTGGCTAAGAAGAAGTTGGATGATTACAAGTATGATAAATCAATATACGTCGTTGGGTCTGAGCAAAAACTTCACTTCGAGCAGTTATTTAAGACACTCGACTTATTAGGATTGGTTAAGACTAAGGACTTGTTTCACTTATCGTATGGCTTGGTGTATTTGCCAGATGGCAAGATGAAGTCAAGAGAAGGCGTCGTTGTAGATGCTGATGACATAATAAGCGAGATGACGTCTTTGGCTGTTGAGGAGATTAATAAGAGGCACAAATTATCAAAAGCAGAAGTTGATAGGCGCGCTGATATTATTGGTTTGGCTGCTTTGAAGTTCTTTATCTTAAAACACGACCCTTTAAAAGACATGACGTACGACCCTAAAGAAAGTATATCGTTCGAGGGTGAGACTGGTCCTTACATTCAATACTCATACGCGCGCATCAAGAGCATATTAAGAAAAGCAAAAATATCAAAAGACGTGGTTCCTAAGAGTTTTAGCAGTGTTAGTTACAAAGAATATGTTTTGGCAAAGAAACTCTTAGAGTTTAGTGAAGTAGTAAGTTACGCTGCTAGTAATCTTAAGCCAAGCAGTGTTGCTAGGTACTTAATAGACTTAGCACAAATCTTTAACACTTTTTACATTAATCATAGGATTCTTGGCGAAGAAAAAAGTGTGTATGACAAAAGAATTTTTCTGATACAAAAAACTGCTGGTGTCTTAAAAGAAGGGTTATCTTTGCTTGGGGTAAGTGTTCTTGAAGAAATGTGAATGTTTTAGTTTCTTAGGTTTTTCCAAAGTCTTGGCACTGCGTAGTTTGCTAATTCTTTAAGGTTTATTATGTCTTCTTCGTTGTACTTAACTAATAGGTTAAGATAGTCTTCGTCTCCGGTCTTCTCATATTTCTTCCATAGTCTTACTGCTTCGTACCCGCTCATCCCTTGTACTTCATCTGCTCTAGTGATCTTGAGTTCTTCCTCGATTCTTTTTAGTCCGCCTCTCAACCCTATTTTTTGACAGACGTATCTAAGGTCCATGTGAAGATGGTTATCAAAGTTTATGTCGTATTCTCTTGCTAGGATAGGCAAGTCAAAGCATTGGCCGTTAAAAGTGATTATCATCTTGTACTTGTCAAGTTCTCTTTGGAGTCTTTTTTTGAACAAGGTCTGGTTTTTTACAAATATTTGGGTGTTTAAGCCATCAAAGAGCCCCACTATTGTGGTGTTGCCTCTAAAACTAGTTGTTTCGATATCTAAGAAGACAATGTCTTCTTTAAAGTAATCATATAACCTCCAATGCTCAGAAGGCTTAAGTGTCTTTGTAAAAAAGGTTTGATCACAATTAAGAAGCGCTTCTCTTGCTTTTATTATCTGCGTTTTGTGATAATCAAAACTCTTTGTTAGCGCCTCATCACTATTTTGGAAGACGTTCCAGTCAAGTATTCCTTTTTGCCAAAGAGTGAGTTCTTTATCCTTACTTATTTTGTCTAAGAAAATAAAGCTTTGACGAATCATAAAAAAATTAAGGGGGTGGGTGGTTTATATTTTTTACTAATTTCTTTTTTTAAAAGCGCAATTCTTAAATAAAGCTTGCTTGTTCTTTTTGATTACAAAAATATTTTTGGGAGTTGGTAAATGATGGTTAAAAAAGGAGATAAAGTGCGTGTTGAATACGAAGGAACATTTGAGGATGGAGAAGTTTTTGATAGCAGCAAGAACCACGGAAAACCACTTGAGTTCGAACTAGGCGCAAAACAAGTCATTCCTGGTTTTGAGAGCGCAATAGAAGAGATGAAGGTTGGCGAAGAAAAAAGTATTAAGATAGAGTCAAAAGATGGGTACGGAGAAGTTAACGCTCAACTAATCCAAAAAGTCCCAAAAGAACACTTACCTAAAGACCAAGAAGTAAAAGAGGGAATGATGTTAGCAGTAGGATTGCCTAACGGGCAACAAATACCTGCGAGGGTCAGCCAAGTCAGTGACAAAGAGGTTACTCTTGACTTAAACCACCCATTAGCTGGTAAGACTCTTAATTTTAAGTTAAAACTATTAGAGATAGTAAAATAAAACTCTTTTTTTCTTATTATATTATTTATTTCTTTTTTTTGTGAAAAGTTGTTAAGTAGAGGTGCGCAACTAATAGTAGTGCCAGGGGGATTATTAGTTTTTCGTGAATAATAAAACTTCTTGCTTTAGTTAATAACCCAAAAGTCATTGCTTCTACTATTCTGTACTTTGTTATGCCATACCCTGTTAATATGTAAAGTATTACTATGCCTAGCATGGTCCAACTCAAAACTTTTCTTGTTTTTACAACATCCATTTTTAGTTTCCTATAAATCTTTTGTCTAGGTCTCCTGTGTTTGAATATCCTCTGCTCTCCCAGAAACCCTCGTAATCCTCGTCGTCGGATAACTCGATTTTAGTTATCCATTTTATCCATTTATACCCCCACTTAGTCTCTGCTACTAATTGGAATGGGAATCCTCGCTCTGGAATGATTGTGGCGTTGTTCATCATATAAGCCATTAATATATCGTTTTCTGTTACGTATTCTAATGGGAAACTCGTTGAGTACCCGTCGTACGCGTATAAGATTATGGTGTTCGCTTCAGGTTTTATATCATTTTGTTCTAATAATTCTCTTAATAGGATGCCTCGCCACAAAATCTTCGCGCTCCAGCCCTCGACGCAGTTTAGCTGCACGACTTTCTCATAACTCTCAAAACCGTTAATTACTTCGTCGTACGTGTACGTTGTTGGATTGTTTACTAACCCAACTATTTCTAATTCGTAGTTTGAGATGTTTATTAGTTGTGGTCCTTTTATGCTGTTTTCTCTAAAAGCATGTATTGAATCAAGTCGCTCTCCTTTGTACTCACGCACTTCTACGACGTTGAGAGTCTTAATGGTTTGTTGACTTTGACACGAAACCACAAATAGTAGGGTGGTTAGTAATAATAAGAGTATAAGAGTTCTTTTCATGACTAACAATTATCTTTTCTTTCTTTTATAACCTTTTTCCTTTATGATTAATTTTATAAGTATTCTAGAACTCCCCCCTTTTTTTATAATGATTGAAGTCGTAGGGTTTGAGAGAGGCGTAGAAAAAGTAGTTGACACTGTTTTATCTTCAGGGGAGACGCCTAGCTTGGTTAGTATTCATGGATTCCCAAATAATGGCAAGACTCAGCTAAGAAGCACTGCTCGTAACAAATTATTTGATAAGGGAGTGATGGGATGGGTTGGTATGTGCGGGGACTCTTTAGATAGCCTTACTCGTTACGATGAAGAACCTTCTTTTTACTTGATTGAAGACTTATACTACACCTCCATGGTTCAAAGATACACAACAAAACATTTTGGGAGACTCCCTGAATTATCGATTTTTATAACAAAAAAATTTGATATGGTAACTGTCTCCCCTCTAATAAAAGAATTAATACTCGCAGAGGTGTACGGCCTCATCATTGAGAACCCTTCTGCAGTTGTTAAGAATCCTCATTGGTGAATAATTTTATATAGTACAAAAAACAAATATTTTTTTATATGGTAAGCGACAACAAATTTTTGAGTATAGCTTTTGTGATGATAGCTCTTAGCGGCGCAGTACAAGCAATAGCAAGTTTTAGGAATTTTACGTACAGAATTGCTAGTCCGTGGGAGAAGTTCGCCTTCTTCTTAGTACTATTAATTGTGCTGATAATATTCGTCCTCGGAGCTCTTAGTGTTAAAGAATTAAAAAAAATAATTACTTTTTTAGTTTTGAGACTAAGATTACTTATTGTATTTGTAGTCTAAAAAGAATAAAAAACTAATTATTAGTAAAGGCAGGCTTAGTATCAGAAAGCTTGCTATGTCTTTGTACGTGTTAAAAAATATTGTGAAAATAAGCGCTATTCCTAGAAACGCGACACTAGCGATTTTTGGGTGTTTCCAAACAAGAAACAAAATCAAGCCTAAAAGTATGCTAGGTGTGAGGTGCATTAGCAAGGCCATCACTAATTCTATAGAGGAATAACTCTCACTGAAGACGTCGAGTGCGAATACGCTGATAAAAGCGATGAATAACAACACAATACTTCTTGGAGTCCAAAACAAGACTTTTCCCTTAGTTTTTTTAGAAATCATTTCTTAATCATCAGTGTTTTGGTGGAATTCTTCAAAAGCAGGGATTAATGTGTAATCCTCGATTACTAATCTGTTTTTTATCTTGAAACTAAAATCTTTTACTTGGTCTAATAATTTACCGGTTAGGATCCCATCGTTTTTTATTGCTTTATTTAGGCATTTCTGAACGTCTTTCTCTAGTTTTATCATGAGTCTATAGAAGCTTTTGCCTAATTCTTGGAATTCTTTGTGTTTAGAATTGCAAAGCGCGGGGTATAAGATTTCGTTCTCGGCGACTAAGTGCTCGCTTATCTTTCCTCTAAGCTCAATAACTTTCTTCCTATTACTCTTACTCTTAGGGTATTTAGTTATGTAATCGAATAATTCCATTATTCTTTTGTGTTCTTGCATTAATTCTTCTATATACACCACTCTAATTTTTTCTTATGAGAAATAAGCTTTATAAATTTTTTGTATTATTCTATATTAATGTAGTTGTTTTCTTATTTTTGAGACGTATCTTTGCAGTAAGTTGCTTGGACTCCTTGTTTTTTTAGAATGAGCTTTGTCTAATGCTTCGTATCTTTTCTCAACGCCTTGCGCCATCCTCATGTACTCGCTAGCTTTTTCTGGGTTGTTAGACGCCATTTGGATAAGAGATGCGTATAGCTTTGCCTCTGCGTCGAGCTCGGTGAAAAGCCTTCCCTTACTAAACGTCGATGTGTTTTGGGTGTCTGCGTGGATGTGCTCATGACTCAATGCTAAGTACATAGCAGCAACGCTATTAATACCTGCTTCTCTTGATAACTGCTTATAATTAGCGTCTTTTTGGTCGCTTACACCAACACGTTTTTCTACTGGGTTAACATACGCGGCGGCGTGTCTGAGTAACTTGTTAACCTCGATTTTCTCGAATTTATTAATGTTTGAGTATCCTAAGTCACTTGTTGCTTTTCTAAAATCATCGTAGAAATCTGAGTCGTAGTATTGGTTTAGGTCTTCTTGGAAACCTCTTCCTACTTTTGTTAATTCATCAATGGTTTTGTTACCTGTCTCCTTGGGTAGTTCTTCGCTTCTCTCTGCTTGTAAGACTACTGGTTCAAACCCATTCTTTGTTGGGATAACCCCCACACTAGCGTCCAAGTAAGAACTAATCGCTCTTTCTAAACCCATAAATATTAGTTGTGAGGGAGTATTATAAAAACTTAACGCTTAAATTTATTAATAAAACCAGTATTCCTTCTCTTTATGGTTAAAGAATTAGGTTGTAAGTACAAACATGACTGCGTAGTCAAAAAAGAAATGGATTTCTATGTGGGGAAGGGTTTAAAGCCAATCAGACACATAAATATTTGCGAGTACAGTCTAAGAAGCGAGTTGGACCTCGGCGAGTGCGATGTCTATGACACCGTAAATTACCTTCATTTAGGAATAGTTAAGTTAATCGCAGAGAAAGCACAAGACGCTTTAAGAGGTCTGTCAGGATTAGCGATGCAGCTAGCAGATGCGAGTAATAAAATAGCTGCAGAACAAGCAATGATAGAAAAAAAAGGTAATACTGAACAATAAAACTTTTTTTTATTACTGCGGAGTTTTTCTAAAAGTTTATAAAGCATGCATTAAATATTATTTTATTATGAAAACTATATCGGTTAGAAAAAAGATTTTGTTAGTAGAAGATTCGTTTGCTACGGCTAGCGCTGTGAAGATCTTGCTTGAATCAAAAGATTACTATGTTGAATACGCGCATAACGGGCAGAAGGCTTTAGAATTAATAAAAGTCGAGGATTATAATCTTATATTGCTTGATTTGATGATGCCAGAAGTAACAGGGATGGATGTCTTAAAAGTGTTAAAGGAAAATGAGAAAACAAAAAACATACCTGTTATTATAATAACTGCTAGGATGGACTTGCTAAAATGGGAAGCTATCACAAAGCAAGCAAACGAGATTATCAGAAAACCATTTGATAACGCCGCGTTACTAGCAAGCATAGAAAAATACTTAAACAACACATAAAAAAAAAATTCATTGTTTTAAAAAAAAATGAGGTTGTCAAAAAAACTTAATTTATTAGTTATTATACCAATTATTATATACTCTTTAATCATCGGTGTTATGTCTTACACTCTTTCTTATAACATATTACTTGAAGAAAAAAAAATCGAAGCTAGAACTGTTATGGACTTCTACATTGATGAAGTAACTCCTTATCTTATACAAGAAGATTGGGAGCGAGTTGAGTTTATCACTAATAACTTAATAAGCAACACAAGGGTGCTTGAATCATCTTTAGTAAACTCTGAAGGTGAAAAAATCTTTGAATACCTGAAAGAAGGATATGTTGACGATCACGCTTTTTGTGATGAGGCAAAAGATAAAGCATTAATCACTAAAACGCATTGCGTAGGGGTAAGCAGAGATAAAATATTAGTCTTTGTTGAACCATTAAAAGTAAACAACAAAGATAATTATTTGATAATTGAATACTCAATAAGTGATATGTATGTTCTTCTAACAGAGATCATGACATATTTCTGTATAGTTACACTAATATTAGCGGTTACTCTTTTCGTCTTTGGAAATAGGACTGCAAAGAAAATCTCAACGCCGATAAATAAGATTAAGGACTTCGCACATAACATAAGTTCAGGTGGCTTTGATGCCAAGCCTATCCCTATAGGAAGAAAAGAGATTTTTGAGATAAGAGAGCTCGCATTGGAGCTTGAGATTATGAGAGAAGAACTCATAAAAACAACAAGTGATTTAAAAGACGAACTAAAAGCTGAGAAGTCTGCTAAAAACGAATTAGAAAAAGCGTATAATAAACTAAAAGAATTAGACACATTAAAAGATGAGTTCTTAGCAAACATAAGCCACGAGCTCAAAACCCCTCTAACAAATATTAAGTCATTCAACCAATTAATAAAGGATGAAGTACTAGGTCCTATCGGCAAAAAGCAAAAAGACGCTCTTGTGATGACTTTGCATAGCATTGACGAATTAACAGAGTTAATCAACAGCATCTTGAGCGTTACTAGTTACGAAAAACAAAAAGTTCATTTCGACCTAAGAAAAGAAGACCTAAACTTATTGCTAAAAAAAGCAGTGAAGAAATACTCTCACCAAATAGAAAAAATAGGGGGGAAGTTGAAACTAGACATCAAATTAGATGACAAAAAAATATTATTAGATAAATCTAAGATTTCAGAAGTATTACAAAACCTAATTAGTAACTCCATAAAATACAAAGACAGGAAAAAAAAGTTAGTATTAGAAATAAGTGCTAAGAGCACGCTAAAAAACGCTTTGATAACAATTAAGGATAATGGCATCGGCATACACGCAAAGAATCATTTTAAGATATTCGAAAAATTCTTCCAAGTAGACGAATCATATTCACGAACAGTGCAAGGGTTAGGTATAGGGTTATTCTTAGTTAAGAAAATAATAGAAGAACATAAAGGAGAGATAAGTGTTAGTTCAAAACTTGGGGTAGGAACGATTTTTACGATAATCTTGCCTTACAAATAGTTTATTTCATGTCGAAGATTAAGCCTGACCAACAAAAATCTTTAGGACCTATGCCTATTCCTTCTTTTGAGTTGTAGTACTCACAAAAACCGTTTCTTTCTACTAAGCTAAAACTTATTTGTCTTAGTAAGTTTCTTGTTTTGTCTAGTTTGTAATCAGTTAGTCCTTTGTATACGAACCAGTTGATGTTCATCCAAGTACTCCCCCTCCAATACCTTCCCGCTTCGAAGTTGGGATTATTTGTTGATATAGTTGGGATTGGGTAATCCGACCAGAAAAAATCTTTTCGAAGCAAGTAGTCGTTGACTAATTTCTTTGCTTGCTTCTTTGTTAGGAGCCCTGCGAATAATGGGAGGAACACGCTGCTGTTCAAATAATCCTTGATCTCTTTGTTTCCGTTGTATTTTGAGATGAATAATTCTTTGTTCTCATCGTATAACTGTTTCTTAATAGCTTTTGAAACCTTATTAACCATGTCATTGTAATACTTTTTTTGTTTGCCCACAACCCCAGATAGTTTCTTCATGCTTTTTAGGTTTCTTAAGTAGACGCAGTTGAATAACACGCATTTTACGTTGAAGACGTTTTTTTCTATGAATCTTTTGCTACGAAAACCGGTTAGTTCAAATTCTTTTACGAGTCTTATTTTGTGGTTTCTTAGTTCTTCTTTAGTAGGATTATTTAGTCCTAGGACGTTGTCCCACGCCACGAAGTCGTCTTCTCCTGACTCCCAAGGATGAATAATGCTTAATACGTAATCATCTGAGCGTTCTTTGTGCAGCCACTTGTAGTATTTGTCTAGTTTCTCAAAGACGTCTATTACGAAACCTTTATCTTTTGTTTCTTCGTAGATTCTTTCTGCTGCGTACGCAATCATTGGTGGCTGCGTGATTGAAGACGTGTTCTTGTTTGTTCCCCAATCAATGTTGTGCTTTTTTGATTCCTGCCAGTAAGTCATGTGAGGGACCATGCCGCTCACCCACTGGTTTTCTAGTAATGAGCGTATTTCGTCTTTGGCTTTTTCAAACATTTCAAAAGAAGAATAAATGATTGAGTGAAAACAACTATCCCAAAGCCACTGATGAGGATAAACCTTGGAACTAGGCACAGTGTATCTGAAACCGTCGACCTCTCTTTGATTCGACATCAAAATCTTGAGATAATCATCTCTTAATGCCATACCTAAAAAAAATTGAGGAAACCAAATTATAAACTTTGTGATTCTTTAATAGATTTCTAAGTCTGATTGTTCTTCTAACTGATTTTTTTGCAATGAATACACAGATGAACTCGAAGAGTAATGCTTGGTTTTTGGTGGTTCTTGTTTTCTTACTATGAAATAATTGATTAAATCAGATAAGTCTTTTCCTTCTAATCTAAGCATTCTCTCAATTATTAAGTGGTCTATGTACCTGTTTTTTATTACTCCTCGAAAGTATTTTAAGTCCGTGCTTTTAGGTTTATGATCTTTTTGGTCTAAGTAGTCGATGTGCGCGTCTATTACGTCTTGGGTGGTTATTAAGTCTTTGTAATAGTATTCTATCCCAAATAATCCTGGTTTGTAATTTAGGACTCTCTCAACATGTTCTTCTGGGAAAAGACTCCACTCAGAAGCAGGTCTTGGCCTGATACCAACTAATGACATATCACCTATTAAGACGTTGTATAGTTGAGGGATTTCGTCAAGATGCCAGGGTCTTAATATTTTCCCTAGGTTTGTGACTCTGGAGTCGTTTTCAGGCGTGTTATACCATTTTCTTCCGTTTTGCTCGGTGAAGTTGTAGAATTCTTTGTCTGCTTCGCGAGTCATAGTCCTAAACTTAAGCTGGGTGAAAGGCACGCCGCCTTTACCTATTCTCTCTGCGCTATAAAAGATTACTCCTTCCATTGGAAGAAGAGAGTTATACAACCACAATATTTAAGATTTCTTATTTCGTAGTGATTACAACCATATAGTTTTATATATAAAAAAAGAACTTCTGCGCCAATGAACCAACCTTTTGATACATTAGTAGACGCTGAGTACGCAGGATTAGAAAAAGACTCCGTTGTTAGAAGAATAGCGCCTATAATCATAGAAGAAGACCTAAGCAGAGTAATACTAGTAGATGAGAAGCATAACAGGATACACGTAGCAAACCTTAGTGAAAACGTTCGTTTATCAAGCCAGAATAGCGAGGTGCAAGACTTCTGGGGGATGAAAGGTTTTGATACCAAGCACATCCTAAGCACCGAATACTATGATGGCCTGATTCACTCAGTGATTTTTGCAAAACCTGTTGCTAAAAGGGAAGGTCTTGTCAAAGATAAAGACATGTTTTACTCGCATACTTGCGAGCTTGATGGAAGTAAATCAAAAAGCTACATGATTGGCTTAACAACAAAATCCTTAACAGAAGGATTAATCACGCCTGTGATAGGCTTAGCAAAAGTGAATGGGGATTTGTGGGGGACTACAGTGTTTTCTAGACCCGCTGATGGCTTAGCAAGGACTTATCCAGTAATTACTAAGTACAATCCAGAAAACAAAGATTTTGGTTTGTTAAGTGGCGATATTAGTAGTCACATAGAAAAGTTGGACTTAGCCGATGAGAACACTGCTTTAGAATTACGCCTAACTAATGTTGGGAATAATGTTGGTGCTTTTCTAAAAACCAGGCCAACCAGAGAAGACGCGTCGTATAAAGAAGCTGAGTACTTATTAATATTTAAAGATGACTTAGAATGCTGCAAGTACATAAATTTAGAAGCATTAACTGATTATGATATAAAAAACAATTTTGGTACGAGGCTCTACGCTGTTAGAGATGGAGAACTCGCGGTTTTCAGATTTGATAATGGGATCTTTGAAGGAGAAAAAGGTTTAGATGCTGATTACGTAAAAGATAATATGAGTACAAAAAGAGTTTTTAACGATCAAATCGTTAATTCTGGAATGCCAACTGTTTCAGAGAACCACATAATAATCCCTATAAATGACAAAGACAAAGGCCCCAAATTGGGAATCTATAACAAAACAAAGATTAATAATTCATCTGTGTTTGTTTTGAAGGCTAATTCCTAAAAATATATATACTTCTCTTATTAATAAGTAATATTGATGGAGGTATCTAAGTCAAAAAAACTTTTTTTTTGGGTTATATTAGGTAGTCTTTCTGTTTTATTCGCTGAAGTCATCGCGGGCAGCTCAGCGTATCCTTTCTTTACAGCGTGGGGCTTGCTCGTAGTCTTCCCGTTGTACGCGTTGCACACAGTATTCTTTTTTTACATAATCTACACATATGGCAAACCAACGCTTCCAGTATTGTATACGGCGGGGATGCTTTTTGGGATGTACGAGGCGTACATGACAAAAGTGGTTTGGACGTCGTACATCGACACCGGCCCCATACTTAGTCTTGGTGGCATCGCAGTTTTCGAAACACTATTATTAGTGCTTGTTTGGCACTCAATACTCGCATTCATGGTTCCTCTGTTTATAGCGGAAACTCACTTAACAAAGTCAAAAAACATAATTTCTTTACTCCCAGAAAAAATTAGGAAACACGGGAAAACATTGTTTATAGTCTTATTAGTGTTTGGGGGGTTGTTTACAAGTCTTAACTCACCAAACCTTGTTCATTCGTTGACTTCGACTTTGTTTTCAGGTGGAGTGGTGTTGTTATTGATGTTTTCTTGGAAGAAAAAAGGTTATGATAAGTATTCTATTGAGGATTTGCTTCCTTCAAAAAAAGCTTTCAAAACAATAACTTCGCTACTCATAGCGTTGTATTTAGTGTTATTGTTTATTATTAAGTTTGATTCGATACCTGGGTTCTTACCTCAACTAATCGTTTGGGTTGTTTACGCTTTACTCATCTGGTTGCTAGTTAAGAATTTAGCTAAGTCAAGAAAAGCAAAAATCTCAACAGTTTCATATAAAGAGATTACTACAAAGAACTCTTTGTTGTATCTGGGCTTGTTTGTTCTCTCAGCGCTGATTGGAGAAATCTTAAAAATTGAGATAATCATGATATTAGCATCGTTTCTACTAATAGCGTTTCCAGGCATACCATTACTGGCGCATTCGATAAGAAACTAATTCTTATTTTAGAATCACTTTGGAGTGGTTAAGATTTCGAAAGTTTTTAATATAATCTTAAAAAAGTAGTTTAGATGGTAAGAGACAATATAAGGTTAGGATACATGGCCTCAGGAGGAGGCTCAAGCGTAGAAGCACTAGCAACAAAAATAGCATCAGGGCAATTACATGGTTATGAATCAAGCGTTATTCTTTGTAATAATTCACCTGGCAAAGCAGGGATATGGGAGAGAGGAGAAAAACTGGGCATTCCAGTAGTTCACACACCTAGTTCGGATCATCAACTAGAAACCTTGTTAGAATACAATCCTGATTTGGTTTTAGGACTTGGATGGGTTAAGTTAGTGAAATCAGATTTATTAAACGCTTTTGAAGACCGAGTCCTAAACATTCACCCAACGCTTCTTCCTAAATATGGTGGGGATGGCATGTATGGTCTTAGAACGCACATGGCAGTTCTTAATTCAGGCGATACACACACAGGGGCAACGGTTCACTTAATGAACTCTGTCTATGATGACGGCAAGATTCTTAGACAAGTAACAATCCCTGTGCCTGATCACTTAATAGGTAATCCTTCTGAGAAGAACGCTCAAGAGTTGCAGCAACGAGTGCTAAAAGAAGAATACGCTTTGATTCCCGTAGTCTTAGAAAGAATAAGAGATGGGGATCTAGAAACAGGGTTGGAACTAATTAATTAGTTTATAGATTATGAAATTAAACGTAGGCGCAGGTAATAGGTTAAGAGAAGATTATCTGAATTGTGATATTAGAAAAACTGATGGGTTAAACCTAGTCTGTGACACACGCAGCTTACCTTTCCAATCTGGAAGTATCGACGAGGTTTTTAGCAGGCACACAATTGAACACTTCTCTTTAAAAGAAGCTTTAGAAGCGATGAGTGAGTGGAACCGCGTCCTAAAAAAAGGAGGAGAACTATACATAATCTGTCCTAACTTATTATTTCACTTAGAACAAACCCTTCATGGAAGCCATGAAAGCATGTATTCCAAAAAAAGAGGCGAGAATGAGAGGTATTGGGGTTTTGGCAGCTTGTTTGGTTGGCAACAAGGAGAAAACGACACCCATAAGTTCGGATGGTATTACGAGTTGCTAAGAGACGCGTTAGAAGACTCAGGGTTTAGCGAAGTCCAAAACATGACAGGCAATGCTAAAAGCATAGAAAAAGAGGAACACCACCTAGAAGTAAAAGCCAAAAAAACTAAAGAAGCACCAAACTTTGAAAAAACCAGGCTCTACACCTTATTTGACTACGTAAAACATTAACATCTATGAATTAAAAAGATTCAAAAACCATACATTTATAAAGGGTTGCGGAGTTCTTTAGTATTATTAGAGAATATGTGTGAGAGAGCACTGGTAAAAAAAATAACAATTTATACTTTTCGCTTTTTCTAAAAAAATCATATTTTGTAAAAAAAATATTACGTAGAGGTAATTAATTATGAATACATTTAAACAGCTTAATTTAAGCGAACAACTAACAATTGCGATTGATAGGTTGCACTTTACTGAGCCAACCCAGATCCAAAGAGAAACCATACCACTAATACTAGATGGTAAGGACGTAATCGGAGAATCAGCGACTGGAAGCGGTAAAACACTCGCGTTTGGCGCAGGGATAATCAAGAATTGCCATCCAAAAAAAGGAGTGCAAGCAATAGTCTTAGTGCCAACAAGAGAACTAGCAGAGCAAGTAAAAGATGAGATGATCAAGATATCCTATAATAAGCCACTAAGAATGCTAGCGGTTTACGGAGGAGTAAGTATTAACCCTCAAATCGAGCGGTTAAGAAGAACTGACGTCGTAATAGCGACTCCAGGGAGACTACTTGATCACATGGATAGACGAACCATTAATATGTCTAACGTCAAAATCTTAGTCTTAGACGAAGCAGACAGAATGGTTGAGATGGGTTTCATCGACGACGTAGAGAAAATAATTAGGGAATGCCCAAGGGACAGACAAACATTATTGTTCTCGGCTACTATGTATGGACCAGCGAAGAAAATCGCTATGAGACACATGAAAGACCCAGTGACGGTTCACGCTACTAAGATGGTTGATCCAACCAAGTTAAAACAAACTTATTATGATACGCCAGGAAACTTAAAAAACGATTTATTAGTGCACTTACTAAAAAAAGAAGAATCAGATTTAGTAATGGTTTTTTGTAATACTAGGCGAGCAACTGACATGGTAGTAAGAGCTCTTAAGACTAATAGTATTAGGAGCGCCGCGATACATGGCGGATTAGCTCAAGCAAAACGACTTAAAACTATTGAGTTGTTTCACAAAGGACAATTTAACGTACTTGTTTGTACAGACGTCGCTGCTCGTGGCTTGCACATCGAGGGCGTAACTCACATCTACAACTACGATATTCCTAGTGAGCCAGGTGATTACGTTCACAGAATCGGTCGTACAGCTAGAGCTGGAAAAGAAGGCGTAGTAATTAACATCCTTGCTAACAGGGACCACGACAGCTTCTCAAGACTTATAACTGTTCACAGAGAATTCGTAATCGAAAAAGTTGAGAGGCCTTACCTAAAAGCAAGTGTTAAAAATAGCAACGAGGATAGTTCTCCTAAGAAAACTGGTAGTTACCACCAAAATAGGAATAGGAAGCCTCGCAGAAGACATAACAATCATCAGTACAGGAGATCTTACTAGATAAAAAAATGGTTGATTACAAATTAGTAAAGTATTGTAGGACGTGCAAGACGAGGTTTGTTGTGCCAAAATCTGAGGCAAAAAAGAATTATTGTGACGCGTGCCAAAAAAGGTTCGAAGAAAAAATCAAGAAAAACAACGAAGAAGCACCAAAAATAATTTCTGAATGAATAAAATTTTTTTATTCATTTCATTTCTTTTTTTCTAACAAAGTTTTTGCTAGTAACCCCGAGATTTGTGCTAGTCCATTAAATGCGTGCAAGGAGACAAAAAACATTAGTACTCCTACGACGCCCCAAAGAAACGCGCTAAAATAACTGGTTATAAAACAAATATTGCCTACTACGCAAAACGTTGCTTTTAGTATTCCTATCTCAGTAATATAGTATAAGATTGGCGTTGCGACCAAGCTTAGACTAACAGAGAGCATGGTGACAAAAACGACAAAGTTGATTATTCCTAATGGGAACTTAATAAAAAGGTAAGCTAAACTCCTCCACGTATACGAATCGCTAAGATATGCTTGGACTGTTTTCCATATCCCTTTTTGTTGTTTTATCTTAATCGGTGGAGAGATCTTGATGCCTAGCATAGCCGTTGTTAGTTCTCGCTCAAAAATCCCAAGCACCCTCCATAACAAGAGCGTACCAAACAATAATGGGATGCCTAATAAAGTAATTAGTAATCCGAGTCCGAGAGATAACGCTGTTACGAGAAAAACAAAATAAAAAATTCCTATAGGAAAAGAGAGTAACAAATAAAACGTGCTAAGATAAGTCTGAGATTGCCAAACCACCTTAAAAAAATCAAGTGACGCCTTTCTCATACCAATATTAAAGTTGATATGTATATATAAATTTATAGATATGTTTATAATTTAACTTATTTCTTTGATTAAGTTATGAAACACATAGGTTGGTGTTTGGATAAAATACAAATCGTGCTTTCTAAGCTTCCTAAAACTATTGATTCTCCAAAAGAGAAGGATAAAGCCACCCAAATCTTAGATGAAGTAGAAGAATACGCCAATACTTTAGAACACTTTTTTACTCATCCTAAACTTCGTCATCACCTAAAAATCAGGGCGATCTTTGCAGATTCATAAATTTATTAAATAAAGGAATTCATAATTTTTTATTATGAACAAAAAAGTAAAGGAGTTAATAGAGACTAGCAAACAAGTCATAAGAGATTGTTCTTTGCCTAACGGCGCATTAGTAGCCAGTAATAGTTCAAAGAAATATTTTCCGCGAGAAGCAAAGAATTATCGTTTTGTCTGGCCAAGAGACGCGATGTACACGTGCATCGCCGCAAATATCTTAGGAATAGAAGTTCACAAAAAATACTTTGACTGGTTGCTAAAAGCCGAAGGGTTTTCAAAAACTGGTTTGTTCTACGAGAATTACTATGTGAACGGGAAAAAACTAAGAAAACACTTCCAACCAGACCAAACAGGAAGCGTCCTAATAACACTACACGATTATTATAAGGATAAAAAAATCCCAAAAAAACACGAGAAACTACTTATTAAAGCAGCTAATGGCATTTGTGGCGTGTGGAGCAAAGACCATTTTAATGTATTAACTCAGGATTTATGGGAAGAAAGATACTGCTTTGCAGACCTCAAAGAAAACTTTAGTTACTCAACAGCTATTTGTTCTAAAGGCTTAATGCTGGCGAACGAATTAATGCCTAATAAGAAATGGGAAAAAGTCAGTGGTGAGATGAGACTTGCTTTGCTAAAGAACAAAGGCGCATTTACTAGGAGTTTTGGTGGATACGTTGATAGCAGAGAAGACGCTTCTCTTCTTGGCTTGGTTTGGCCAGCAGAAATGGTTAAGCCAAGTGATAAAAGAATTAAGAAAACAGTTGAGTTAATCAAGGAAAAAATAGTAGAAAATAATGGTGTTTACAGATACTTAGGAGATGAGTACGACGGGTGGATGTATATCGGCGGAGACAAAAAAGAGATTGAGGCGATGCAAAAAGGGCTTCATAGAAAAAAAGGGGCGGGTTACTGGCCTCTACTAACTTTCTGGATGAGTATATACTACTTAGAAGCCGGCAACAAAACAAAAGCATTAAATTATTATAACAAAGTCTTAAAAGACATAAAGAATAGTAAGTTTATTCCTGAGCAAGTCTTCAACAACAAAACACAAATCTCAGTAAGCCCACTATGCTGGTCGCACTCAATGTTTGTAATCGCAAGTAAAAAACTAGGAAGACTCTAAACTCTTTCATTAATTTTTTTTATATGATGTGTGTACGCGTAAAGTTTATAAGTTCATAAAATCTATGATAACCATCACCAAAAAAGAACACGAACCCTGCCACAAAAAAACAGGCATCGAAGTAAAAGGATAAAATAAGGATTAAGATTTATCACGCTATAAACTTTTTATTGAACTCTTAGTTATTACCATTAAAAACACTACTTTATTAAAGAATTAATCCTTATTAATAACACTAATGGTTTCAGAAAAAAGTAAAGATGGGAAAACTTACTATCTCTGTGATATATGTAAATTAGTATATGAATCAAAAGAATTAGCTTTGCAATGCGAAGAATGGTGCAAAAATCATCCGGGAACCTGCAACCCCGAAGTCGCAAAGTACGCGCTAAACACAGAATTATAGAGAATGAGTAACACAAAATTTATTTTGTCATCATCAGTGATGATGGTATTAGCGATGTTCTTTTTTGATCAAGTCTTATCAATTCCCTACGCGTATAAAACCCTCTTAAAAATCGTTGTGTTTATTAGCTTGCCCATAACTTATTCTAAGTACTTCGCTAAGAAACCCATAAAGTACTTGCCGTCGCTTAAGAATTTTGGTGTTTACGACTTAAAAAAAGTGGTGGGTCTTGGAGTCTTTACTTTTAGCGTGGTGCTAGGCGCATATTTTATACTAAGACAATTCATCGACTTAGCCAACATCGCAGCCGAGCTATCAAAGATAGGGGTGACGCCGATTAATTTTGTGTTCATCGCGGCTTACGTCACCTTTTTTAATTCGTTCATCGAAGAATTCTTTTTTCGAGGTTACGTATTCCTAAACTTACTAGAAGAAAAAAAGAGGTACGAAGCGTATCTAACATCCTCTTTATTATTTGCTTTGTACCACATCGGAATATTTTATACATGGTTCTCACACGCCATAACCTTAGTAGCGTTACTAGGCTTGTTTTTTGGAGGCATAATCTTTAACTGGTTAAACCACAAATCAAAAAACATAACGAACTCCTGGCTCGTCCACGTAGCAGCAGACGCCTCAGTCATCATCGTAGGACTCATAGTCTTCGGCTTCATCTAAAGTTTTAATTAAACACTCATATTATATATTAATAGCTATCATGGCGTGTTATGAAATCTATGACTTGTAAACAACTAGGCGGAGCCTGCGACAAGGTTTTCTCAGCTGAGACCTTCGAAGAAATCGCAGAACTCAGTAAAAACCACGGCACAGAAATGTTTGAGAAAAAAGACGCTGACCACTTAGAAGCAATGAGTAAGATGCGAGAATTAATGAAAGACTCCGAAGCCATGGCTGAATGGTTCGAATCTAAGAAAAAAGAATTCGAAGCACAACCAGAAGACTAAAAACGCATATCCTATTTAATTTTTAGTGCTTTCATTATCTTGTTAAGCTTCTCGTTGATTATGTCCAAATCGTTCTCGGAGACTTTGTTAAATGATTTGTTAGAACTCGGTTTGTCTTGTTTTGAAAAACAATCCTTGCAAAAAACTGGTTTGTTCGAAGTAGGCTTGAAAGGAACCTCGCACTTATCTCCGCAACTAGCACAAGTAACTTGTGTTAATTCAAAGTCGCGGCTGCTCCTGCTTCTTGGAGGCTTCCAATCAGAATGCTCCTCTTTTCTTCCTCGCGTCTTACCCTCAAAGAAACTATTACTCTTAAAACCTCTTTTAGGAGAACTACTCCTAGAGCTACTGCCTTTAAAAGACTTGCTCTTCTTCTCTCTTGGACCATCGAATCTCGCCATTTAACACATAAGAAATCAAGGTTGGTTTATAAGGTTATGTAAAAAAAAAAATCAAAAACTGTGTTTCAAACCACGTAACCCCCATGATTACACGACCGAACGAAACAAAGTGAGTGAGGACAAAGGCGAAGTCCGAAGAGTTGTGAATTGAGGCGAAAACCTTTTATACATATAACATCGTTTTAGAAGTATGAAAAGAACACTTATCCTGTTATGTATCATCTCAATATCCTCTTTAATCGGATGTCAGAGTATTAACCAAGACAGCAACACTCAAGAAGTAGATAATTCTATGAAGTGCAAGCCATTATGGGAAATAAAAGGAGGACCTGAACTAACCGCGCACCAAAATTATGTATGGGAATGCACAAAACAAACCAATAAAGAAGATTGCGAATCCATAGACATATACAGGTCTGCTACTGATGACTTCGTACAAGGAGACGGGAATCCAGATTGCGAGTGGAGTTAGCTATCATGACAAATTAGTATTAGTGAACAAATCATCCCATACTTCCCTTTCTCATGATATAGAAATCACACGCGTGACATTTTCCCATTTTTGTTTTCGCATCACCTTGTTGAACGCCACCACATAATGTTCCTGTAGATACCCAACAACTCTTGCCTTTGTTTTTAACAAATGCAGGGCATGATTCTTTCCTATCTTGCGGGCAATTCTTAAAATTCCAGCAATCTATATTAATATCTCTTTCCATTGTATTATACACCTCATTAAGTAATAGGTTATTATGCATATGGGCTCTATTCAAATATAGGATTTATAAATAAAACCCAAATATGTGTACAAAATATGTAAAACCAATAGAAAGTCTTATGTTTTATGAGTCATGTAATTCCTGATTACGCGCGCCGACCCCTACAAAGTGAGGTGAGCATAACGCAGTGAAGTGAAAGTGCAACGTCCCCTTGAGTTAATTCCGAGCCCCGTTAATGTATTCTATTATTTTATTTTTAAATATTGAAGAAGACCAAATATCATTATGTCCTTTTCCTTCAATGAGTACATATTCCTTGTTTTTATTTGGGATTCCATCAAATAATCTTCGTGAAAATCTTTTTGGGATTATTTGGTCATTCTCTCCATGAAGGATGATTATATTACCATTGTAATCTTTTAGCCATTTAATATTATCATATTTCTCTCTCAACATGATCGAAGCTGGATATATCCTATATATTGATTGTGCAACCTCATCTAATGTTGAGAATGGCGAAACAAGAATCAAAGAATTTACATTCCCAAGATAAGCGTGATAACTTGCAGCCCCTGTTCCGATACTATGACCATAAATTAATACATCATTATATGAATTTTTCTTAACATAATCATGCATATTTTGAACATCTTTAAGTATAAGCTTTCTTGATGGTTTCTTATCATCATTTGAATAACCAGCATATTCTACAAAAATCAATGAGGAATTAGATTGTTCAAAAGTAGGCCTAAAATAACTTCTATCACAAGCTGAACCTGCATTACCATGATAATATATAATCACTTTGTCTGCAGAACCATGTTTATAATAAAAACGGGTTCCGTTATGATTTTTCTTTTGATAATCCAAAAAACCACTGCATTTCTCAAAATCTTGGTTATTTGGGTAATAAATCATCGATTTTTGATTCAGAAAAAGAAATATGCCAAATAAAAAATATATTATTATTAAAGGTATCAAGAAGTTAATTATTAATGATCTGAATACCATCATATAAATACTGTTTAAGAAATATTATATAAATCTTCTTTTAGGGGCACGAATTTATTGAACTTAACATAGACGTTTTAGAACATTAATCGCTATTTCTTGTTGTTATGTAAGGCTCTGTATACAAATGGATTACAAAGTCCGAGACACCGCTTTATTTGCGCTTAAACAAGTGTTTTGTTAGGAGGCAAAAATAAGATGAGTGTTTTTGAAAAAACAGCTGAAGTAATAAAAAAGGTAGTTGAAGAGACAGGGCTATCAGAAAATGACATTAGAATGGTAGTTTCTAGGGTTGTCCCAGGATTTCATAATCCTAGCAGAGAAAAAAAGGTTGAGTTAACAAAGACTGATGTAATGGTTTACGAGACTTTACTGAATAACGGTTTTAACCCTAACACTGTTTACCGCTGGTTCTTAGTAACGAGTGCTCCAAAAGACGTTCAAAGAAAGATACGAAGCGGAGAGATAACAATAAGGCAAGCACTAAACATGCGAAACAAGCTCCGACAACAGTACGGCACAGATGACGACGCGTTCATTGACGAAGTTATTTGGTACGTGGAGGAATACATACTATGAAACCTGACAAATCGTTCAAAAAGAAGAGGAAGCCAAACAAGGAGCGTTTACCTGGCGTTTTCTCAAAAGAACAACTAGTAACACTACTGCACAACACTAATGATTCTAGGATGGCAATGATAATCTTTGTCGGCGTATTCCAAGGCTTGAGAATAGGCGAGATACTAAGACTAAAATGGAAAGACGTGGACTTAGAATCAGGGATGATATGGGTAAGAGACGGGAAAAACGTTAAGCGACACGAAACAGGATACGGCAAGGATAGATGCGTTCCTATAAACAAGAAATTCCGCGAGTTATGGATGAAATGGAAATACTACAACCAAGACGAAGAATTCATAGTTCCAAGCAGATTCAAACACAGAAAAAGACCCGAGACGAAACCCTCAAACAATAGTAGCATCAGCACTCTACCTAGCTAGCAAGCTAAACAAAGACGATAGAACACAAAGAGACATAGCAAACACAACAGGCGTAATAGAAGTAACAATAAGAAAAAGAAGCAAAGAAATAGCGAAAGCAATATCTTTTTAAAGTAATAAAGTGCATAACTTATTTTATGATAAAAAAGAGGTTGATTCTAATGGTATTTTTTGCTTTCTTATTAGCTTCTCTTAGCGTAAATGCTATAATATATGATATGCATCCTGAAGTTTCATTTAGGTTTTTGCAAAGCTCACAAAACATTGAGGATAACAAGTTTAATGATCTTCAAGACATATATTTTTATTTATCAATATATAACCAAGCAGAAAAAATGAATGAGATTGATAACAAAACCTTTTTTATTGAGACGATTCAAAACTTTCAAAATCCTGATGGGGGTTTTGGTGATTGGCTAAATGACCGCTCAAAAGCAGGTTCAACAAGGCTTGCATTAATGAGTTTAGAAATTCTTGATGCTTCCCCAGTTAATAAGACTAGTTTAAAAAACTTTTTGTATGAGCTTCAAGTATTGAATTTGACATATGGTAATTATGGTTTTAAGTCTTCATTAAAGGATACCGATGCGGATTTATCAAGCACGTACGACGTTATTTACTCATTAAACATACTCAATTTTGACATCCCAAATAAGCAAGGAGTTATTGCTTATTTAAAAGACCACCAGAATTTTGATGGTGGTTTTGGTCTTCAAACAAACAGAAAATCAGACATTTTTTGGACTTCTACACTTACACACACACGTAGAGGATTAGAGGCTTTGGATATCATAGGAGAATCTCCTGATTTCATGGATAAATCAATTAGTTTTATACATTCCTTGCAATCAGTTGATGGAGGGTATTCTAATGAGAAAGGTTCTAGTCCGAAAGTCACTTCGACTTATAACGCGATTTCATCACTCCAAATACTTGGACAAAAACCAAATAATGTTGGTGGGATTGAAAACTTTATAAAAAACAATCAAGAACAAAACGGGGGGTTTGTTGAATACTCATTAGATAACAAAGAAGGAATTCATACCGCTTTTTACGCTATGAGTGCCTTAAATAAAATAAATAAGAGATATGATGGGGGGAAAATTATTGGTTTTCTAGAAAGCTTTCTAAACAACAGGCTAGATGGAGGATTTCCAAATTATCCAGGTCTTGAATCAACATTGAAATCAACATTTAACTCAGTCTCATCTCTAAACCTTATAGGTAAAAAACCTTTAAACAGCACATTAACAATTAATTTTGTTGAAGGCTTCAAAAACAGTGACGGTGGATACGGACAAAACTCCGAATCTAATGTTGAATCCACATATAGATCTATTCTAGCTTTAAACGTTTTAGGCGCAACTATTACTGAGAAGGACAAAACAATCCAATACTTAAAAGATATGCAAAATAACGATGGGGGTTTTGGCTTTGGAGAAAATTTAGTGTCAAGAGTTAGTTATACCTATCGAGCTATTAGAGCATTGTACTTATTAGGTTCAAAACCCCAAAACGTTGATGGAGCAATAAGTTTTTTGAAATCAGCCCAGAACATTGATGGAGGTTTCTCAAATAATATCGGGGACAAAACATCAGCTTTGGGCTCAACGTACAGAGCTATTAGAGCATTGCACCTATTAGGTTCTGTGCCAAAAGACAAAGTAAAGGCAAAAGATTTCATTATGGGCTGTAAAAACAGTGATGGGGGTTTTAAAATATCGCCCATGAGTTTAGTCTCTCCGCAAAACCTGTCCAAATCCGTATACGCATACGACGCAGTTATAGCTTTGCATATCTTAGGTTATCCTTTAAATGATGATTTAGATTCTTTAAATTTTATCAAAGAATTAAGAAATCCTGATTTAGGATTCGCGACAGCTGTTGATTTTACAAGTGATGCTTCCTCAACATTTACTTCGCTTTGGACTTATTACTACCTGGCAAGTTCTTTGAATGCGAAACCTGAACTAAAATTTTCAAAAGTAGAACACTTCTTAGATGAATCTGACACTTCTTACTTTTTTAGTACGAGGTTCTATGATAATGACTCAATTTTTCCTGAATACGCTCACCTAATATTAGGTGGTGAGAGACATTTATTAAGTTTTGTTGATGATAACCTAAAAGGAGAAAAGTACGTTGTTGATTTAAGCATATCATTAGGTGACTATAATTATTACTTTGAGGCGTCTGATGGAATAGAAATATATAAATCAGAACCTAAAACTTTTAGTGTGACTGAAAAAGGAGAAATCCCATTAATAATCGTAGAATCAGATTATAAAGAAGGAACCCCTGACACAATTTTTGATTTTAGAGCAGTTATCAAAAACATTGATTTAAACAGTATAAGAAGCGTTCACATAAAATTTAATGATAGAGCTTGGCATTCCATGAATGAAACCCAAAATTATTACACCTATCAAAAAAGATTTAATCCTGGAGAATACACATATCAAGTAAAAGTTTATGATGGCCTAAATGTTGTGTCCTCAAAACAAAACCTGATTAAGGTGTACGGCCTTGATAATTCTAAGCCTGAATGGGATTTGTTTCTCAAAATAAAAAATTTGGTGTATTCTAAGTATAACACCACCATTTCTTATAACTATGTTAGTAAAGAAATTCTTGATGGCAATCTTTATTGGGGTGTAAGTCTTAGTGATAAAATCGTTTATGTTGATTACATCGGCGAAAATTTTTATGGAGAAAAACCTAATAATTCCTTAATGCCTTATTTATTGATTAGTATCGCGATATTAATTATCGGAATCACATTTTTTATATATAAGAAGCGACAAAAATAGAATATGAGATACGAACGCATAAAGAACCTTTTTCCTTTTTTCTTAATTTTATCCTTAATAATTTTTTGGGTGAGATACAATATTGATTTTATGAAGCCAATACTTTTGAGCTCAACACTCTTTTTTCAATTAATGATTTCTGTAACGCTAATCGCGGTGTTAAGAAACATAGTAGGAATAAGGTCTTTTGGCGTTTTTGGACCAACAATCATAACTTTTGGAATACTTAAAACAGGATTATTTTTAGGTCTCACAATGTACCTAAACTTGTTTTTGATAGCTATGGCTTTGAGTTTTATTCTTTACAAGTACAATATTTCTTCTAGTTATAGAGTCGCAATAATTATTAGTTCGATAGTGGTGGCAATAACTTTTTTTGAAGTAGTAGGAGAATTGTATCACATAAAAATTTTTGAGGCAATGATATTTTTTCCTGTGCTAATAACGTCTTGGTTAGCAGATAGGTTTGTTGTGCAAGTAAAAGAAGTTGATTGGGTTGAGACATCAAAAAAATTAGTTGGAACTATAATAATTATAATACTTGTTTATTTTGTGATAACTATAAGCCCCTTAATTAATTTTGTGAGTGTGAACCCAGAGACTTGGATTGGCTTGGTTATCCTGAATTTTTATCTCGCTAACAAGACAGGTTTTAGAGTAAGTGATTATCTAAGATTTAAAAACTTATTAGATAACAAAAAAGATATCTTAAGCTTAAATGTGAGAAACAGAGAGTACATAGCAAAGTATAACCCTCCCAACTTATACCCTAATTTATCTAAGGATAAGATGAAGCTTTCGTTTCACCAACTAAACATACCAACACCAAAGACATATGCCATAATCGAGACAAAAAACGATATAGGCTTACTAGACAAAATCGTTTTTGAAAAAGAAAGCTTTGTGATTAAGCCAACAAAAGGTTTAGGAGGGGAGGGCATATTAGTAATTGATTCTAAAGGAAAAAATCCAAACAAAAAATTGTTTGTAACAGAAAAAGAAGTTTCTTTAGAGACTCTTAAAAGTCATATCAAACAAATATTAGAAGGCCAATACGCAAATAGCAATGAGGATAAAGCAATCATAGAAGAAAAAATAGAGGTAAGCCAATATTTTCAAAAAAGTTTTGGCAAAGGCGTCTTTGATATAAGAGTAATAGTTTTTTATGGTTTTCCAGTTATGGCTATGATGAGAATCCCAACAAAAGAATCAAAAGGATTTGGCAACATCCACAAAGGCGCAATAAGTGTGGGTTTAGACATAACAACTGGAAAAGCAATAAATCCTTTCTGGAAAGCTGGAGGAGGAGAGATAAAATATCACCCTGACACAAAAAAAGATTTGACAAAAATAAAGATACCTAACTGGGATGAAATCCTTAGACTATCCTGCTTGGCGCAAGGCGCAAGCAAACTAAACTATGCAGGCGTCGACGTCGTGCTTAGCAAGAAAGGGCCACTAGTCTTAGAAGTTAATAAAAGACCTGGTATAGAGATTCAAAACGCGAATTTAGAAGGCTTATTAAAAAGATTAAGATACATAGAGAACAACTTAGGTTTATTAAGATTTGAAGACGTTGATAAAAGAGTTAGTCTCTCAAAAAAATTCAATGAAAAAAAATGGGAATAAAAAAAGCAATTACTACCCTCTTAATTTTGATTATAGTATCTAGCTTAGGCTATGTTTTTTTGACAAGTAAAAAAATTGATACGTACCAAGAAAGCAGTATAGGCTTAGTTGTTGAAGTAAACGTAAGAAATCTTGGGTCATACCCAGCGATTAATGTTCCATTAAGACTCGCTATACCAACAAATCAAGAAAACCACCAATACGTTAAACAAATAATTTATTTAGAAGAACCTGAGAAAATCACAGAAGATTACTTAGGAAACAAATTCGTTCATTACACAATAGAACAAATTAATGCGTTTTCATCAAAGAATCTAACAATAAACCTGTCGTTGCTGATGAAATCAACAGATTACAACATACAAAAAGATAAACTAGAAAACTATGATGACATAAGTGAAGAATTATATGAGAGCTCACTAATAAACTATAAAGAAGACGAGATACAATTATTAGCAAGACAAATCTCATCTAACTCAAGCAACATAGTAGACATCGCGTGGAACTCGTATGTTTGGGTAATACAAAACATTAATTACCAACAAATACCAGGGGAGTGGGATGCTCTAACAACACTAAGAAACAAGGAAGGTGGTTCTGCAGAACTAGGAAACTTATATGTCGCGTTATTAAAAGCAAACAACATTCCAGCGAGAAGAATATCTGGGTGGGGAAAAAAGTTTGTGGTAGGAGAAACATATCAACTATCCACCTTTGCTCACGGCTGGGCAGAGTTCTACCTCCCAGGGTACGGGTGGGTGCCAGTAGATCCTACCTGGGGAAAAAATCACAGATTTGACTACTTTGCAAAAACATATTCATCACACATAATCATGACTAAAGGAGCAGGGATCCACTTCATGAAAAGAGGGCCTTTCACCAAGCCATATGGCGAAACAGAAATAAAAACGGACTACTCAATCACAATCAACGAATACTCAAACAAAAACCTAAGTCTAAAAAGAGCAATTCTACGAAACATAATTTACATAGCTCCAACTATGTTCTTACTATTTCTTCTATACAAAAAAATAAATCAAAGAAAAATACACGAATAAAAAAAAATGGACTAAGATTATCCATAAAACAGTAAGCTTTCGAAGTATTCTTTTTTTTCTGGCTCATCGTTAATCATCTTTTGTATTATTGCTTGTCTGACATAAGTTGATTGATATCAAGTCACACAACAGGAGTTATAGAAGTAACAATAAGAAAAAGAAGCAAAGAAATCGAAGAAGTAATAAAGATTTGAATTTACTCAAAGAATTCCTTCGTGATCTAATACTTCATGGTCTAAATGATCTTTTTCATTTTTTTCACCTATAAACGACTCGAGCCAGTAATGGTGCAAGCCAATATTTTAGTAAGATGAAGAAGACGACCAATACAATAAAAGATATAACTATCAGTTTCCAATTTTGTTTTAATCCTTTTACATTACAGCATTTTCTTTTAGTAAGATAAAGAAAAATGGCAATTCCAAAAAAGATTAATGCTAATGTTGTGAATAGCCAACTATATTTCCCGATAGTCAGGGCAGTTGATACACTTCCAAGTCCAAATAAAACTAGAATTACAGGTCCAAGACAGCAAAGTGAAGCAATTGCTCCTGCAAATCCTCCTGCAACTAATAATTTTTTATCTTCTTTGTTCATTCTTTTACTCAACGCAACAAGCCATGTCATCAAGGTTTTGGTCAAAGCTTTGTGCTACTTTTTTGATTACTTCACTCATTGTTGGAAATACGTGTACTGTGTCTCTTATGTCATAGATTGTCATTTTGTTTTTTATTGCGTAGGTTGCTGTTGTTATTATGTCTGCTGCCATGTGTCCGACCATGTGAACTCCTAGTACAACTTTTGTTTCTGGGTCAATAACCATTCGTATAACGCCTCTTGTTTCTTTTATCGCGGATGCTTTTTCAACATGATTCCAATGTATAGTCTTACATAGGCATACATTGTATCTTTTCATGTGTTCTTCTTCAGTTATCCCAACAACTGCGACTTCTGGCGAGGTGAATACTGCTCTTGGTATTTCTTCATAATTAATTGTTAATTTAGTATTTTCAAACATGTTTTTCACTGCGTGACTCCCCTGTTTTGCGGCGACTGTTTCAAGAGGCATTATGCCATTAACATCCCCGACAGCATAAATATGTGTTTGATTAGTTTGTAAATAATCATTTACTTGAACAAATCCTTTTTTGTTTAGTTCAACACCTGATTTTTCAATGTCTATATTATCTGTGTGTGGTTGTAATCCTGTAGCTATGTATAATCGTTCAGCAACTATAGTTTCTAACCCCTTACCATTTACATCAAATAACACCTCAACGCCTCCATCTTTATTCTTAACTTCTTTAAGGGAAGTTCCAGTGTAGATTTTGATGCCCTCTTCTTCAATATGTTTTTTAAGCTCGTTTGCTATGTCTTCATCAAATTTTGTGAGAACCCTATCAGACCGCTGGATTACTGTAACTTCTGTTCCAAAATGGCGGAATAATTGTGACATTTCCATTGCCTCGGACCCACCGCCGAGAATAACTATTGATTTTGGTTGATAGTCTAGATTAAAGACATTGGCATTTGTAAGATAATCGACGTTTCGTATACCTTTTACAGGTGGAATGAGTGTGGAGGCTCCTGTTGCAATCAAAATATTATCTGCGACATAGTTTTGATTTCCTACCTTAACAGTATTTTCATCCACAAAGGATGCTCTTCCTTCCTTAAATTTAACATGTTCTTGTTTTTCAATAACTTTACTATAATTTTTTTCTTGAAATCCCTTAACCATTTCTCTTGTTTCTTTTAATGCTTTAACAAAGTCTGCATCCCCATTTAGATTTAAAGCTTTAAAAGTGCTTCTTGGAGGATAATAAGCAGTTGCTCCTTGATGAAGCATTATTTTTGAAGGTACACAACCTACGTTAACACAAGTTCCACCAAGTGGGAGAATATTCTTATCATTTATCATCAAAGTTTTTTTCTTTAGTTTATTAGCAGTGTTACCAGCTGCAAAAGCGCCAGCACCCCCACCAATAATAATCAATTCATAATCGTTAACCATGTAAATCACCATGAATTAGAATGGTTATTAAATATATAAAATCTGGGTTTAACTAAATTTAATTTTGACAGCAAGAACAATTTACATTAGCAGAATCATTTCCTTTTTCTTTTAAAAGTTCCATTATCTCAACAGAACAACATCTTTTTTTTGGGTGCGTTTCTTTACAATTATTACCTGTGCATGCCAAAGTCATGTCTTGTATATCTCTTAAAGTTTTAGCACCATTATCTATGGCATTAACTATTTTTAACTTGCCTATATTTTTACAATAACAAATAATTTCATCGTTTTTAGTATTTGGGGATTCCATTTATGATTAATAATTGTAATACTTTAAAAAATTATTCTTTAGGCAAAAAATTTATAAATATCAATATATCAATGAGTATTGATATGAATAAAGACAAATCTATCAAGGTTTTCAAAGCACTTGGTGAAGAGACTAGATTTTTGATAGTCCAATCTTTACTAAAAGATGAATTATGTGCTTGTGAAATTCCTGATTTGATTGGGAGAACTCAAAGCAATACATCTATGCATCTTGCAAAGCTACATGATTTAGGTTTGATTAAATCTAGAAAAGATGGGAAAATGATTATTTATTCTATTAAGGATGAAGATGTTATAAAGTTATTAAAATTCTTAAAAATTAGTCCAATTAAAGTAGGTAAAAGGAGGAGTTGTTAAAATGGAATCAGAAAGAAAACTTAATTTGTTTGATGGTTATTTATCGTTGTGGGTCGCTATTTGTATTATCGCAGGTACTGCTATAGGTTTCTTTTTCCCTGCTTTCTCACAATTCTTAGGTGGTATGGAAGTTGCAAATATTTCAGTTCCTATCGCGTTAGTGCTTCTTGCTATGATGTATCCTATCATGCTTAAAGTTAATTTTGAAGAAATTTTTAATGTAAAGAAAAATTCAAAACCATTAGTCCTTACGGTTGTTGTTAATTGGCTTATCAAACCATTTAGTATGGCGTTTATTGCATGGTTATTTATGAGAGTATTCTATTCCTCATTAATTCCTCAAAGTCTCCAATCCGAATACATTGCTGGGATGATATTACTAGGACTTGCTCCTTGTACTGCAATGGTATTGGTGTGGACTCACCTTGCAAAAGCTAACATTAATTATGCACTAGTTCAAGTTTCAGTCAATGACCTTATAATCTTGGTATTATTTGCTCCCTTAGGAAAATTTTTATTAGGTGTCACGACCGATTTTCCTGTGCCTTTTATGACAATATTTCTTTCAGTCTTATTTTATGTTGCTTTGCCACTTAGTTTAGCATTTATTACAAGGCATTTGCTTGTTAAGAATAAAGGAAAATCTTGGTTTGAGAATAAGTTTATAAAAGAAATAGAATGGATAACGCCAGCAGGATTATTAGTAGCACTAGTTTTAATATTCTTGTTTCAGGGGGATAAAATAATCCATTACCCTTTACACATTGTACTTATAGCAATTCCTTTAATATTTCAAACTTACCTTATATTTTACATAAGTTATTTTGGTGCAAAAAAACTAAAAATTCCATTTAAAGAAGCAGCACCATCAGCATTTATAGGGGCGAGTAATTTCTTCGAACTTTCTGTTGCTGTAGCACTGATATTGTTTGGTATGAACTCCGGGGCGACATTAGCAACAGTTGTAGGTGTTTTAGTAGAAGTTCCTGTAATGCTTCATTTAGTTAAGATCATGAAAATGAATAAAAACAAATTTAATTTTTGAAAATGATAAAAAATATATTATTTGTATGCACTGAAAACTCTGCAAGAAGCCAGATGGCATATTAGGAGGGAAAAATGATAGAACAGACAGAACTTGTAATTAATGCATCAAAGAAATGTTTTGAAGAGAAAACAATAGATTGCCCAGAGATAATAGGGCCTGTTGATTATGGTTTAAAGCAATTTGAAAAGTACGGGAAGAATTATATCGCCTTTGGCAAAGGAATCCTGACAGGTTCAAATATCCCTGGAACAAAAAGGCTAATCTTCACCGCACATTCTCCCTTGTGGGATCATTTTTATATATCAACTATGGGCGGAGCAGCTTACACTTTCAATGGTCTTGGGATAAACTATGTGTGCATTACAAACTCATGCGATGCTCCTTCAGTTCTTGAGATAAAACGGGAAAATG
>JAAOYB010000018.1 GCA_018221135.1 Candidatus Woesearchaeota archaeon
GAAGCAACTGTTTTTTTAAAGAGGTTTTCTTCTCTAAAAATCTTGCCGCCAAGAACGATTGGTATAAACACACTACTCCTCTTAATAACACTAACTAATGCAACGTTATCTGTTATTTGGACTGCTACTGATTGAAAAAACCTATAACCCACTGTTATTAGAGATAATAATATTATCCAAGCCCCCGTTATTTCAAAGCTTGTTTTGAGACTCTTAAATCCATCACTTAACAAGAATACTAAGAAAACAAAGTTAATAGCTATAAATATGTGTATTACTCCTATGTAAAGTGCTGGGTCTATGGCGTATCTTCCCGTATCTGCTAATACTACTCTGTCAATGACGGTTCCAAAACCATAAATGAGTAATGATAAGAAGATGTATTTTATGTATTTGCTTTTCCTAAGCGCTTTGAAAGGCTCCGCCCATTGTTTTTCTTCTATCTCCAAGAAATAAGCCCCAAACAAAACCAAGAGAATTCCTAGTACTTGAATGAATGTTAGTGTTTCTCCTAAGAAAGCAAAAGCCAAGAAAGCAACTATGACTGGTCCAAACGTCAAGAAAGGACTCGCGTGACTTAGTTCCATGTGGTGCACGGCTTTTGCCATGAAAAAAAATCCGCCGGTAGCCGTGATGCTACCAAGGATGATGATGAATAATAATTCTTGGCTGATAACGCTGAAATCTGCTTTTAAGAGTAATGGAATGCTTATTATCATGTTAACAATAGCGAGTGTTGCTGAGAATTCAAGTGTGTGGTTATGATGTAAGTTTTTCTTCTGTAATATCGCAGCTACACCTGTTAAGACCGCGCAGATGATTGCAAAAACAAACCATTCCTCCATTTTATACTAAAAGTAATCTCCTAAACCTTTTTGCGTTCTGTCTTTTTTAGTTTTTTCGTATTCATCAAAGAATTTGTTTATTCTCTCGTTACTAAAATCGTGTTCTTCGACTAATAATTTTATTAAATCTTCTTTTTTTGGCTCAGACCAATTAAGTTTGTAATCATCTGTTACAGGTATCTTTTTTATGAGGTAGAATACTTCACCCCATTTAATATCAAAGAAATCATCCCAATTGGCTTCTTTGAACAACGTCTCAAAGTCTTTGTTGTGTTGTTTTACTAGTTTCAACGCGTTTTTTGGCCCGACTCCTTTTATTCCTCCAATATTGTAATCTGTGCCTACAAGCATGCTAAGAGCTATTAGTTGGTCTTGATCCAATCCTAATTTGTTCAAGGTTTCTGATAAACTCACCACTTCTGGTTGGATAGTCTCATATGACAACTTATTGGGTCGTTTCTTTCTCCCTGTTAGTGTTAAGTTTTTTATCATGAGCGGCGCACCAAAAAGAAGCGAATCGTAATCTTGGCTTATAATCGCGTAAATATCTCCTTTTTTAGCCATGTAAGCCGCTTGAGCTTCTCCTTCGCTTGGCGCGTCTATGACAGGTATTCCTAGCGCGCTAATCAACCTTTTTGCTTCTTCTACTAATTCAGGGGTTAACCGAGTCGTCCTGGCAGCGTATTTTTTCATAGCGTCGATGTCGCCTTCTGACTCTGCTTTATCATATTCTAATTGAGCCTTTATCTTCTGTTCTTTTCGCCTCTCCCTCTCCTTTCCTTTCAACTCCGGGGCAACGCCATCAAAAACGAATACGAGTTTTACCCCTTTTTGCAGCAAGTTAGTTGTCCTGCTAAACAAACCGACTAAGTGACTAGTAATGTTTCCTTTGCTATCTTTTAATGGCGTGCCATCCGCTTGGCGAATCGTTGTTAAGAACTGATACAAGATGTTAAAGGCGTCAACTGCTAAGACCTTGTTTTTTAAATCATCTATCTTGATTGTTTTTGATGTTATTAAATTACTTATAGCCACACCCATTTTTTATCATATCTTTTTTGTTGTTATATTCTTATATTTTTCAAGCTCCCCCACCGCTTTTTTTGTGAATTCCCCGCTTGTAAGATAAATTGTTGGAAGCCTTTTCTGGTCAGCTACTAAGTAAGCTGCCGCGGCATCTTGTTCATTATTTCTTTTTTTGTCTTTTGCCTTACAAAAATAAGTTAGGCTTCCAAACGCGCTTGGAACGCTTATGACAAAATCATACTCTTTTTGTTTTCGGAGTGTCTCTTCTTCTAATATTTGTATGTTGTTCTGTGAAAAAAAGTTTCTTATCCTACCATAAAAAGAAGTTGCATCAAAATCTTCTCTTACTACCTCTTCCTCTTTTACGAGTGGTGTTTGTTCATCATTTTTTTTGAAGTGAAAATCGGTTCTGACTTCTTCTTTCGGCTTTTGGACCTCAACAACTTTTTCTTCTTTTTCTTCTTTTCTAACACCCAACAAGTCCCTTATTAGATTTGCTGCTTCATCGTTTTTTAGAGCGTACCACTTCCAAAAAATTGTTTTCTCCCCTTTTAAATTCACTTCTAAAGGTCTTGAGAAATCTTTTATGGCCCTTATCGCAACCCTCATCAAAGGTTCGAGTTCAGAGTCTTTAACAACTTTTTTTTCCTCTAATAAATCATACGCCCTCTTATCTTTTTCATTAAGGTACTTAGAAAGACTAACTAATCTTTCTTCCTGGCCACCAACATAATAAGCTGGGCTTCCCCCAATCTTTGTGTTACTAACTTTGACACTTTTTTGGTCTACTAACTCAGAAAGAACCGCGCCTACCATGAAAGTATCGCTTTTTTGAAGTGTGCGAACAATATCTCTAGGTATTAGCGGCCCGTCTCTTCTTACTGCATCTAAGACTTCTTGTTTAGAAACCAACTCCATACCATAAAGGTATGAGGGGTGCTTTATTTAAAATTATTGAAATCAGACTTGTTTCTTCGCCAATACAACATCTTCTTTCTTGATGGTTTTTCTGTTCGCATGCCTAGAAAAATTTATGGATTTCTTTGATATTTTTTCTCCTATTTCTTCTAAGTAATCATTTAATTCCTTTTTGGCATCATCACTAATCCTTATATTAGCATCTGCGCTTCTAAGTAATTTCTCCATGGCAGCAAAAGGAATAATTGGTTTTCTCATAATAAATACCAAAAAAAGTTTTTTTATTATATAAAACCTTTAGTTTCAGTGGACTCACAGGACACCTCTGCACATGTTTTAAAAACAACAAAACACCAATCTTTGTTTATATGAGTTCAAAAAGAAAAGGGATAAGTGCTGAGAGAGAATTAATAAAACTTTTTTGGAGTAATAGATGGGCGTGTATAAGAGTCGCAGGAAGCGGGTCATCTCAATACCCAAGCCCCGACTTATTAGCAGGCAATAAGATAAGAAAACTCGGCATTGAGTGCAAAGTGACTAGTTCTAAAAGCAAATTCTTTGATAAAGACGAAATAACTCAACTAACTAATTTTTGTGAGTATTTCGGAGCCGAGGCATGGATAGCAGTAAAATTTAATCGTCGAGGCTGGTACTTTTTTAGTATTGAGGACTTAAACCAAACCCCAAAAGGGTACAGCGTAACAGAAAAAAATTTAGAGATTAAAGGTCTTAGTTTTGAAGAATTAATAAATTAGTTTTTGAACATGAAAGGATAGAATCTTTCTAATTCCATTACGAAACTTTCAGGTTTGTATATTCCTACTTCACTAATAACTCCTTGGACGTGCACGCTCTCAACTAATTCAAAAACAACGTTTTTTATCTTTAATCCTTTCGGCGCGTCTTTCCATACCTCGTTTTTGTTTCTTTCCTCTAAGACTTCATCGAATCCAAAAACGCTTTTTGGGTCGAACTTCCAACTATTAGTCGCCGCGTAAACTGGCACGTCGTATTTATCTGCGAACTCCGCGAATAACCCGCTTCCTATCTTGTTTACTACGTTACCTTCGGTTGTTATAGCGTCAGCGCCAAAGAGTACCAAATCTGCTTTTTTTATCGCGTTTTTAGCTGCGGCATCAACAAAATATGTTACCTTTATCCCTGCGTCTACTAATTCTTTCGCGGTTATTCTTCCTTGGTAATTAGGTCTGGTCTCTGTGTTGTACACCTCGAATTTTTTGCCTTGGTTCTTCGCTGCTTTTAATATGCGCATAACCGTGTTTGAGTGGCAATGAGTAAATACTACGCTTCCGTTTTGTATCTTATTTGCGCCTATCTTCGCTATTTTTGAATCTGAAAAAGAAAAATGTTTTGTTGCTAACTCAATGTTTTGTTTTAACTTGTTTTTTATATTGTGCTCATTTACTTGGTACAATAAGAATTTTAATGTGTTCCTAAGCGCTGGCTCTGTCGGCCTAGTGTTCTCTAATCTTTTCTTAGCTGAAACAACACTTAGTAACAAGTCGTTCTCTGTCGCCGAAAGTTTTTTTAGATAAACGTCTCGCAAAGCTTTTATAGCGGCTTTCGCTACGTTTTCTGCTCCTTGAACTCTTAGTTCTTGTATGTCTCTTATTATTTTTTCAAACATCCTATTTACTAAAAATGATTTTTTGAGTTTATAAAAATTGTTAACTACTCTCTAGAAGAAAGAAACAATAAAAAAAGATTAAGAAAAAGAAAAAACTATTTTTTCTTTTTAACACTTGCAAGGATTTGGTCTTCTTCCTCAAGTATTCTCTTAGCCATAGAAGCCAAGTTATCATCCATGCGAGCCATTCTTCGCTCCATTAATATAAGAACCCTTAGACTATAAATAATTGCTGCTAATGTTCCAATAATTATGGATAATATCACATTTAAGATCGGATCTGCCATTTTTTATTAATCACCTCAAGCTTTGAAATTATAAATATTTCTAGTATTGTTATTTGCATGAGTAATATATAAATGTTTTGATAAAATATAGGAGAAGAAATTAGTGTTTTACTTCTATTTTTTGGCTGGTCTCAAATACTGAATTAAACATGTCTTGGATGCTCTTTGCAAAAAAAGGCGTGTTTGCCCAAACACCAACATCGTACGAAGGGTGTACTTTTGAGTCATCTAATAACATAAACATTAATTCTCTATCATCTACTAATATGAATCTTGAAGGCGTGCTAGACGCGTTTTTTATGGTTGCGTATTTTGATAATTCTTCTAAGGTTTTATTATGATTTTGTGTTAGTGGCGCAATTATTTTTATATCAACGTTTCTTTGTTTTAATTTCTCGAACGTTTTTCTTAGTTGCTTTGCTTTTCTTATTAGGCCTTGCTCAGTTGTCATAATCGAGACGTTACTTGTTGCTTGGCTTAGCATTAATTCTATGTGATTGTAAATGTTATCTCTGCCTTTTAGGCTTGCTGTGAGTTCGCTTGGATCAATCATCTCCACTCCTTGGGTGTGTAAAAGATTTAGTTCTTCTAAGATTTCGCTTTCTCTTAACTCATCTATTATACTTGTTCTTATTTTTTGGTCTTCTTTGATTTTCTTTTTTACTCTTTCTATTACTTCGTTTGGAGAGACTGCTATGTATTTGATTGGTTTGCCTAGTTTCATTATTATAAACCCTTTTTTTTCTAGGCTTTCTAGAACGTCGTAGCTTCTGCTTCGTGGAACATTTGCGATATCTGATAGCTCCCCTGCTGTGCTTACTCCTCTTGATAGAAGAGCGACCCATATCTTGCTCTCATACGAGTTAAGATTGAAGTCTTTTAGTCTTTCCATGAGTTTTTTATCAATAAGCATTGTAGGGGGGTTGAGAATCTTATCTTATTTATAAAACTTCTTATTTTTATCACTACCCAATGATAAAAATATCTTTTTGTGTTTTTTACAGAATAAATCAACAAAAAGTTCCACAGGAAACAAAGGAGGTATAGCAAAGAAAAAATATAGTATAAAAAACCAATTCATTTATAAATAAAAGCTCTTTCCCCCTTTATAAATAAAAAAAAGTTTTTGCAAAAAGAATTCATAATTAATCAACAGGGGGAAAATAAAAACAAAATGAAAAAAACTATTGAAGTAGTGGAAAATAAAAACAAAATGAAAAAAACCATCAAAGTAGTAAACATCGTAGTGTCAACGAGCTTAGAGCACGACGTCCCACTAGAAAAAATGGCAGCGACTCTTCCAAACACAGAATACAACCCAGAACAATTCCCAGGACTCGTCCTAAGAATAAAAGAACCAAAAACAAGCGCTTTGATTTTTAGCAGTGGAAAAGTTGTTTGCACCGGCGCTAGAAGCATGGACAAAGTCGACGAATCAATAGCTAAGATAATAAAAGCCCTAGAAAAAATAGGAATTAACATCAAAATCCAACCCAAAATAACAATTCAAAACATGGTAGCTTCAGGCTCAATCGGCATAGACCTAAACCTCAACACACTCGCAATGACGCTTGAAAACACAGAATACGAGCCAGAACAATTCCCAGGACTAGTATTCAAACTAGGCGGAAAAGAAGGAGCAAGAAAAGCCACCTTCTTATTGTTCTCAAACGGCAAAATCGTGTGCACCGGAACAAAATCCGAAGACGAAGTAAACCAAGCAGTAGACATCCTAATGGATATCTTAAAAGACCACAAATAATCACCTTAATTTTTTATTATTTTTTTTGTTTTATTATGGGAGGGGGGACAAACAACCACTATTAATAGTTATTAAACCCTAGTTTTATGAATAAAAATGGATGCCTCACAACAAATAAATGCTTTTCAAGAATTCTTCGAATTAAATTATCAAGCAGAAATACTTGAGACTACAAGAAAAGGAGAAACTCACCTAACAATAGATTTTAAGAAACTATCAGAGTTCAGCCCAGAGATCTCCGAGCAAATACTTGATGACCCAATAGAAGCCTTAAAAGCCGCGCAGATAGCAATAGAACAACTAAACCTTCAAGAAAGCCAAAAAGAGTTCCACATAAGATTAAAGAACATCCCAGAATCCCAAAGAGTAGACATAAGAGACATACGAAGTAATCACATCTCAAAACTCTTAGAGATAAGAGGGATAGTAAGACAAAAAAGCGATGTTAGACCTCAAGTTACAAGCGCGAAGTTCGAATGCCCTGCGTGCAACAACATAATCCCCATCTTACAAGTTGAACAAAAATTTCGAGAACCCTCACGGTGTGGGTGTGGAAGGAAAGGAAAATTTTACCTTATTGATAAAGAATTAGTAGACGCTCAAAAAATAGTCTTAGAAGAAAGCCCTGACGAATTAGACGGAGGAGAACAACCAAAAAGGATAAGTATCTTCTTAAAAAATGATTTGGTAAGCCCTATTAGCGAGAAAAAAACGAATCCTGGAAGCAAAATACTAATCACTGGGGTGGTAAACGAAGTACCCATCCCTTCTCGTGACGGAGGAAAATTAACTAGGTTTGACTTATTAGTTGATGTAAACTACGTAGAGCCTATGCAAGAAGACTTCTCACAAATAGATGTAAACCCACAAGAGGTAAAAAAAATAAAAGAATTATCAAAAAACCCTCGTATTTATGATATGTTAATCCAAAGCCTAGCCCCAAGTATTTATGGATATGAATTAGTAAAGCAAGCATTGCTTTTCCAATTATTTGGGGGAAACAGAAAAGTAAGAAGCGATGGCGTAGCAACTAGGGGGGACACCCACATATTGCTAGTAGGGGACCCCGGCGCAGGAAAATCACAATTATTAACTCGAATGTCAAAAATCGCTCCTAAAGCGCGTTTTGTTAGCGGAAAAGGAGCGAGCGGAGCAGGCCTTACAGCTAGCGTAGTAAAAGACGAATTCCTTGGTGGTTGGGCCTTAGAAGCAGGGGCGTTAGTCCTCGCTAATAAAGGTCTTTGTATGATTGATGAATTAGACAAAATGACTAAAGAAGACCGAAGCGCTATGCACGAAGCCTTAGAGCAACAAACCGTTACTATTAACAAAGCAAACATACAAGCAACTCTTAGAAGCGAGACGACCGTTTTAGCTGCGGCGAACCCAAAATACGGGCGTTTCGACCCTTTCGAGACCATCCCTAAACAAATAGACTTGCCTTCGACTTTGCTTAATCGTTTCGACTTAATTTTTCCTATAAGAGACATCCCTCACAAGGATCGTGATGGTGACATGGCTAAGTTTATTTTGAGTTTGCACAAAAACATTGATTTGCTTAAAGGAAAAGAAGAAATTGATAGTGATTTGTTCAAAAAATATATTAGTTATGCTAAGCAAAGAGTCCGACCCGTACTCACAGATGAAGCGATTGAGGAGATACAAAATTATTATGTTAATATGAGAAACAGCTCCCAGGAAGGAGAATACTCAGCTATCCCTATTAGTCCTAGACAACTAGAAGCCCTTATAAGATTAGCTGAAGCAAGCGCGAAGATTCGACTTAGTGATAAAGTAACTATTATTGATGCTAAAAAAGCTATTGATTTAGTTCATCATTGTTTATCCCAGATAGGTTTGGATCCCTCAACTGGAAAAATTGATATTGACCGCATTAGTGGGGGGACAACGGCCTCTGAGAGAAGCTCTATGCACTTAATAAAAGAAATAATAAGTGAGTTGGAAAAAGAAATAGGTGGTGACCAGCCTATCCCTGTTGATGAAATAATGCGGGTTTGTAAACAAAAAGGTATTAGCGAAGAAAAAGTAAATGAGATAATAGAAAAACTAAACAGAACCGGAGACATCTTCACTCCTCGCCCTGGTTTTATCAAAAAAATGTGAAGTAAGAAAAAATGGTTTTAGAAAAAGAACAACAAGGCCTTGAAGTAACACAAAAAAGTAATGCGTCTTATAAGAGGCAAACCGCGTATAAAGCTTTAATTAAAGACTTATTGGGTGGGGAGTATGTAAAAGAGGAGGGTTGGAACCCTAATTATGTAAAGACCTCTCTTGGTAATATTAGCAGGGTTAATGTTATTGGATTCGTAATTGAGAAAAACGAGGAGGAATCAGTAGTAATTGATGATTCAACATCCAATATTAATCTTAGGAACTTTGAGAATAAACAAATATTAAACAAGCCACAAATAGGGGATTTAGTGCTCGTCGTTGGAAAAATAAGAGAGTACAATAATAGCAGGTACTTATTAGCAGATATTATTAGAAAACTTGAGAGCCCTGATTGGTTAAAGGTAAGATTAAAAGAGTTAGAAAACAAAAAAACCTTGGTTGAATCTAAACCATCCCAAGAAGAACAAACAAAAACAAATACTGAAGAACCTTTAGTTGAGCGAGTCGAAGAAGAGGGGGGATTTTCAAAAAATAATTATGAGTCCGTCTTAGAATTAATAAAAAGCTTAGATGACGGCCCCGGAGTTAGTATTGATAAAGTAATAAAAGAATCTAACGTTGATGATTGCCAAAAAATAATTAATACTTTGTTAGAAGAAGGAGAAATCTTTGAGATAAGAAGCGGCATGGTTAAGCTTCTCTAAACTAAAAAAATAGTGGTGTTATGTAGACTTCTATTATCGCAGCAAAGAAAAGAACACCTATTGATAACACTAATAAGTTTGATGTGTCAAAGAGTATTTTCTCGAAATTCTTGGTTGTAAAATCATATCTTATTATCGCAACGCTAATAATCCCTCCTGCTAAACCCGCTATGACATAAGCAAGTATCTCGGGTATTCCGTGCAACGAATACCTTAATAACCCGCTTGTAACACTAGATAAATACCCTCCGACGCCTATACCTCCTAGAATAGCGGTTTTCTCGCTTATTTTTTCTAAGATGAAGTTTCCAAGCGCTACTGCTATGACTGACGCGTTCCAATTAAGAATAAAGAGCGCTCCTATACCATACAGAAACGAGAACAATATACAAAAAACGAGGACTCTGATATTGTTAAAGAAAATCCTGGAAAAAAAGGTGTAAGACGCTGTTGCTTGCCCGTTTAGCTGGGTTAACGTGCTTATTTGTGCGTCAAAAAGAGTTATGGTGTTTTGTTGTGGCAAGGCCATATAAATAAGTGTTAGCATCAAAGTAACTCCTATGAACATCCACATAATACTAGAAAGCGCTTTTGCGTGTTCTTTTAACAAATTTTTTTCTGAGTATCCTTGTGTGTCTTTTTTTTCTTCGTACTTAATCATCTTATAAATAAGAGGGGATGCCGCCATCGTAGTTAGAAACACTAATACTATGCTTGAATATTCTCTAAAAACCCAGAAAGAGATAAAAACTGCGACTAAACTATAAAGACCTCCAAAAAAAATCATTTCTTTAGGGTGTTTCTCTGCGTTTTTTACTGATATCAATGACTCTATAACCATTATAAATTACAAAAATGATTTTTTGGGTTTTTATAATTTACTAAATTGTTCGGCTTTCTTTTTTTGTAAAAGACAATTCTTATATAATCAAGGTTTTTTCTTGTGTTTTATTATGAGTTACGCCGAATTATTAAAAAAAGCAAAGAAAGAGCTTCCTGAACAAAAAGGGGAAGGTGCTCGTTTTGAAGTCCCTAAAGTGACAGGGCACATTCAAGGAAACAAAACTATTATTTCAAATTTTATCCAAATAGCTAATACTATACGAAGGGAGCCAGAGCACTTATTAAAATATATCTTAAAAGAATTGGCGGCTCCTGGGGAGATTAAAAAAAGTGCTTTGATTATTGGAAGCAAAATCCCTAGTAATAGGATTAATGAAAAGATTTCTAGTTACGTTGATAATTATGTTATTTGCAAGACTTGCCATAAACCGGATTCCAAATTATCAAGAGATAAGGGTGGGTTAGTCTTGGCTTGTCAGGCTTGCGGTGCGAGACAAACAGTATCAAACATATGAAAAAACAATAAAAAGAATTTTTTTATACCCATTCACCAAGCCCTATTTGTTTGTCGGTTTCTTTTCCGAACACGTCTTCTACTTGTTGCTTAAGAATTGCTAGGGTTTGTTGCAAGTATGGACTCACATCATACTTTGTTGCCAAATCAATGCTTGGTTGCAAATACTTTACTATGCTACCCTCACTAATAGTGAATATTATGTTTCCTTTACTGCACTTATTACACCGACCAGTTAGCGGGGGGCGCCTGTATTTCTCGTTGCAATTAGTGCACCTAAATTGTTGCATGGAAAATTTTCTTAGATTTCCTTTAGCATCTTTTAAGAAGTGCTTTTCTATTATTAAACTCGCGACGCCGGACTCATCAACAGCCACTATTTTTTTTGCAAGGCTCATCTGGCCTTCCATCTTTTCTTGCATTGATGGCAAGGTTTTGTACGCGCTACAAAGAACTCCTTTGTTCATACTCTTTGTTGGGTGAGTGTAGCCCATGCCCTGGTATTGTTGTGGGGTGTTAAGAACATTTTTTATTTGTTTTACATTAACATCCCACGGATTTTTGTATTCTAACGCGGCTTCATATAATTGAAGGGGGTACTCCCACGCTATGTCCATTCCGTGAACTTCATCATCTACTTCTGAAGGAACAAGGCGAGATGTTAATACGAGCGGTGCGTCCATCGTCCTACTCCCTCGGCTATCAGGTAAGAAACGCCTGCTAAAATTAAGGAGGCCATCAAGTAACATCACCACGCACGCTTCGTCTCCATCACAGTTTCGCCTCATCGCAGCATGCATCATGGGATGGGTGTACATGCCCTGGGTTTTGCTAAAACCAATTATTCTTCCAACAATCCCCGCGCTTGTATGAGGCGCTAATCCTATTACTAGGTGCCCTATTAAATCCTTTTTTTTCTCAACATTATAATAAGCTGGCAGGCCATAGAGTTTTTCTAATAATTCGTCTACGAACCTTGTTATGTTTATCAAGACTTTGCTTGCGTACTCATCCGGGCTATCTGGGCAATCTGGGAGGATTAAGTCTTGAGCATTTAATTCTATTACTTGGTCATCGCTTGTTAAAGGACTTCCTTTTATGTCTTTTTTGTATCCTAATCTGTTTAGGGTTTCTATGTCTGTTCCTATCTCTTTTGGTTTGAAATGAGTTATTGGCATCTCTATCATGTCGTAGCGAGTTGTTCCTTCTTTGTTAACGTGTATTTTGTGTTTTGCTCTAAGAACCCCTTTTAAGAAGTGTTCTACGTCATGGTTTTTGTTGCTTGTTCCTATCACTCCTTTTATTAATTCAGGAACATGATTTGTTTTTAGCTTTTTTTTAGTGTAAGAGAATAATTCGTTAACATCTATCTCTTTTATCCTAAATTTATTGCTTCTGTGTAATAACCCCTTCCTATTTTTTATATCGCAAGGCTCTTCTTTTACTTCTTTGCAATCTATACAGTAATGTTTTCTTTTTGTTTTCTTATTGCATTTTTGGCAGACTCCAAAAACTGTTTCTTCATTGCATGACTCGCAATAAAACGTTGGGAATTCTCCTCTTATTTTTTTGGCTTCGAGAGCTGCTTGAAAACTCCTAAGCCTCCCCCCTTGGCTTCCTACCGGGAAAAGTATGTGTGGGCTTCCTTGTAGTTTTCTCATCTTTGCTTTTTCAGGTCTTCCCATCCTCGCCCCAATAGGGGTTCCTATAGTGTCTTTTATCTCAACGCTACTAATCTCATTTAATAAGTTTAGAGAATCATTTTTTTTACTAATAATTTTTTGTTTGTCGTTTTGTATTTGAAGCGTGTTTACTAAGCTGTAAGCCTCGTCTTTTCTCACTACTAAAAACTCGTTTGATGCTACGCTATGAGGAAGACCTATTTTTTCAAAGATTATTTTTATTTTTTCATCGTATGGAATCACCACTTTTAGTATTTCTCCGTTTTCTTCTTTAACACTAAAAACCTTTGATTTTTGTAATAGATACATTAATTCTTCAACGCTTATATTACCCCAAAACGGGGTGTGCGCTGGGTGAAGAGCCACCCCACTTTTTATTGATGCTTCAAAAGCTTGCTTTGCACTTATCTTTGTTCGTATAGGATCACTTAATAGTTGGGTGGATGCCTCTTTTGGTAAACCAGTTATTTTTGAGATGTTTTCCTCATTTACTTTTATTCCTTTAGATATTAGTTTCTGTTTTACCTCCAACGCCCACCACTCCTCACAATACCCCGCGGGGATCAAGGCATGACCATTCTCACTAAAATCGCCATAAGAAACTAGTATGTCTCCTAAGAATAATATTTTGTCTATTTGTTTTAGTGTTTCTCTTATGTCTTGGGTGTCATCTAACTTTACTACATCACCATTTATTAATTTGACTACTGGTCCTCTAATACTGTCGCACGCGCTTAGAACCGTTGCTTTTCCGGGTCTTTCTATTTTTAGTTGAGTACCTATCGCCAAGAAATCTTCTGATACTTTCATAGTTGCTGGGTGAATCGCGTAAGCAGCGAATCCACTCGTCCTAGCCCTCCCATATCTTAGTCTAAACCCCCCAACTCTTAAAGGGTATGAGAGAACCGGTCTTCCTGCTACTAAATCTTTTATGAACGTGTAATTAGGCATGATTTTTTGCGTGGAGTCTTCTTTTTTTGAGCTTTCTGTGCTTCTTGCCTTAACATTTTTTTGCAGGTTTAAGAAGTCTTTAAGCCACGCCCAATCAAGGCCCATTTCTTCTCCCCACACACTTAGTTGTTTGTGTAGCTTAGCTGCTTTTTGCGCTATTCCTTCTGCTAATACCAAACACATCCCTCCTCGTATCCTATTAGTTTCTACTCTTGGGACGTCTTTGTAATTAGATACTTCAAATTTCTCTGTGGGGTCCCCATTTAGTTCTACAGGGATTTTTTTTGCTAAATAAACTATTTCTTCTTCGCTTGGAAAATACTGTAGGTTTGTGACTCTTTCATGATAATCATTTACTTCTGCTACGAAACGTTTTACTTCTAAATCTGTGGGGTCGTATGTTTCGTACCCCATCTCTTTTCTTACATAATCCGCTATTATTAACGTAACCGCCGCCGCCGTTCCCCCTGCCGCTCTTATTGGCCCAGCAAAGAACGTTGATAAATATTTTTTCCCATCGTTTCTTGTTTTTATTCTTAACTCTATGAATCCTTCTAGCGGCGCAGCTATTACTCCAAGAGTTATGTATGCTAATCCAACTCTTATCCCTACTTCCATTGCTTCTTTTTTTGTTTTGAACTCGCAATGTTTTTGTTTTGCTACCTCGGCTGCTATCTCAAGTGCAACTCTCCAGTTTAGGTGACCGTACTTTTGTTCTAGTTCCCCTATTCTTTTTGATACGCCGCTACCAATTATTTGTTCTGCTACCGCGCTTATCAATCCTTCTACCCTCTCTGAGATCCCGCTTGCAAGTGGTATGTCTACTTTTTGTTCTGGGTCAAAGCCTTGTTCTCTGGCTGTGTTTGCTACGTCGTACGCCTTTTTTATCTTTGAGTCAATCTCATCAAAGTATTGTTTTATTTCTGGGCCACAACAATTTTCTTGTTCATCACTCATCTTATATCTCGAAATCTAATACTCGTACTCTTCTTGTTTTCAAATCTACTATTGGCAGCTTTGCTATTTGTGGTTTTAGACCTACTTTTTCTTGGTAATCTGTTTGCCCAACCCATGTTGAGCAATTAAGTAATGTTATGCTTTTGTGGTTTTCTACAGTTGTTAATCGGTGAATGTGTCCTGTTACAAAAAAATCTGGGGGTTCCTCTATTACTAAGTGGTCTTTGTCTGCGTCTGGGATGTATAATGTTGAGCCGTGGCTTGGGGCTAGGTGTCTTTTGGTTAGTAAGGCTTTCATTATCAGGTCTGCTCTCTCCATAGCCCCGTTTGTTCGTATGTTTTCTATGTTATCTGCGTAGTATGGAAAGCTGTAACCATGATATAATAGGAAGTTGAATCCTTCAAACTCTTTTGTTTTTGACAAATTTATACTGGCCGGGTTTGATAGGATGTGTGCGTTTTTCATCTCGTACAATTCTTCTGCGAAGCTTCTAAGAATGGTGGGTTGTGGCTCTGCTATTCTCATAGCATCGTGGTTGCCAGCACTTATTATTATTTGGATGTGACTAGGTATTTTTTTTAGGTAATTGGTTAGTTCTTCGTATTGTTTGTAAACATCTTTTATTTCTAGGTCGGATTCTTGATTTGGGTATATGCCTACGCCTTCTATTAAGTCGCCTGTTATGATTAAGTATTTTATTTTGTTAATAATGTTTTGTTCTTGGTCTTTTGTAACACTTATTTTTTGGTATTCACTATCATAGTAATACTCTGTCATGTTTTTTTCTTTGTTTACCCAGGATAAAAAGTTCTCAAAGCTTTCTTTTAAGAAAACCTTTGCTCCTACGTGCGGGTCACCTAAGAAAATCGCGTATTCTTCTCTAGGCCCTTTTTTTAGTTCTTTTGTTAATGGGATGTCGGCGAAGAATAATTCGTTAGCAAATATTATGTCTTTGCTAAGACTCCCATTTATGGCGATCATATCATCATGTACTAACTCTTTTGCTTTTTGGTATGTGTCACTTCTTCTATCATCATTGAAAGAAGAATTTTTTGATATCAATATTTTTGTTTGCCCTGTTAAGTCTTCGACGTCTACTATTATGTTTTCGTTTCTGGTTATTTGTATGTCATTAATCATAGCTATGATCGAGACTTTGTCTCCTGGTTGCTTGTTTCTTAGTTTGTTAATACTAGTTAATCCACCTATTCTTGGATTATTTCTAAAAAAAATTTCCATTTGTTTGTATCTTGCCCTAAAATGATCTACGAAGTCCTTTACTGTTCTCTTCTTAGGTTTTTCTTTGTAAGAAAAAAGCACTTCTATCCCTTCGCTTCCTTCTTCAGTGTTTGTTTCTGTTTCTTCTCGGTTTGGTCGGTTTGGTTCTTGACTAATTACTTTTATGTGATCTGTGTGTTCTTCACTAACACTGTTTGTTTCTGTTTCTTTCTCCCTTATTCTTTGGAGTTTTTTTGATGTTAAAACCAATAAATCCTCGTTTTTTAGTTCTTCTGCTCTTATTATTTGTTCGTTTGAAGGTTTTTCTAAGAGTTCTTCAAGTACTTCTTCGCTTAAAAGTATATTTTTTGATAAGAAATAATCTATGAGTTTTTTGGGTAAAACCTTTTTTTCTATCATCATCTTATTAGTTTAATAATATTTTTTGTTACCTAAATAAGTTATGTCATCCACTCCCCACATCACCACAAAAAAATTGTTTTTTTAGTTTGGGCTTAGTAAATCTTCTTCTAATATTTTTCTGATCTTTATTTTTAAGTTTGGGCTTAGCGCTAGTTTTATCTCTCGTGTTCTTCCAAAACGACCGTGGCTTATGACTTTAGCATTTATTATGCCAAGCATGTCGAGTTCTCCTATGATATCACTTATTCTTCTCTGAGTTAAGGGTCTTAGTCCTACGTGATCGCATAAGGTTTTGTAATAATCGTATACTTCGCCGGTGAATATAGAGTCTTTTTTCTTTTTTAATATCTCAAATATGCTATAAAGAGTTGCTTGGAATTGTTTTGGTTGAGTCATTACTATGTCTATGAAACGATCTCTTTCTATTTTTTCTTCTGCTTCGTCTATGTCTGTTATGTTTATTGTTTCTTGTTGGTTTCTCTCTGCTATTTCTCCTGCGACTCTTAGGAGTTCTAGTGCTCGCCTCGCGTCTCCGTGTTCTCTTGCTGCGTACGCTGAACACTTCTCTATTACTCCTTGTTGTACTACTCCTTGGTTAAATGATTCTTTTGCTCTTGCTTTTAGTATTGATTGGAGTTGTATGGCGTTGTAGGGAGGGAAAACTATTTCTTCTTCTGATAAGCTGCTTTTGACTCGTGGATCTAAGTTGTTTGTGAAACTCAAATCATTTGATATCCCAAGAATAGTTATCTTAGAATTTTTTAATTCAGAGTTTATCCTTGTAAGATTATATATTATTTCGTCTCCTGCTTTGTGTATTAATTGGTCTATTTCGTCAAGGACTAATATCAAGTTTTGTTTTTTTGATTCTAGTGTTTTTAGAAAAATGTTGTATACTTCGTCTGTTGGGAGTCCTGTTGGAGGTATTTCTTTTCCGAATTCTCTTGCTAGTTGAGCTATTAGTCTATACTCGGTGTCTGCTACTCTTCTTAATTTACAATTAATATAGAATATTTTTAGAGGAATTTTTTTGGTGTTTGATAACTCCATCATTTGGTTTGCTATGTATTGGGTGGTTAGTGTTTTTCCAGTTCCTGTTTTTCCATAAATAAAGAGGTTTGAGGGCTTTTCTTCTCTAAGACTTGGTGCTAATATTTTTGCTATTAATTCTATTTGGTCATTTCTGTGAAGTATGTTTTGTGGGTGGTACGCTGCTTGTAATCTTGATTTATCTTTGAATAATGATTTTCTTTCTAAGAATTTCTCAAATAAGTTATTTAGTGTTTTAGTCATGAAAACTTCCAAAAGAAATAAAGGTTTATATAGATTTCTATAGTCTAAAAATATATATTAGAATACCTAACACACACCCCTCTATTTCCTATGGAACTCTTTTTTGAAAAATGTTTAAAAATTTATTTTAAAGATTTATTTGTTTTGATTTCCTTAATTTCCTATTTTATTCTCAAAAACAAAACAACCAAGTAGAAAACAAGTATTACAAAACATACTTCATATAATATATATAATTGTTTAATATAATATAATATATATAATATATAATTATTTTCTATATAGAAAGAAAATGTTGTTTATAAAGAAGAAAAGAAAAAACACCTAGTACAAAAAACAATCCAACAAGAAAGAATGAAAATTTTCAATAAAGCAAGAGTCTATTAGAAGTAAAGGTGTAGGTGTAATTTAACAATTTCTTTTTTACACCCCCCACAACTTACTTACTATACTTATTATATTATAACATAAATTATATAAATAAATTAACAATAGTTAATTTTTGTTTATGGATCAACCACAAGAATTAGAAGTTTGGTATTTAATACCATCAATACGACGCGAACTAGCTATAAATCTAAAAAATCAAGGTTTAAAACAAAAACAAATAGCACAAAAACTAAACATAACAGAACCAGCGGTTAGTAACTACATAAAAAATAAAAGAGCAAACACGATGAGATTATCTTCGGTTGTGTTAGAAGAAATAGAATTATCAGCTAAGAAATTATACAATAACAAGTCAAATTTAGTAAAAGAAATACAAAGTATTTGTGAATTAGCAAAGAAGACAAAACTCTTGTGCAAATTACATTATGAGAGGGGGTTTAAGTTAAAAAATTGTGATGTGTGCCTAAAATGAATAATACAAAAAGAGTTTATCTTGATAACGCGGCGACAACAAACTTAGATAAAGAAGTATTAGAAGAAATGACTCCTTTCTTCTTAGATAAATATGGTAATCCTTCATCTCTTCACACACACGGAAAAGAAGCGCACACCGCAATAAAAGAAGCACGAAAAACAATCGCAGAACCTATAGGAGCACTACCTGAAGAAATAATTTTTGTAGGTAGCGCAACAGAAGCCGATAATATGGCTTTGTTTGGGGTTGCTTTAGCAAACAAAGAGAGAGGAAACCACATAATAACAACTAAGATCGAGCACAAAGCAGTTCTTGAACCCTTAAAAAAACTTGAGAAAAAAGGATTTGAAATAACTTATTTAGACGTTGATAAACAAGGATTCATCAAGATTGATGAGTTAGAAGAAAAAACCACTAAAAAAACAGTTCTTGTAAGCATTATTCATGCTAATCATGAAGTAGGAACCATACAAGACTTAGAAAGAATAGGAAAAATGTGCAAAGAAAAAAAAGTTTTGTTTCACACAGACGCAGCTCAAAGCTTTACAAAAACCGAGCTAGACGTAGAAAAATTCAATCTTGACTTAGTTAGTCTTAACGCTCACAAAATGCACGGACCAAAAGGGGTTGGGGCGCTTTACATAAAAAAAGGAACCCTCATTGACCCATTAATAATAGGAGGTGGTCAAGAGTTTAAGATGCGTGCAGGGACTCATAACGTACCATGCATCGTTGGGTTCTCAAAAGCAACAGAGATCGGGATGAAAAACATGAAAAAAAGTGTTGGTGACATAGGAAACCTAAGAGATTATGCTATTGAAGAATTATTAAGAATCCCTGATACCAGATTAAATGGTCCTATAGGGGGAAAGAGGCTTTGCAACAATATCAATATCTCTTTTGATTTTATAGAAGGAGAAGCGCTTCTTATGCACCTTGACTTAGTGGGGGTTGCTGTCTCAACGGGTAGTGCGTGTAGCAGTACTAGTCTTCGCCCAAGTCACATATTAACTGCTATGGGAAGAAGCGCGACAGAAGCGCACGGAAGCTTAAGAATAACATTATCTAAGCACACAACAAAACAAGAAATTGATTACACAATAAATAATATCAAGAAAATTGTGGGGGACCTAAGAATGTTATCCCCTCTGACAAAGGTGAGAGAATAAATGGTGATAGAATACACAGAAAAAACTATTGAGCACTTTCAAAACCCTAGAAACGTAGGAGAAATAGAAGACCCCGATGGCAAATCAATGGAAGGAAACCCTGCTTGTGGAGATATGGTTAGCTTAACTATCAAAGTAGAAAAAGACAAGATATCAGATATTAAGTTTAAGAGTTATGGGTGTGCTTCAAACATAGCAACAGCGAGCATATTAACAGAGCTTGCAAAAAATAAAAGCGTTGATGACGCTAAAAAAATAAGTTGGATGCAGATAAACAACGAATTAGGAGGCCTTCCAAAAATAAAGATTCATTGCTCAGTCTTAGCTGTTGACACACTAAAAAGCGCTATCACTGATTATGAGAGAAGAAATGGTCTCTTAAAAGAAGACCCAGATGAGTTAAACGAAAAAAATATTCGTCAAAGACTGAAATCTGTTATTGATCCGCAAACAGGCGCAGACATAATATCAAAAAATATTGTTTCAAATTTTAATCATAACAACGGAGAAATAAGTGTTAATCTAAAGATATGTAAAGATTATGAGTCATCAGAAGTAATTGAAGATGAGATAAGAGAACATTTAGAAACACTTAATGATTTTGAATCAGTTAATATAAAATATAGTTGTAAATAAAAAAACCCTTCTTAACATTATGTAGTTATTTAATAGTAGTTACAAAAACGTAAGATTTAAATAAACATATTAGTTGCTTTTCTCTAAAAATGGTGCAAGAAGACTTAGAAAATCAAAGCTTTTGGAAAAAGCATTGGAGAAAGGGCTTAATTACTATAGGTACCCTTGCGCTTGTCACATATATTTCTTGTCCCAAAAAGACAGCCGATTATGATACTTCTAGTAAAAGCCCTACTGTAGCATCATCAAGTGTACAAGTAGAAGAACCAGTAAGAGTCGCAACACAACCACCCCCAGAACCAATTTCACAAGAACCAAAACAACTTGAACAAATAGTTAAACAAGAACCACAAATTAAACCAACACCTAAAACACAACCTGCTGTGGTTTTACAGGTAGTTGAAATCAAAAAAGAGGAACCTAAACTTTCAGAATACGAAAGAAAAGTTAATATTGTCATGGAACAACACGCATTATCTGAAGATAACTTATATGCTTTTTATCCACCACAAAGAAAATTCGTTGCGACATCGTTAGAAGTAAGAGTAGATTATGGAAAACCAAATACTATCCATGAAATCATAAATGGCAGAGAACTATCACAAAAAATAGTTGAATTAGGAAATGTTGAGGTCTCACAAAAATATCATGAGGACCCAAACAGAATTGAAGGAAAACACAGTTATTCAATAATACACCCCTTTCCAAAAGAAGCTTTAGAAGTCACAACCAAATCTTATGGGGGATTAAACTTTTTTTCAGAATCAGACAACACATACAACCCCTTAATTAAACTAAAAGAAGGATTTGATGTTAGAACTTTAGAAGGTATAGCTTTTTTTAATGAGCTAGATCCGTCTGGAACTATAAATATAGTTTCAGGATTTTATAGTGGTTCAGATGAAGAAACCTTAAAACATGTTCCTATAAGTTACACCCCAGAAACCCCGGGTGGAAAAAAACCTAAAAATCCTCATTGGGACCCTCATAGAGGACACGAAAGAAGAGACGGCAAAGAAAAAAATTCAAATCACAAATGCAAATAAACACTTTTTCTTTTTTCTAATCAATTAAATGAATTCTTTTTCTTTGATTATAGATTATTTAATAAATAAGAATGATATCAACAAATAAATGAATTGTGTCATCGTAAGGTATTCTGAGATTGGATTAAAGGGCAGGAACAGAAAAAGTTTTGAGAACGAATTAGTGGAGAACTTACATTTTTATCTAAGAAAAAACAAGGTGGTATACTCTAATATAAGAAGGGTTGATTCAAGAATAATAATAAGCACAGAAGAAGACGTAGACGTCAAACCAGTTTTTGGGATAAGCACGTATAGCTTTGCAAAAAAGATTAAGTATAATCTCCAAGAACTCATAGAGTTAGTAGTTGATGAATCAAAGAAAGTTGTTGTGGACAAATCTTTTCGCGTTAGTGTTCTAAGAAGTGATAAGAACATAAAAGAGACTTCGTTAGAGTTAGAAAGGCTTCTTGGAGAGAAAATACTAGAAGATAATAAAACAAGAGTTAGCCTTAAAGATTTTGATGTAGAAGTAGGTGTTGAGTTAATACGAGGAGATGCTTATGTTTTCTTTGAGAAAAAGCAAGGGTTTTATGGGTTGCCTATAGGTAGTAGTGATTTCGCAACGGCTTTAATAGAGGATGAAAACGGTGTTTTAGCAAGCATTCTTCTTATGCGCCGAGGCGTTTTTCCAAACAAAATAATTGTTCTTAACAACACAGACATAACGCTTTTAGCAAAGTATTTACTTACGCAAAGAAAAACAGAAGTACTCGTTTTTGATAGCAAAAAAATAGCAGAGAACTTCTTAGAAGAAGACCCAAACCCCTTAATAGTTAATGACACAACAAACAATATAAGAAAAGAAATGAATACTAAGCTAATACTTAGGCCGCTTGTTGGGTTTGGAGAAGAAGAAATAATTAATAAAAAAAAGATGTTTGCATAAAATGAAGGTGTTTATAGAATCTGAGAGCAAAACTAGAAAACTTGTTTTTTGTGGTAGCATAAAAGAATTATTAAAAAAACTAAGGATTAATACATCAACTGTGATAGTAGTTAGAGGAGAAGAACTCTTAATAGAAGAGGATGTAGTAAGAGATGAAGATGAGATTAGAATCCTCTCAGTTATAAGCGGTGGGTAAAGAAAAAATGTTGGTTTGTTCTAAATGCAAAAAGAAAGCGGTTAGTACTATCCCTCTTCTTTGCAAAGAACATTTTGTGAGTTTTGTTGAGAAAAAAGTAGGGGAGACTATAAAGAAATTTGGGTTAATCAAAAAAAGTGACAACGTCTTGGTGGCAACTAGCGGTGGAAAAGACAGCTTAACAACGCTTTTCATACTAAAAAAATTAGGGTATGATCCAACAGGTTTACTAATAGATGAAGGTATAGGTGGTTATAGGGAGAAAACTGTTAGTGACATGGAAGAATTTTCAAAAAAGCACGGTGTTAGTTTTGTAAAGAAAAGTTTCAAAGAAGAACACGACTTCTCACTTGACGCAGCGATGAAGAAATTAAAAGGAAAAATAAGTGCTTGTCATCTTTGTGGGGTTCTTCGAAGACGATTACTAAATAAGTACTCTAAAAAATATGATGTGATAGCTACCGGACATAATTTGGATGACGAGGCTCAAAGCATAGTAATGAACATATTGAAGACTAATCTTACTTTGATGCCAAGACTCGGGCCTATCAGCGGGGTGATTCATGATGAGAAATTCACAAAAAGAGTGAAACCCCTATATTTTTTGAGTGAGAAACAAATCAAGACCTACATATTCTTACAAGGCATCAGCAATGTTTACACGATGTGTCCTTACACGGCGACTAGTTTTAGGAACGACGTCCAAGACTGGCTAAACAAAATAGAACAAGAAATACCAGACACGAAAATCAACGTTGTTAATCACTATTTAAGAAATCAAAGAGTAATCAAAGAAAACACTTTTGTAGAAGGAGACAAAATAAGTAAGTGCGTTCATTGTTTTGAGCCTACAAACCACGAGAAGTGCAATGCTTGTTTATTGGTGGAAAGCTTACAAAAAAAGGTTATTTCATAGTTTTATCTTCATAAAATCATACGCGCAAAGAGTGTTTTCAAAAACGTTTCTTGCTTCTTCTTCTAATTCGTGAGTTGAGGTGTATCTCTGTGAGAAATGAGTTAATATTAGTTTATTAGCGTTTGATTGAGATGCTATCTGAGCTGCTTGCTCTGCTGTTAAGTGATAATACTTCTCGGCTTTTTCTTGGTGTGTCTTTGTGTGACTGGCTTCGCTTATGAGCAGATCTGCGTCTTTTGCTATTACAAAACAGTTCTTGGTAAGACCCGTATCACTTATCAAGCCGATACTTCGTCCTTTCTTTGTATTTGTTAATTCTTCGTACGAATAGTTTTTGTTTTTGAAAGTTATGCTTTGTTTGTTTTGTAATTTTCCAAGAAGTGGTCCGTCAGGGATGCCTATCTTCTTTACTTTTTTTTGGTCGATGTTTACCTTGTCTTTTTCAATGAATCTAAAACCAAAAGTTTCTATGCTGTGCTCTAACTTGTACGCTTCTACAACGTAATCTTTTGAATCATCGAGTACTCCATCTTTTATTATATCATATACTTCTACATCTATTTTGTTGTCGAATACGAAGACGCCAAACATATTAGTTATCTTTTTTTTGGTCCCGGCCGGCCCATATATTTTTAGGGTTTTGTTGTAGTCGTTTGCTCCCATGGTCTGCATCAAGCCAGGGATTCCTAATACGTGATCGCCGTGCCAGTGACTTATGAATATTTTGTTTATTTTTGAGGGTTTTATCCCTGCGATTTTCATCTGGCGTTGCGTGCCTTCCCCGCAGTCAAAGAGGATACCAGCTCCTTCTCTCTCTAAGTATATGCTTGCGTGGTTTCTTTCTTTTGTTGGGACCATGCACGTTGTTCCTAAAAAAACAATTTTTATATTCATGTTCTATAATGGTTTTTTGTTTTTATTTATAAAATGTTTTTGTTTTGGCAAATAGTTTATAAATAGATTAAGACAACCAACACAGTTATAATGACTAAAAAAGTTGTTCCGTCAGCTCAGATAATTGAGAAAAGCGTTGTTAGTGAGGACTCTGATGAGGCTAGGGAGTTATACGCAAAGAGTCGTTTTGGCAGTGTTAAGCGCAAAAAAGTAGAGATGAGTCTTATCGAGGCATATTACTTAGTAGAAAAAGAAAAGTTAAGAATCCTTGATTCAAGAAACAAAGAAGTTCCTTCTTCTAAGCTTCTTAAGAGATTCATTAGGTTGGAGCCAAATTTTTTTGTGAGATACAAAGTCTTCGCTGATATGAGAGATAAGGGGTACGTCGTGAAGACTGCTTTGAAGTTCGGAGCGGAGTACAGAGTTTATGAAAAAGGGGTTAAGCCAGGAGAAGACCACGCCAAATGGATACTTTATCCTGTTAGGGAAGGTGATAAACTTACTTGGTTTGAGTTTTCTTCTAAGAACAGAGTTGCTCACAGCACCAAGAAAAATTTGTTAATAGGAATTCTTGATAGTGAAGGTGACATCACTTATTACGAAGTGAGTTGGAAAAAACCATAAAAAAGGAGTTTTTTATGAAAAAGAACTTAAAACACTTACTAAAAGATGTTCTTTCTAATGAAGAATTAGAAATGCTTCCTACTAGTTTTGATGTAGTTGGGGACATAGTAATCTTTGCTGATTTCCCACAAGAATTAGTAGAAAAAGAAAAAAAGATAGGGTCTTTAATTCTGGAGAATTTTAAGAATGTTAATGTTGTGCTTAAAAAAACTGAGCAGTACTCAGATGAGTTTAGGACGCCTAAACTAGAAGTGATTGCTGGTGAGGATAGAAAAGAAACATTGCACAAAGAAAACAATATTCGCTTAAAACTTGATGTTGAAAAAGTTTATTTTAGTGCCAGGATGAGTACTGAGCGCAAAAGAATAAGCGAATTAGTAAGAGATGATGAGAACGTATTGGTCATGTTTAGTGGGTGCGCCCCGTATGTTTGTGTCATCGCAAAAAACAGCAAACCAGAAGGGGTTGTTGGTATAGAACTAAACCCCGTAGGTCACGAGTACGCGTTGGAGAATGTTAAGTTAAACAAATTAAGTAATGTCAATCTTATCAACGGTGATGTAAGAGTTGAAGTGCCAAAGCTAAAAGAAGTTTTTGATAGAATCCTTATGCCATTGCCAAAAAGCGCGGAGGATTTCTTGGACTTAGTGTTATTAGTTGCTAAGAAGGACTCAATTATTCATTTCTATGATTTCTTGCACGAAAACGACTTTGAATTAGCTTATGAGAAAGTTAGAAACGCATGCAAAAAAAGCGGTGTGAAACCTGAGTTTATTGAGCTTGTTAAGTGTGGTCAGTACGCTCCGAGAACGTTCAGGGTGTGCCTTGATTTCAAAATAGTATAAAATCCAATAATTTTTTAAGTAATAAGTACTTGAGGTTTCTTCTATGAATTACGCTTATTTAGTTGATTGTTACCAAAAAGAGTTAAGAACAAAAGTTGTTAGTGTAAAAGATGATAAGTTCGTAGTCTTAGAAGACACAATATTCTACCCTAATAGTGGGGGTCAACCACATGATATAGGAAAACTAATCAGAGAAAGTGATGGCGAGGCGTTCCCCGTGATATATGTGGGTAAGTTCGGTGAGGTTGTTAGTCACCAAGTCGACAATCAAGGACTAAAAACTGGAGACGAAGTTAAATGCGTATTAGATTGGGATAGGAGGTATCAGTTGATGAAGATGCACACCGCTGCTCACGTCTTATCAAGAGTGATACATGACGAGACAGGAGCTTTAACATCAGGGAATCAACTAGGAGAAGACGCGTCTCGAATAGATTTTGCGCTCTCTGAGTATAACAGAGAAGAAATACCAGGTTGGTTTGAAAAAGCAAACGAGATAATAAAAAAAGACGCAGAGGTTAATAAGAGTTTTATGAAGCGAGAAGAAACACAAAACATAAGTGGTTTCGCTGCGCCTAGCCCTCATTTAATGCAGGATTTTGAAGAATTAAGAGTAGTAGACATAAAAGGAGTTGATGCTCAGCCGTGTGGCGGAACACACCTTGATAGCTTAAAAGAAATTGGAAAACTAGAATTTGTCAAAAGCGATAATAAAGGAAAGAATAATCGCCGAGTTTATTATAAGATTATTTAGGGCTGATATGAAACCCTTGTTATCTTGATGAGTATTAGTGTAATTTCTTTTCCAATTCTTATTAGTCTGTCTATGTTGTATGC
>JAAOYB010000019.1 GCA_018221135.1 Candidatus Woesearchaeota archaeon
TTAATACCAGCCCAGATAGATGTGTTCTCAGAAACAAAAACTGGGTCGGACTCACTAGATAAATGACCAATATCATCAGTGAAGTTAGACAAATGAGTATAAGTCGTGTCATCATCCCCATCAGCTAGATCCGAGGGGATGTTTGAGAGGTTACTCCAATCATGTTCGTGGCTTGAATCAACTATTGCTATGTTTGTGTAATTGCCTGTTATGTCCCCACTAAAATTTGTAGTGGTTGTTAAGTCATCCCAAACCCACTGATCAAAATTAACAACGTCCAAACCATACACAATATTAGCGCAGCTATTAGTCACGCTGCAATTAGTGTCTGTGCTTCTACCATCTATGGTTAGGTTGAGTTTGGTCTCGTTTAGTAATAAGTATACTGCTCCTGAGTCGTTTCCTCCGCTTAGGTATGGTCCGTTGGTGTAAACCGCGGTTATGTTTCCGACTCCGCCACCGCCTGGTGCGTTTGTGATGTTGCTCCAGTCGTGTTTGTGGCTGTTATCAACGATTACTAAGTCTGTGTAGTTTCCAGTTACGTCTCCTCCAAAAATCGTGGTTGTTGTTAAATCATTTGCTTCCCACTGATCAAAATTAACAACATCCAAACCATACACAATATTAGCGCAGCTATTAGTAGCGCTACAATTAGTGTCGGCTATGTGTATTAGGTCTGTTATTTGGGATTCATTTATTGTTATCTGGGATTGGTTGCTTATTGAGTCCCAGTACGCGCTGCTGTTTACGTTTAGATTTGCGACTTCGTTTGAGTACACGATGTCTGGGCAGCTACCTGTAGCTGTGCAGTTGGTGTCTGTGAAGCTTTGCGCCCCGCAGATAATGTTTCCGTTGCTGTCTGTCTGTAACGCGCCTGCGCAATCTGTGATGTTTATTCTTATGGTTCCGTTTACGTGTAGGGTTTCTTGGGGTGTGCTTATTCCTAGACCTAACCTTTTTTGCGTGTTATCCCAACTAAAAAAGTCATCGTAGCTGAGTGTGGATGGGTTTGTCCAAAACGCTACTTTGTTTGCTATGCCGCCTCCCCCTAAACCTGTCGGCCACGTGCTTTGACACACCCCATCTAAGCATAGCGTTGGCGTTGAGATATTCGTAGTGGCGTTGATATCACCTACTACTGTGAGTTTGTTTGAAGGAATTAGTGTTCCTATCCCAACTCCTCCTGTGCTTGGAAAAATGTTATCAGAACCAATGATTTCTGTTGTGTTTCCAAGACTTGATTGGAATATTTTGCGCTCGTCTCCTTGCCAATCAATGTCGTTGTCGTTTATGGTGACGTCTATCCAGTAGTTTTGGTTCATGTTTAAGTTGAGAGGGGTGTTATTACCTAATAAGACATCAAAGAATCCGCTTTGCACCGAGTCAATAAATGTTTCGTTATAGATTTCTACTCCGCCTGTTGGCGCGTCGTGTATTGTTACTGTGACGTTACCCGTGTTTATTAGGACTCCTTGGTATAAGGCTTTTCCTTGCAAGTAAAATAGTTGAGAACCAAACGCGTTTGTCGAGAATAGAATTATGATTAGTAATACTAGTGCACCTCTTAGTTTTCCAAACCCACCCATCCTATCTATTTTTACTGAGGTTATTGCTTTATATAATTTGCTATTATTATTGTGATAAAAATAGTTTACCAAAAAGCTTAAAAATAGTTTGTTCTTGTAATTTTTTTTATGGGTAAAGGAGTTTTTTTGGTTATTGATGGCGGTGATGGGAGTGGTAAAGGAACCCAGGCGAGACACCTTCTGGAAAGATTAAGAAATGAAGGGAGAAAAGTTGAATTAGTCGATTTTCCTCGCTACGATAAGCCAAGTGGTTACTTTGTTCAAAGCTACTTAAACGGTGTTTACGGGGAGAGTAACGACGTGCCTCCTAAACTTGCTTCGATGTTCTACGCACTTGATAGGTACGATGCTAGTTTTGATATGAAAAAAAAGTTGGGTGAAGGTTACATCTTGATTGCTAATAGGTATAGCACTTCTAACATGGCTCATCAAGGCGGCAAAGTAAAAGATAAGAAAGAAAGAGAAGATTTTATTTTGTGGGATGATTGGTTAGAACACGAACTCGCCGGAATCCCTAAAGCTGACAAAATCATTTATTTACACGTCCCTGTAAAGAAGGCTCAGGAGTTAATTGATAAAAAAGAAAGCAGAGATTACATCAAAAACGGTGAGAAAGATATTCATGAACTAGACGAAGAACACCTAATCAATTCTCAGATGACTTATTTGGAGATCGTTGAGATGTTTGATAACGCTAAAAAGATTGTTTGCGTTGATGAGAGTGGTGAGATGAGAAGCGTCAAAGATATCAACGACGATATCTACAAAGAATTACTGAGCTTATTATAAGTATAGTTTTAGGTTTCTATTATTAGGTTGGGGTTTTGTGTTTCTAGTTTTTCTTTTAGTACTAATAAATTTTCTTTTGGGACAGGAGTTTTTTCTTGGTAGTCTTTATCCAAAGTTTTTTCGTTGTCAAAACTCCTCAGCTTCCAAACCGCGTCATAATCACCTATACGGTTAGCGATTCTTTGCAAGGTTTCTATGTCATCGTTTAAGCCTGGCACAATAGTTGTTTTGAAGGTGAGTTTTACCTTCCTATTAGCTACTCGAAGCAACTTCATCGTCTCGTACAATGATTGGAGTATTTGGCTTGTTGGGTTAAAGAAGTTCTTGCTCCTCGTCGCTTTCTCAAAACTTTTTTCTTCGAACTCAGTTTTTAAGTCTAGTTCTACGTAGTCTAGTAAGTCTTCGTTAAGCAGGCTCTTTATAGTTTTTGGATTGCTCCCATTCGTTGATAGCCCTACTCCTAGCCCCGCGTTTTTTGAGTGCCTAGCAAGTGCTAACAAGGCTTGTCTTTGTAGACACGGCTCGCCTCCTGTAAAGAAAACACTGTCTGCGTTGTTTGAATTATTAGTTATTTCTCGCTTTAAGCTTAGAACATCAATTAAGTATTCTTCTTTGAAATCTATGAGTTCGGGCGTGTTGCAATACGGACAGTTAAAATCACATCCCGCAAGGAAGATCGCCATAGAGGAATTCTTCTTCCAATCTACTGAATATGTAGGGACTATTCCACCCATATATGCTTGCATGCTTACTTCCTCGTAAGAGTTTTATCGGATTATTTATTGGTTCTTGTTTCTTCTCGTTTTTTAGCGCCACCGTTAACCTCGCCTCAAAAAAATTTTGTTTTTTTTTTTATTTATAGCCTGTTGAGCCAAAACCATCTTCGCCCCTGCTCGTCTCGTCTAGTTCTTCTACTTCTATTACTTCTGTGTTTAGTACTGGTTGGATTAGCATCTGCGCTACCCTACTATTTTTTTCTATTTTGAACTCTTCGTCACCTAAGTTTATTAGGACGACCCCGATTTCTCCTCTGTAACCCGCGTCTATCACTCCTGCTAATGCGTGTATTGAGTGCTTCGCGGCCATGCCACTCCTATCCCATATTAAACCTGCGTACCCTATCGGAATCGCTACTTTTAAACCAGTCTTAACTATGATTTTTTGTTTTGGTAAGATAGTTGTTTCTTCTGCGCTTCTTAGATCTATCGCTGCGTCGTAGTCGTGCGCGAAGCTTGGCAAGTCTACTTCTTTTGTTAGTCTTTGTATTAGAAGATTTGTGCCTTCTTTTTTATTTAGTGTTGTTTGTTCTTGCAACTTATTTTCATCCCACCACAAAAAAAAATGATATGTGTATTAAACCCTTATGCGCTTATCTATTTACGTTTTTAGATTTAGGTTTTGATTTTTATATTTAAACATGTCGCATATAAAAAATATATTTTAGAGAAAAGAAATCATTAAGTAGTGACTACTAAATTATTTCTTTATTTATTTTTTTGTGCTAAGTCCATTATTGAGCGTATATCCGTGCTTATAATCTCTGCTTTTTTTGAGGAGACCTTAACGTTTAGGGTTTTGAATGTCTGTGTCACAAAAGTGATGTTGTAAAGAGTGGTGTTGTTTAGTACTTGCAAAATTATTATTATCTTCATAGGGCGATCTTGGGAGTGATTTTTTTGTTGGTATTCATACGCTTGTTTTAGTGCGACGTCGTAATCTATCATGATTTGTTTTTTGTCTAGTTCTTCTATTATTTTTTCTTTTTTGAAGACTTCGCTTGACGGGTTAAGCACTACTTTTTTGCCTACGTTAAAAGTTGTTATCTCGTCTTTTTCTTTGCTGTAGTACCCTATCTGCCATTCCTCTTTTAGGCTGGGGTCGTGTATGAATAAGAAGAAGTTAACCAAGTAATCATCTGGGTTGTTTTCTCTCCACTTCTTATAAGTTGAGTGCGCTTCTAGTTTCTCTAATGCTTTTAAGACCTTCACGATTAAAAAACTCCATTAATTTTATGATTAGGATAAAAATTGTTACTTATTAAGTTTTTCTATGTGAACTAATACTTCACTCCAATTCTTCGCTAATAATATTTTTGGGTTTTCTTGTTTTTTTCTTACCAACTGATGTTTTCCATTGTTGTTTAATAGTATTGTTTGAAAACCTGCTTGTGCTGCTTCTAAACAGTAAGAGGGGTTGTCATCTATTAAGAGTTTTATGTTGTGTTCTTTTAGGTATTTGCTTTTGTTATTGTTTGAGAAGTCAAAGTCGTCATTTGTGAAAAACATATCCTTAAAGGTGTTATCTCCAAAGTGTTTCTCCACCCACTTAACTGATTCTTTCATGACGAGTTTTGGTCTGCTTGTAAGAACAAATAATTCGTGCTTATTATTTTTCAGACTCTTTATCGCGGTTAATGCTCCTGGCATTACTTGGACAGCTCTAAACTCTTCGCTGTTAGTAAAGAAGTCTTCTAATACTACCAGGATTTCTTGCTTTGTTAATTTCCACGCATCAGTTATGTTATGTGGTTTGGTATCATCTAAGAACTCGTTTTTGTCATACTTCTTATTATAATATTTTAGTAACGGTGTGAGTATGTCTGCTAGTACTTGGTCTAAGTCAACTGCTATCCTCATAATAAAAAATAATAAGATAGAAGAGGTTTTTAAACATTACCTTTTTTAAATAAACAAAAATTTCTTTTAATAAGTATGGGTAATCAAAGCGCTTTGCAGACAAGCCTAGAAAAGCAACAGTACGAGTTTATCGGTAGTCACAGCGCTGTCAAGATTTGTAGCTGGACCAAGAAATCAGTCAAGGACCAAGGAGTTTGTTATAAGGAGAAGTTTTATGGGATTAGAAGCCATCTTTGTTGCCAGATGAGTGTGAGCGTTGGTTTCTGTCAGAACACATGCATTTTTTGTTGGCGTGACATGAAAAACACAATCGACCAAGACATGGAAGGTGTTAAGTTAGATGAGCCTAAAGAAGTTTTTGAAAAATCAATACTTGCTCAACAAATCCAACTAGTAGGTTTCTATGGAAACGACAAAGCCAATATTGAAAAATTGGATGAAGCCAAAAACCCTATGCACTACGCAATCTCATTAACAGGGGATGCATTGATTTATCCTAAGCTTAATGAGTTCATAAAAGTACTACACGACGCGGGCAAGACTACTTTTGTTGTTACTAACGGCATGCTACCACAAAAAATTAAGACAATGACTATGCCAACCCAACTATACATCTCAGTTGATGCTCCAAGCAAAGAATTGTTTGGCAAGATTAGTAAGAGCACTTTTAGAGATGGTTGGAAAAGACTACAAGATTCATTAAAGGTTCTTAAAGAATTAAAAGGAAAAACTAGGACGACACTTAGACTTACTTTAATTAAGGATATGAATATGAGCGACTCTGATGTTAAGGGTTGGGCTTCTCAAGTCTTATTAGCTGACCCTGATTTTGTCGAGGTAAAAGCGTATATGTTCATTGGAACAAGCAGGCAGAGACTCCAACTAAATAACATGCCTAGCCATGACGAAGTAAAGGAATACGCAGAAAAGATTTGTAAAGAAACAGGTTACATAATCCTTGATGAACAAAGAAGCAGTAGGGTTGTATTAATAGCAAAAAAAGACACTCCGGATAGGATAATGACGTTTTAATCTTTTGCGTTTTTCCACATGAACTCAAAATGCTTTTTGTAAGAATCAGCTACGTCTTTGTCTTTTATTAATATCGCGTAAGGGTTCTCTATCCAAATGATTAACGCGACTTTATCAGCGTAGATGTTCGTTGCTGTTGGCCCTGAGAACTCATCAGGCAAATACTTAACTTGAGAAAGAGGAACCTTTAGCTTTTCTTCTGCTTTATCAATAAGCAATCTTACTTTGATTTTTTTCTTAGTTCTTTCCCTCTCGTAATGTGGCAAATAATACTTTAGTACTTCATAAGCGTTTTTTGACGCGCCGATAATCAAGACTTCTTCTCCTTCATTAATTTGGTCTACGAATATGTTTCTCACACCGTTTTTCCCTCTAAAAAAAAGGGTTTCTTTCTTCTCCTTTGTCTGGTTAAACAAGCCTTCAAGTTGAGGTAAAACTTCAGTTATATCATCTCTTGTCTTTGTAGCGATATCCAATAATACTTGGGGGTTTGTCGCTTCGTAGACTTTGACATTGTTTGTTTTCATATATCCTACTGCGCCTTTCTCGGTTAGTCTATCTATTGCGTCGTAGACGCTTCTCCTGTGAATTCCGCTTTTCTCTGTTATTTTGCCCGCAGGTGAAGGTCCGAGATTTAGTAGTGTTAAGTAAATTTTTGCTTCGTTATCAGTGAACCCCAAGTTTTTTAGTGTTTCTTTCATAGACAAAAAGTATTGTTTCCAAACTATATAAATATTTTGGTGAAGTTTATCACCACAACAATATATATGCTTTTTTTGTTTATTTTTTAACATAAACATTTGGAGGTAATAAAAAAATGTATAGACCAACTAAGTTAACACAAGCAGGAGAAAACCTTGTTGCTATTCACACTGTAAAAAGCGCTCTTGATTCTTACGCTAAAAGAGCTGATAGGAAACTAAAACCTTTAGCAGCAGAGGTCTACGATAGGCTTACTAAAAAACAGAAAATAGCAGAAGGTTCACAATTCGTAGCAGATTATCGTTTTGATAGAAAAGACAAAGCAAGAACTATGGGTGAAGGCGTTAAGGAGTTCAAACAAAGATACCCTGAGTACGGTGCGAAACTACAAGACATAATTGATGAGACTAGAAAAACCAAGCAACGATACTTGCAATTCGGTCTTTCAAACGGCTCAGCACTCCCTGACGAATTGTACATAGGCGCTCTTAGAAGCATAAACGTTCCTGAATTCGCCCTCGAAGACACATTAGAAACAGTCATGGATTTATCTGCGAGCCTAGCTACGAAAAAAGAAGAAGGGTTAACTGAGATGTTAATCAAATAAAATTTTGTTTTTTTAATTATTTTTTTTTAGTAAGTTATATAAACATTGTTTGTTAAGATTACTTCTTAGTACTTTATACGTATAAGTAAAGGGGTGACCTCTTTTGCGGTTGATCAAAAAGAAAAAAAGAGATGATAAACCAAGCGAGCCGCAAACAAATGATAAGAGCTTGGGTGGTGACGCGCCTAGCATTAGTAGTCTCGACGCTCTTAAAAAAAGTGATGAAGCAGAATTCATCAAGATTTCTAAGCAAATAAATGAGTTAACAGCTGACACTGAGAGACTTAAGACTAGCATGGAAGCTAACACCGAGCTAAGACAAGTCTACACAGAAAAATTCAGTCATGTTGACGAACAAGTAGGCGAGCTTCGCGCAATGATTGTTGACAGAGAAAAAGACTTGAACCGATTAGAGATAAAAGCTGTTAAAGCCGCGGATTTAGTAAGCGAAGTTCAACCTGAGACTTTGATGGCTCAAACCAAGAAAACTGATTCAAAAGTTGAGACGCTAAAAGCTAAGCTTGAGAGTTACAACGAACTAACACAAAACATACTAGAAGAACTAAAAGAAGTCAGAAGAAGCATTAAAGTCTTTCGGGGCGTTGAAGAAGTTCAAAAAATGGTTGCTGATTATCATAAGGACTTATCTTCTTTTGAGAAAATCCAAGCAGAGATCGGCTCTAAAAGTGATCGCGTTGAGAAGTTCTACCTTGATTTTAACAAGAAATTCGACGAGTTCGACGAGTTCAGGAAGGTTTTTGGGGAGTTCAAAGACAAATTCGTTGATTACAGAACTGAATACGAAACGATTAAGCGAGACGTTACTGGTGTGCTTAAAAAAAGTGATTTTGATGAATTCAAAAAAGAAATGGACGAATTAGTCACCGGGGTTAATACAAAGCTTGAGGAGTTCAACCAAGCAGTTCAATTCGTTAATAAGTACAAGGAATTAATCGTTCCGCTCCAAAACAATTTCGAAGACATCGTAAAAAGACTTGACGGCGTTGATGAAAAACTGCACAGTCACTCTAACAAACTAATCGAGCTCTCTAACAAGGATTACGGCCTTAATATGGCTGACCAAGTTAATAGCAGGATTAGCGAGTTAGAAACCGCTAATAAGACTTTGGGCTTGGAAGTCTCCAGGCTTAATAATAAGATAGGCGAGCTAGAAAAAGATAAGCGTATCATTACTAACTTAGAAGTCGGCTTCGAAGATGTCAGAGAGATTCTAAGTGAGCAAGCTAAGAGCATTATCAAACTTAACAAAATCGCGAGTATGACTCAAGAGATGAAAAACATCGCTAAAAGAGTCGTGGATTACGAGGGCAAACAGGACATGCTCACTAACAAAATCGATGAGTTAGACACAGTACTTGATAATGTAAGAGTGCTTGGCAAAAACTATGGAGTCTTATCTAATCGCTTAAAATTTGTTAAGAAAGGATTAACAGAAAAAGACATTAGAGACCATCAAATCCTAAGCAGTATCAAAACAATACTTTACGTTCTTGAAGAATTCAAAAAAAGAAGCCAAAAATAATTTTAGTAGCTTTTCCCAAAGTAGCACATGACCTTAGCTTCTTTGGAGCACTTTGGGCATTTCTTATTTTTTAAGGTTTTTTGGTCGAATGGCATGTTAAGAGTTTTGGCTCCGCCTGTTTCGTGCTTAATTAATTCCTCACATTCGCTGTCTTCACACCATGGACTAAAAACTATTTTTTTATTCTTAATTGCTTTTTTGAAGTCACTCCACGACTCTGTTTTTACTATAGCGTTTTTTAGTTGCTTCTCAGCTGCGACTAATAATTCTTTTTGGATGTCAACTAGGAGTTTATCAGCGGTTTTCTTGATGTCTTTTTCTTTGACAAAAACTTTTTCGCCAGTGTTTCTTTTGCTCATCACTACTTGTTTTTTCTCGATGTCTTTTGGACCGACTTCTATTCTTAGCGGCACTCCTTTTAGTTCCCAGTCATTGAATTTGTAACCTGGTTTGTACTCGTCGCGGTCATCTATTATGACATCATACCCTTTTAGCATTTTTTTTATTTCGTCGCATTTTTTGAGTGTTTCAGACTTTGTTTTCTCAAAGAGTATTGGGACAATCACTATTTGCGTAGGCGCAACATTAGGTGGTAAGACTAATCCTTTGTCATCTGAGTGAACCCCTATCATTATACCAATAGTTCTAGTAGAAAAGCCCCAGCTGTTCTGCCACGCAAATTGTTTTTTCTCGTTTTCGTCAATGTATGTTATGTCAAAAGCTTTTGAGAAGTTTTGGCCTAGTCCATGGCTTGTGCATCCTTGAATCGCTCTGCCACTAGGAAAATAGTTTTCGATACTGATAGAATAATCTGCTCCTGCAAATTTTTCTTTCTCGCTCTTAATACCTAAGAGTCCAGGGATTGCTAAGAGTTCTCGCTGAGTCTTCTCGTATAAGCTTTCTAGGATTAACCTAGTGTTAGTGTCCATTTCGCTTTTTGTGGCGAAGACGTTGTGTCCTTCCTGCCATAAGAACTCCCTAGTTCTAAGAAATGGCACAGGGTTTTTGAACTCCCATCTCACAATGTTACACCATTGATTGATTAGTAAGGGTAGGTCTCTGTGGCTTCGAATCCACTTCTTGTACGACTCATACATGATAGTCTCACTAGTTGGCCTCACCGCGAGTTTTTCTTTTAGCTCGGTGTCTCCTGAATGAGTAACCCATGCTACTTCTGGTGTGAAGCCTTCTACGTGATCAGCTTCTTTTATGAGTAGTTTCTCAGGGATTAAGAGTGGGAAGTACGCGTTTCTCACACCCATACCTTTCATGATAGTGTTCATGAATTCTTGGATTTTCTCCCATATCTGATAAGAGTAAGGCCGAAAAACTAAGCAGCCACTAACATCTGTGTATTCTATTAGTTCTGCTTTTTGAATTATTTGAGTGTACCACTCTGAGAAATCATCACTTTTTTTAGCTGTGATTCCTTGTGTTAATTCCTTCTTAGACATAAAACAAGTGTAGTGAGGAGTTTATTTAAATAATTTGTTATGAGCAATACCTAAGATTCATGTTTTTTTCTTAAAAGTTTTAGTAGAACACTGGACTCTTATTTCTCGTCAATAAAAGGTTTCAGTGGACACTGGACTTCCTCGTTTGAGACTTATAAACAAGTAATGCTTATACCTTGTTATCATTGATTGTTTAGTAGGGAGACGCGCTTAATAATTTTAGGTGAAAAAAATTGAGTGTTGCAAAAAAAACAATTAGTATAGACACGCCACTAGCAGAAGTCACGCTTAGGCGTTACGAAAAACCATACAACCTAACAAAGCGAGAGTTAGTAAGAAAGTTGTGTCTTAGTATTGGCTTACTCCAACCTGGAGACAGCCGTGACGTAGTCGTAGATGTGCTCTACGTATTATTAGAAGCGAAGAAGGACAATGAAGAAATCGGTTCAGAACAAGTTAGAGAAAGAGTCGTGGAGTTCAGGAAAAACGAGAAAAACCCAATGGTAGGAATAGCAAGTAGTAATATACGAAGACAACTAAAAAGACTCAGAGACTTATTTATTGTTGAAAAAGTCAGAAATAACTACCGGATTAACGAGTTCGCAAGTATCAGTGATAACTTCGAAGAAAAGGTTCAGAGATTCCTAATACCAAGCATCATAGAGAGAGTAAGAGAATACTACAAAAAAGTAGAAGAAGAATTCTAAAAAGAATTCTTATATGTCATAATGTAAAAGTTTTTCCTTCCCAAATATTGTGATGTGTGGTTTGTAATCTGATTGAAGTTCCATCGAGAATTCAGAATCTATTTTTCCCATGAGCTTGGATTCTATTCCGTGTTCTGATGCGAAATGCATTACTTCTGTTGGTTGAGAAGTTACTATTATCATTCCTTGCCCCATATTCCAAGTCTTATAAGCTTCTTCATCACTAACATTTCCGAGTTCTTGGACGTAACGCATTATCTTTGGAGGTTCAAAATGAGTATGTATCTCAGCTGAAAGACCTCCTGGTTTTAATATCCTTCCAAGCTTTCCAGGGATACCACCACCTGTTATATGAGCAACACCACTAATGTTAACTTTAGGTTTTTGTTTAGGATTATATCCTCCGATCATGTCAATTATTGCTTTAGAATAAATCCTACTGGGCTTAAGAACTAATTCTCCTAACTTCTCCCCATCTAATTCATCAAGATGCCATTCTGGTCCATGCGTGTTTTCTAGAACTCTTCTTACCAAGCTAAGACCATTTGATCGAAAGCCTTCCTCTTTTAAACCTACCAAGAAATGGCCTGGTTTTATCTCATCTCCTTTAAACATCCTATTTTTATTAGCGAACCATACAAGACCTGCTCCCCAATTATAATTAAAATCTCCATAACCATTCACTCTTGCTCCTAGTTCTGCTACTTCTCCATTAACAACTGCAACACCTGCTTCTCTTGCCGCGTTAATGTAACCATTTGCTAATTGTCTTACTTCTTCTAAGAAAGGTTCATCTTTTTTGTTGCTTAAGCTGTTAACATCTAGTATGCTACCAATAATTACGGGTTCAGCGCCTCTAACAACCGCGTCATCACATACCATTGCAAATAAATCATAAGCCACGGTATCATGTTGTTCAATTCTTTCTGCTACTTCCATCTTAGTACCAACACCATCAAAGCCTAAGTTCATGAGTGTACCTTTTGGAAGGCCTGAGACATCTATGGCTCTAGCACCGCTAAAATCATCGAATGGAACTATTAGTTCTCCGAGTTTTCCTTCTCTGTTCTTCCAAGTTTCCTTAGCAGCGTTGTATAGTATTTCGCTTACTTCATCTCCTAATTCTATATCGACGCCCGCGTCTTTATACGTGAATTCTTTTTCTTCTTTTTCGCTCATAATCATTTCACCTATTACTTTTATTTGAAGTAGTTTATTGCGTTCTCAAAAACTTGTAGTCCTGGTCCGTGTTCAGGAAGAGATTCTCCTCGCCTCTTATATTCTTGTTTTAATAATGGCCAGTTAGGAAGCTGGGTGAAAAACAGTGCTCTCTCCGGGTGTGGCATCATTCCAAGCAACCTCCCACTCTCATTAGTTATGCCTGCTATGTCATCTAATGAACCGTTAGGATTCCCAGGTAAGTTAAGGTATTCACACATATCCCCTCTAATATAACTGGCAGCTACTAAATCTTTATCGCCTAGTTTTTCCAAGACGTCATCTGGAGCAAAGAATTTTCCTTCTCCATGAGCTATGGGAACACTAAGAATACTGATGTCTTTAGTCCATATACTTTCTGGGTCAACGCCTAAGTCAACCCATCTATCAACGTAGCGAGCGCTGTCGTTATGAACCAAAGCAACCTCCCTACCATAATCTCCATTAAGACCAGGAAGCAAACCTAAATTAACCATGACCTGGAAACCATTACAAATCCCGATTGACAAAGTGTCTTTTTCAACGAATTCTTTTACTTCATCAAACAAATGATTTCTTATCCTATTAGCAAGCGCGTTCCCACTACCTGTGTCGTCGCCGTAACTAAAACCACCTGGGAAAGCAAGTATTTGGTAATCACCAAGTTTTTTAGGAATATCAATTAAGTTATTAACATGAACTATGTCAGCTAATCCACCAGCTAATTCGAATGCAAACTTTGTTTCTTCATCGCAATTAATCCCGTACCCAGTTAATACAAGTGCTTTTGGAGTAACCATTTTTAATAATGTTCAAACCTCTCCTTATACGTTCTCAAAAACGAATTAATATTATCATAAACTACTTGGTTTTTATCCGAGTCACCTATTAATAACAAAGGATGCTCGATTACTCTTCCAACCATGTAAACAGGGTTTCCACCCATTGTTTCTTCAAAGACTCTTGCGTCTTTTTCTGCGACTGTAACCACGACTCTACCTTGGGACTCACTAAAAAGCAATTCGTCACTACTCAAATCATCACCTAGTCCTGCGAGTGAGACTTGCATTCCGAGGCGTCCACCCATAGCTGTCTTAGCCAAAGCGACGCCTAATCCTCCAACGCCAACGCTTTGAGCGCTAGCAACTAATTCATCACTAATAGCTTGTTCCAAGCCCCTATACAACTCTATGTTCTTTTCTGCGTCTACTTTAGGGACTTTGTTGCCGATGTAAGGCTTGCCTCTTTCTTCCTCGCCAATCAACGCGTAGTACTCTGAGCCGCCCATCTCATCAAAAGTATCACCTAATACATACACGAAATCTCCTGGCATTTTTGAGTCTAAACTCACACTCTTAGAGAAGTCATCTATTACTCCAATACTAGAAATCAAAAGAGTTGGCGGGATACTAATCTTAGTAGGCTCACCGTTCTCATCGAAACCTTTAAAGTCGTTGTGCATACTGTCTTTTCCACTAATAAAAGGGGTGCCAAAAGCGACTGCGTAGTCATAACAAGCCTCAGCCGCTCTTTTTAATTGATGCAGTCTTTCTTCTTCTTCGGGGCTGCACCAACAAAAATTATCAAGTAAAGCCAGCCTATCAAGACTTGCGCCTGCAGCTACTGCGTTTCTAACCGCTGTATCAATGCCTGCGGCTGCCATGTGGTACGTGTCGATGTCGCTGTATGAAGGATAAACTCCTTGAGAAACAACTACTCCTTTTTGTGAGTCAAGAACAGGTCTTACAACCGTGGTTTCTGAGTTGACTCTTCCTCTTCCTTGTAAAGGTTTTAGGACGCTTCCTCCCTGTACTTCGTGATCGTACTGCTGCGTGACAAACTCAAAACTTGTGATGTTAGGTCTGCCAAGCATTTTGTGAAGCGTGCTTGTTAAATTGCCAAGGTCTTGTTTTTTTGGTTCTTCATAAGCTCTAAGAACGCTTTTTGTCTTCATAGGTCTTTGCGGCAATCCATCATGCAAGAAATCCATATCTAAATCCATGACGACTTCGTCGTTGTATTCTACTACGCACTTACCGCTATCAGTGAACTCTCCTATAATCGTTGCTTCAACACCTCTGCTCTCCATTAGTGAATTGAACGCTTCCCAGTTCTCTTTTGGAACACTTAAAGTCATTCTTTCTTGACTTTCTGATATCCATATCTCCCATGGTTCGAGACCGGGGTATTTTGTTGGAACATCATCAAGTTTTACGTAGCATCCTCCGCTTTCCTCTGCCATCTCCGCAACGCTGCAAGATATTCCGCCTGCGCCGTTATCAGTGATACTAGTATATAATCCCATGTCTCTTGCTTCTTTAACAATTGCGTCGCTAAGCTTCTTCTGGGTTATGGGGTCTCCTATCTGCACAGCTGTTGCCGGACTCCCGCTATCCATAGCCTCGCTGCTAAACGTTGCTCCGTGAATCCCGTCTTTTCCAACTCTGCCTCCTACCATGACTGCGTAATCGCCAGGCAACGCTTTTTTCTCATGGGATGGCCTGCCTGCGCTTACCCTAGGAATTAAGCCGACTGTTCCTACGTAAACTAAGGGTTTTCCTTTGTAACGCTCATCAAAACGCATGAATCCTTGAGTTGTAGGGATCCCGCTGCAGTTTCCTCCTTCGTTTACGCCTTCTATTACTCCTTCCATTATCGCTCTTGGTGAGAGCATCTTCTGCGTGAATCCTTCTCCTTTGTATAATGGTTTTTTGTCTTCTGGGTCTGCAAATAAGAAGCCGTACCTGTTAAGAATTGGTTTTGCGCCAAGCCCAAAGCCGACTGTATCTCTATTAACACCTACTATCCCAGTGATTGACCCACCAAAAGGGTCTAGTGCTGATGGACTGTTATGAGTTTCTACCTTATCAGTTATTAACCAGTTATCATCAAATATTATTGCTCCGCTGTTATCAACGAAGACCGAGGCGCAGAAATCGTTTTCTCCTTTGATAGCCCTTATTTCTTCTGTTGCTCTTTTGATGTAAGTCTTAAACAAGCCTCCTTTTACATCATCTATGGAATCTGCGAAAATTGTGTGTTTGCAATGCTCGCTCCACGTCTGCGCTATGCTTTCAAGCTCGACGTCTCTAGGGTTTCTGCCTAACTCCAAGAAATGTTCTTGTATTCTTTTCATATAGGTTAAATCTAATGCTAGAGGTCCTCTTCTTGAGCCATCCTCATTTGATATTCCTTGTTTTCCAATGGTTACTAATTCGTCATCTGAGACTCTTAGTATATCTACTATGTCCGCGCTTGGAGTCGTGTCTAATCGTACTTTTGGAACCACTACCCCCATACCTCCCCCTGTAGAATATTCTTGTCTGTCTTTAATGCTGATTCTTTGAATTAAAGGATTCGCTAATGATTCTGCTATGTTTTGTACTTCTTCTCTGCTTAGATTATTTCCTGTTAAGAATGTGAGTTGCGATGTGTATACTCCTTGGTCATCTCCAAGTTTTGTTCCAAAGAGGTCTTCTATGCTTTCTTTAGCTGTTGTCGCAACGTTATCTGTGACTCCTGGCTGGTATCCTATCTCTATTGCCCAATCAAAGTTGTTTGGTGCTTGTGGTAAGTCCACGCTCGCGTCTTGTGTTACGGGGTTTGCTAGCATGTTCGCTACTCTTTCTAAATCGCTTAGTCCTATGTTAGAATCAATTGTGTAGACGTCAACTAAGTTAGCGTCTTCTACTCCGCTAAATCCTAGGCTTCTTAGTTTTTCTTGTCTTACCTTAGCTCTAGTATCTGGTATAGTTGATAAGATTTCTATTCTGTTAGCCATATAAAAAATCCACCCTTGCTTTTTTAGTTCTTAGAACAACGTAATTATAAAGTTTACTATTCTGGAGTACTCTATTATTTTTTGTTATTGGGTTAACTTAATATATAATACATACAAATTATTAATTTATGATAATCGCTGGTGTTGAAGAAGCAGGACGAGGCCCTGTCATAGGACCATTAGTTATGGCTATATGCACTATTGAAGCAAAGGATGAGAAGAAACTCTTTGTTGAAGGAGTAAAAGACAGCAAAGTCTTGAATCCAATTCAACGAGAAAAAATTGTTAGTATCATAACCAATATGGTCATTGATTACCAAATCGTTATTATTAGCGCAGAAGATGTTGATTCCGCTCTTAACAATCCTAGTATGAATCTTAATTTATTAGAAGCTAAGACTACAAGTGAATTAATTGATAAGGTTAAGTGTGATAAAGTAATAATTGATTGCCCAGCGCATAACACCAAAGCATACGCAGACACCATTAAAAAACAACTAAAAAACAAAGATGTTGAGGTCGTCGCTGAGCACAAAGCCGACGCGAATTATACAATCGTAGCAGCTGCTAGTATCTTAGCTAAAGTCACTCGTGATAGGGAGATAGAAAAATTAAAAGAAAAGTTTGGTGTTGATTTTGGCAGTGGTTACCCCGCAGATCCTAAAACTGTGAAGTTCTTAGAAGAAAACTTTGACAACGATAAATACAAAGGTCTTTTTAGGGAGAGTTGGGAGAGTTATAAAAGATTAATAAATAAAAAAAATCAGAAGAGTTTGTTTGACTACTAAGCCTTGATTAAGAATTTGTCATCAAGTGTTTGGTAAGGCACACCTGAGTTCCTAGCCATTTCAAAAAGTCTCAGTATATGAATTCCTATTGTTGATTCTTCTTGTAATGGTTCTCCGTGGTAAACAACTTTTTGGTGTGTTGGATTCTCAACGATGCTTTGTATTACTTTGCCGTTTCTAATTCCTCTTTTTGATTGCAAAAAAATATGTGCTGCTGCAATACTTCTATCAGCTAATTTCGCTTCTAATATTCCGTCTTCCTTACTAAATGGTTGACTTGTAAAATACACAGGTGTTAGTTCTTTTAGGTTTTGTGTGCCTAGTACTTCAGAAGAATTACTTGGTTGTTCTATTTTTGCTAAGTAAACCCTGTTTTTAGCTTCACTCGTTACTATGAAATCAAGTCCTCCATCTATGTTTAAGACCATGTAACCTGGTTTCATATCTGCTCTTAAGATTCTTGGGATGCTTGAGACAAATGGTTTTACTATTCTTTCTTGATATTCTGATAATGGCATCTTATATTTACACCTCTAATTATTAATATATATCTTGTTGATTTAAGTCCTCTTATATAAAACTTTCTATTATTTACTATTAACTAGTAACAACACACCATTTTTTATAGGAATAAAAAGCACTAATAAAATAATAAA
>JAAOYB010000020.1 GCA_018221135.1 Candidatus Woesearchaeota archaeon
ATGCAGAAAAGTGATCAACGCTAAACAACACTTTGCCGTTATTCTTAGTGAAGGCCTCGCCGCTACTAACCCAATTATCACCAGGGCAAGTTTCTTGTTGGAAGTTGTAGTTCTTACAATACAAGATTTCATCAACGTCGCCGTATAATTCTAGTTCTATGTCGGCGTTGTCGATGTCTAAGTCGTTGATGGCGAAGACCTCTGTACTGAACTCGTATTTGAAAGCGCCTTTCCAGAACTCATCTTTACCATTCTTACCAACGTATAAGTCTGTGACGTCGTCTACACCAAAATTTCCTGTTATTGTTGCTTTTGTCGTTGTTGTTTCTGATTCTAACCCTAATTCTAGAGTATCGTTGAGTTTTTGTAGTTTTTTGACCAAGACTTTCTTTCCTGAGAACTTAGCCTCAAGTTTCTCCTTTTCTGCTGTTGTGTTAAAAAAAGGTGGAGGAGAAATGCCTGGGGTGTGGTTAGCACTAGAATTATTCTCCTCCGATAAGGTTTCGTTAACAACAAGGTTTTCTTCACTAAAAAAGTGGTTAGAAACATTAAACAAATTATTAATGATTAATTCGGGTGTGGTATTAGGCAAAGGACTAAGATTAATAACAGGTGGTGTCGTGTTAAAAGGAGTATTATTAGAGCTATCATTAAAGGGCAAAGATATGTTAGAACTAATGGTGAAAACTGATAAGCTAACAAGAACTATTATGAGTAATCCTAAAAACCTGTAATTTACTTGTGAACTTTTCTGTAAAAAAATACTAACCACACCCTCTTTTTTACTGTCAAAAAAACCTTACAGTGTTTTCAGATTTATTAGTATATAAAGTTTTATAGTAACTAAGAAGTGAAAAAAAAGGCTTGAATTAACTTTTTTATTTAATTGTAAATGTTATCGTGATGATCAAAATCTTCTATTACTACTGTCTTTGTTTTTTCATCAATAGAAAAAACTAATACAAAGCTTTTGTCGACGTGAACTCTTTTTAAGTGTTGAAGTGGTTTTCGCAAGTTCTTATAGTGATTAGGGTTTTTTAGTATCTCTATTATTTTCTTTTCTATACCTATTAATTGTTTCGGATTTTTTTTAGCTAATTTAAAAAAAGTTTTCTCTACCCCTTTTCTTAATTCATAAGAATAAACCATTTTTATTTTATTCCGAAATGCTTTCTAAAATCATTGATTTTAGTTGTTGGTTCCTGCTGTCTAGTCATCATTTTCTTAACGAATTCAGGTCTAAGCTCTGGTTCTAATAATTCTTCTTCGTATTTAGACAATATAAAATTTATAGCATCCGACTTATTTTTTAATCCATGCTTTGCCTTAATAACATTCAACACCCTGTCTTCGTGTTCTCCAAGTTTAATAATTGCTTGCACCATAATCCAAAACCTCTTTATAATTTTTTATAATATAATGTTATAAAACATTATGTTTTATAAATTTATTGTTTTTTATTAAGAATTCAGACTTCTATTTCGTATTCGAAGTAGTCATCCCAAGGGTTCTCTAAGCTCATCATCTCCTCGACAGAGAAGTCCTCAAAGTACCTCCGAAAAGGCCTCATACTATTGCCATGAGCAGATATTGCAACGTTTACCTTGTTTACTTTCATGTATTTTAGCAAATCTTTGATAAAAGGAAGAACTCGCCTCTCAACCATCTCCACGCTCTCGCCGCCTGGTGGCCAAGCCTCATAGTTTCTTCGAATCACTTGGAGCTCTGCTTTCCCCACGGCTCGCTCAAATTCCTCGCGAGCTTTTCCGTGTAAGTGGTGGACTTTGTGCTCGTGAAGTAATACTTCGTAATCTTCATGTCCATGTTCTTTAATAAAAGATTCGTGGCTGTGCCCTTCTAGTACTCCGTAACTCCTCTCAATCATCCTGTTATCAGTTATTATTTTCTTGCACTCAGAGTGATACTTCAAGACTTCTTTTAGGGTATCTTTAGAACGAGATAATTTTGTTTGGTATGCGACGTCTATTCTTTTACCTTTTAGCTTAACAGCTATCTTTTTGGCTTGTTTTAGACCTAAACTAGTAAGCTTGCTGTCTTTGTGACCTGTGAAGTAATGGTGTTTGTTAAAATAAGTTTGTGCGTGCCTAAAAAGATATATTTTGAGTTTCATCTTGGTCTCTTAACCGTAAACTTCGCAAACCTAGCTCGCCTACCAAGCTCTTCCTCTATTCGAAGTAACCTATTATACTTGCTTGTCCTGTCACTTCTAGCGGGAGCGCCGATTTTTATCTGGCCGCAACCCAAGCCCACTGCTAAGTCGCTGATGAAGCCGTCTTCTGTTTCTCCGCTTCGATGACTGACCATGACGTTCCAGTTACTCTTATACGCCAAGTCCGCGGCGTCGAGAGCTTGGGATAAAGTCCCTATCTGGTTAACCTTTAATAGCAATGCGTTGCAGAGTTTGTGCTCGACTGCGATTCTTATACGTTTAGGATTAGTAACTAATAAGTCGTCGCCTACAACTTGCAGACTAGGGTTGTTCTTGGTGAAAATCTCAAAACTACTATAATCATCCTGATCAAAAGGGTCCTCAACTGAGACTATGTGGTAATCTTTTACTATGTCTTCATAATAATTGATGGTCTGATTCTTAGATAACCGCTTAGCGTTTGGATAATACGCGCCGTTTTCGAAGAACTCGCTAGCCGCGGGGTCTAGTGCGATAGCGACGCTGTCTTCGTAACCTGCTAAGCTAATAGCGTTACTGATAAGGTTGAGCGCGTCCCTGGGATTTTTGATGTTTGGAGCGAAGCCTCCCTCATCACCTACATTAGTATAAATTTTTCCGTATTTCTTGGCGATAACGTTTTTTAGGACGTGATAAGTCTCACTAACCATTTGTGTAGCTTCGGAGAAACTCTTGGCTTTTACTGGTGCTATCATGAACTCCTGCATTCGAAGCTCGTCGCCTGCGTGTCTGCCACCGTTAATTACGTTGCTAAAAGGAATCGGCAAAACCCGAGATTTCTTATCCAAATACTCATAAGGCTCTTTGTTTTTTGATTCAGCTGCGCACCTAGCAGCTGCTAAGCTAACTCCTAATATGCTATTAGCGCCGAGTCGTCCTTTATTCTCGGTTTTGTCAGCGTCTATCATAGTCTGATCGAGTAGTCTTTGGTCTGTTACAGACAACCCTTTTAGGCGTCGATTAAGAATTGTGTTTACGTTTCGAACAGCGCTTTGCACGCCCATGCCATGGTATCGTTTCTTCTTAGTGTCGCGTAACTCGATAGCCTCATGAATTCCTTTACTAGCACCAGAGGGTATCATCGCTCTGCCCACATTGTTATTTGTTCGAACCACTACTTCTAAAGTAGGGTTCCCCCTACTATCAAGAACTTCTAAAGCTTTAATACTAGTTATGCGCTCCAACTTAACTTAGAATATCAATTAATTAGGATTATAAAGCTTTCGAAAAAAATAAAAATTTTATTAAAAAGAAATTAATGTGTTCTTACTCTTTTATTAGGTAAGTCTTTTACTCCTAAGTGCTTGACTGGATTATCTCCTAAGCCGCACCAAAAACATTCTTCTAGACAAGCCTCTTTTCTTAGTAAACTTCTTAGTTTTGCTATCAATTTTCTCCCCTGACTCTGATTAACAGTGATTCGTTGTATTAACTCGTTAAAGAAACTAGTAAGTCTTTAAAAACCTTACTATTACTTATAAATCATAGTTGGTCTTTTAGACGAGACAAGAAGACTTCTAAATCATCTAATTTGACTACTGCTCCGCAAGCACCTCTGTGCCCGCCGCCATAACCCTCTAAGCCGTTAACTGCGACAGAGACTAATTTAGGCAAGTCGTGCTTGGCGCTTCTAAGACTCATCTTCATCTCATCACCTTTCTCGCGGCCAATAATTATTAGTTTGTCAGGGTTACGATGAAGTAATTCGTTAGAAAGATCTGCTGTGAAGCTAAGACTCTGGTCTTTGTAAAAGAATTCTAGGACTCCATCGCTGCCTTTCTCTACTGTTCTCATAATCTCATCATACTTTTTTTTGAGGTCAGCGTAGTACTTATACAATAATTTGCCTGCTGGGGTTGTCGAGTTTAGTATTTCGTAAGGACCATTAATTCGAGTCAGGATTTTTATGAATTTCTTGGTATCACTTGTTCTTCCTTTCAGTAAAAAATTAAAGAGCATGCAAAGACGCCCAAGACCGCTATCAAACAAAGCTTTTGGAGGCGTGTCGTTTGAAGCACTCAACAAATCAGGGTACTTTTTTATGAATTCATCAGCGTAACTAGGAAGGTGCCAGTCCCCGACGATTCCTGTCATCGCTATCCATAAGTCTTCAGGGTTACTTGCTACTTTGTAAGCCCAGTGACTAGTTGGAGTGTTATCTGAGTCATCATTTATTCTTGGATTAAAATAGTGTAAGTTGCTTGTTTTGTTTTCTTGTGGTTCGTGATGGTCTAACCACACTATAGGAATACTTACTTGTTCTAAGAACTCAGCTGATATTTTTGGTTTGTCCAGGACGAAGACGACGTCTGCTCCGTAATCCTCAACTCTCTTGGCGTACTCCGGACCTAGTGATGGCGTGCTTTTTACCACGACGCCCTTACCTGCTTTCTTCCCCCTATACAACAACAAGAAACTTGATAGGCCGTCTGCGTCGTCATCAAAGAAAAAGATAGGCCTATTACTCTCGTCTAAGAACCTTTTGATTTTTTCTATGTCTTCTTTTGATAAAGCCATAATAAGAAAAAAGGTTTTGGTACTCGTTTAAATAACCACCTATTTTTTATAGTAAATCTGATGACAATCTTGAAGAAGTAATAAAATAATTTTAATTCTCACTCAAACTCTTAAGAACGTCGCCTAGGTTATCTAAGTTGTCTCCGATA
>JAAOYB010000021.1 GCA_018221135.1 Candidatus Woesearchaeota archaeon
ACTGGTTTTTCTGGTTGTTCACCTTCTTTTTTATCTTCTGTTTTTGGTTCCTCAACCTTATCTTGAACTACTGGTTTTTCTGATTCTTTTCTTGTTTCTTCTCTAATTTTTAGTTTGTCTTTCAAATTCTTAAAATCCTCAAACTCCTTACTAAAACCAGTTTTGTCCTCTTCTTCCTCTTTTTTTGTTTTGTCTTCGTCTACTTTTTTGTCTTTTAACTTCTTAAAATCCTCAAACTTCTTGCTAAACACAACTTTTTCTTCTTTTTTTGGCTTAGAATCAGAACTGGTTTTTTCTTCTTTTTCCTCTTTTTTGGATTCTTTGTGTTTTTTTTTCTTAAACATCTTCATAACTCAACAGGAGGCCTCGCAGATTTTATCATAGCAACGAACATGAACTGCACAAACCCAAGCAAACCCGTAATGCTCAAAAGAACTGCCAAGCTTAGTTTTATACCAATAAACGTGGCTATTACTACAAGCATAGTCATGCCAAGGCTTGGAACAATAACTGCTATCATCATATAAAACATCGCAAGAGGATTAAGTTTTCTGCCATACTCTTGTACCTCTATTTGTTGCTCTCTAATAATTTGTTCAATCACGCTATCAAGACTATTAACGATGTCACTCCCCGTTTTTAGGCTGTTTAGCATCTGCCAAAAAACTTTTCTAAGATTCGAACTAGGAATTGTTTCTACTTCTAAATTCATAGCTTCTTCCATCGTGGTTCCCATACTAACCCTATCAATGATTTCTTTAAAGTATTGACCTACTACTTCGTAGTTTGATATCATGTTAATCATTGCTTTATACAAACTAATCCCGCTCTCTAACTCTATTATTAAGAACCTACCCGCAAAGATTATCTCCTTATTTATCTCTCTCTCCAGTTTTTTTATCTTAACATCAGGGTATCTTAAAAAATAATTAAAAACAAAAATAAAACATGCTGGAAGAAAAAAAAGAAGTATCAAAATTTTTGCTTTAAGGCTCAAAAAACTAAAAAACAAAAAAAAGATTATGAAAGCTGCAAAAGTTGCGTATCCTGCTATAAAAAAAGTTTTTCTGATAAATTCTCTAGGCGAATCCTGTATGCTTGCTTGTAATAGTTTTATTCTTAACTCTTTATGATGCTCTGCTAAAATATCAAATATGGTTGAAAAATCCATTTTCTTCTTTTATTTTTATGTGTCAAAATCAAATTTTTTGTTAGCTCTAACTGTTTTTAGAAGTTCATCCTCATTAGTGTAATACTCAGCCATTACTTTGCCAACAGTATCTACTGTTTCTATTTTTTGCTTTACTAAGTAGTTGAGTATTTTTTCTTTTTCTCGAAGCTGATTTCGTATCTCTTGGGGCGTGCTTCCAGTGTATAACTCTAAAGTGGCTAGTAAGCTCTTGGAGCGGTTCTTATCAACTAATATGTCTTTTTTCGTGTCGTACTGCATTAGTAAATTCCCTGAGGAGTCATCGTTTATCTCTGCTATTTGAAATGTTCTTCTATGCCCTGTTCTCCTATTTCTAAATTGCATTATTATCATCGAGATCGCTGGAAGCATTGTTAGAGGAACATTAATTGGGGGGTTTGTGAGCCTCCTGATAGTCTCCTCATAATTATTTGAGTGGAAAGTAGCGTAGCAACTGTGTCCTGTGTGGATGGCTTCGAACAAGGTTTCTGCTTCTCTTTGTCTTCTTACTTCTCCTACTAGTATTCTGTCTGGTCTTTGTCGCAGAGCGTTTACTAGTAAGTCTTCCATTGATACTTCTCCTTTGCCTTCTGGGTTTGGTTGCCTAGTACTCATAGGAACCCAATGTAAGTATTTTGGGAGTCGTATCTCTCTTGTGTCTTCTATAGAGATTATTCTTTGGTTTGGTGGGAAAAAACTTGCTAGTACGTTTAGCGTGCTCGTCTTACCACTCGCCGTGCCCCCTGCGATAATAGCTGATAATTCGTAGTGCATCGCTTGCCAGATAAGACTCGCCGCGCTAGGGCTTAGCGTCCTGAATTTTAAGAAGTGAGTTATAGTCATTGGGTTTCTTGAGAACTTCCTAAGAGTAATCGTGTTACCCGCGGTACTAATTGGTTGTAGGGTAGCGTTTACCCGGTCTCCCTCATTAAGATGCGCGTCTAGTAACGGGTCGATATTGGTTATTTGACGACCCACTTTCCTCCCTATCATAGTAGCGTAGTGACGCACTTGTTCTTCATCTTTTACTTGGATATTAGTTTTTAGCCAACCGTGTTTTTTGTGGAATACCCATACGGGTTCTGTAGCGCTATTAACAACTATTTCTTCTAGTAAGACATCATCCATTAATATTTCGAGTTTACCCATACCCAAACTTTTTTGGATTAAGTAACTCACTAAGAATTCTTTTGTCGTTTGATCAATGTCTGGGAAATATTTCTCGATTAAGAAAACTATTGTTTCTTTAAATCTTTCTTCTACGATATCAGTTTTTCCAGAATCCGTTATGTCAACCATCCCCAGATTTACTTGCTTTATTAATTCTTGTCTTATCTTCTCTAATATTATCTCTGTCGTCCTGCTTATCTTTGAGATGTAAACCTCATAAATCGGTACGTATTCTCCTTTTATCTCACTGATTATGATATTGATAGGTATCTTTTTTGATATGAAGCTGTACTCATCTACTTTTTTCCTATCTTTAGGATCTACTTTTTGTATCTCTACAGGGACATCTATCCCTGCTTGTTTAGAAATCGTTGTAGAAGGAGGGGTTTGTTTTGTTTCTTGCTTGACTTCTTTCTTATCAGGTCCCTTGAGGGGTTCCTCTGTTTTCTTTACGGTTGTGGGTGTCGCCTCTTTTTTATTTTTATCCAATTAAAGCACCTCTTAATTGAGTATTTATGATCTTACAAGTGATTTTAAGCGGTCTGTTTCTTCTTTGAACATATTCTTTTTTACCTCGACGTTTTTCATCGCGTCTTTTAAGTCCTGAGTGTTTTTTTTTATATCGGACGCACTCGCGCTTATCTCGAGTACTTTCGCTTTTTTTAGTAGTGTGTTTAAATTTTCTTTTAGGTCTGCTCTGTCTTTTTCTATCTTGGTTATTAAGCCTTCAATATCTGCTTTTTTCTCAAAGAAATTATTGAATTTTCTAAGCACGCTTTGTCCTTCGTCTGCTACTTGACTAATGATTTTTTTCTTATCTCCTACTTTTCGAAGGAGATCATCTTGTAAGTCCACTATTTTCTTTTCGTGCTTTTTGCCTTCTTCAATGAGTGGCTCGATTGATAACTTCTTTGCTTGTATGTCTTTTGTTATCTTATTGGCGTAGTCTACTAATTGTTTTATCGTTGTTTTGGTATCGTCTATCTTCTCGTTTTCTAATTCTATGCGGTTATCGACTTTGGAGAGTATGCTGTTTATGTCTATGATTTTCCTTTTTAGTATTTCTTCTTGTGTTTCTAGGTTTTCTACTTCTTTTACTTCGTTTGTTACGTTTTCTCGCTCCAAATTTATCGTGCTTATTATTTCTTCGTACTTTTTTTCTTCGTCTAATAATTTTGTGTGGCTTTCCTCTATTTTTTGTTTGTAACTTGCTTGTTGCTCCATGATTTGTTTGTCAATGTCTTGTTTTAGGCTCTCGTACGTTTCTAGTTCTTTTAGTTCATCTTTTACTTTGACTACTTCGACTCCTAAATCTTTTTTTAGTTTGTCGAATTCTTTTTTCATCCGATCAATACCTGCGGTGTCACGTTCTGTTACCTGCAAGAAACTCTCAACTTTTCGAATAAACATCTCTTTTAGATTTGAGAACTCAACCTTTTTTTTGCTTAGGTCTTCTTCTGTTACTTGTTTTTCAACCAAGAAAGTATTTGTTAATAAGTAGTTGATGTCAATTACGTTTTCTTCTTCTAAGAACTCCGCCCACTCCTGAATAACTGTTTTTGAAACTCCAAGTATCTTGGCTGCTTCATTAATGCTTATCTTGTGTTTTTGGCGAATAAGACCTACTAGCCTGTCAACGCCTGTCTCGATATTAACCATTTTCTTCTTCTTATAATAAAAAAATCTTTTAATAACTATTTAGTTTTGGGGTCTTATCCTGGCTGTGATATCAAGCCAGTTACTCTCAATCCTAGCGTTTGTTTTCCCAACCCACGTAATAGTTGTTATGTCTCCTGTTTTTGTGCAGTTATAGCTTTGCACACCTACCGAATTATATATTTCTTGGTTGAAGATTAAGTCTCCTTGAAGAGATAAGTCTAACTTGTAATTATTAGTTGTTGTTTCCTCGCAATACGTGTAGTTGTACATCGTTGCTTGGACTACGTCAACTAATCCTTCGTTGCTTGATAGGTTTGATTGTTTTCTTATCATCACTGCTTGTATCTCACCATAACTAGTCTTAGCAAAGTATATCTGGTTATAAGCACCCACTCTTGAGAGCATGCTTTCTTGTAAGTTAACAATTATTTCTTGTTCCCCAACTATGAAATCCCAGATGCTACTAAAAATGTTTGTGATGAAAAGCCATATCCTTGTGCTGATAGTGTGCGTTGCGAAACTGCTTATCTCGTTATTTATATTGTCTTTTGAGTACATAAAAGTCCATGTTTCGTTGTTAAAAAACAAGTTGCCATTCGTTGCACTACAATCAACATAATTATTTGTTAGGGTTGCGCCTTGACAATCTGTTCCAAACGCGCTGATTAAAAGTTCTTGGAGAACCGCGTCACTTAACTGTTTTCTTATTCCAAAACTTATTATTGTCTTGTCAGCATCGTCGAATATTTCTCCTCTATCGCTGTTAGAACTATCATCTATTACTAATGCGCAGAAATTTGTGAAAAGTTTTTGTTTGTCTGATAAAATACAACTAGTTGGGTTTCCTAAAAAGTCGTTTAGGGGTGTTGGGATGTTAAAGTAATTTATGCTTTTGTCAACTCCGCAACTACTTCTTGCTTGGTCACAGAATAACAAGAATCTCGAGCCATCAGCCATTTTTACCATGTCTAGCGCGTTTTGTCTTGTCCTACTACCCCAATACCCGTCTTCACATACGAAATCTTGGTATTCTTCATCTAAGTCCATACCACTAAAAGGGTTCTGGTTGGTTGTGACAAAGTAATTATTATTTGCGCAACCACCTATTAACCCATTAGTGTCTGGGTTTGTTGTTGTCGCAAAGCACATATCACTTGTTGGGCAGTACCCTGCGTTCTTCTCGTATGGATCATATTTTAGTGTTGAGTTCATCCACTCCGCTAATCTTGTGGTCGCGTTTA
>JAAOYB010000022.1 GCA_018221135.1 Candidatus Woesearchaeota archaeon
AAAAAAGTTTTTGCAAGCGACTTAAAAGTGATTAGTATCGGGCTTATTCGTGAATTAGTTGATAACGAGTTATTCGTTCGTGGTTTTAACAAGAAACTTGAGAAACAAGCAGTTATTGGTATGAGCACGTTTAACATTAACAAAATCATATTTAGTAGTTCAAAAGAGAATAGTAATGTTGTTACTAACAACCCAGAAGCAGTTAATCTCGCTATAGCTGAGAACAGCCTTAAGCAATACGCCTTAAAAGAAATTTTTAGTGAGGACGTTGCTAGTGCTCATATGACAGCGGCGCTTCACCTTCACGACTTAGGCTACCCTGTCAGGGTTTATTGTAGTGCTCATAGCTTAGAATACATTAAGAAGTATGGGTTGCAACTAGGTAATTTGTCTACTGCTAGTAAACCTGCTAAGCACGCCCAGACATTAACTGGGCATCTTAATACGTTCTTGGCATCTATGCAAGCTTATTACGCCGGGGCATTAGGTATTGGGTACATCAACATCTTCTACGCTCCGTACCTTGTTGATATGAGCTATGAGAAGATGAAACAAGAAGCTCAATACTTAATCTTTAGTTGTTCACAAAACGCTTTTAGTCGAGGGGGGCAGACTTTGTTTATCGATTTTAATATTCACACAGGCATTCCTAGATATATGCGCGATATAGAAGCGATTGGACCAGGTGGTACGTACACAGGGAAAACATACGGTGATTACGAAAAAGAGGCGCAGCTTTTTGCAAAAGCATTAATGGATGTTTGGAGAGAAGGAGACGCTAACGGCGCTCCTTTCCCCTTTCCAAAACTCGACTTTCACATAAGCCAAGAAACCTTAGATGACCCGGCGCAGCGAAGTTTGCTTGATTACGCTTGCTTAATTGCTAGTGAGAACGGCGCTACTTACTTTGTTTTTGATCGTGACGAAGTAACTCTTAGTGCTTGTTGTCGTCTCAGAACTAAAATAACTGATAATTATATGTTACAACACCCTGAATCGATGAGGTTTTGCGGGTTTCAAAACGTAACCATTAACTTGCCCCAAGCATCGTACAAGGCCAACGGCGATTACGACGAGACAGTTGTAGAAATCCAAAAAGCTATGGATGTCGCGATGAAAGCTCATTTGCAGAAAAAGGAGTTCATCTCTAAGATCATGGAAGAACCAGGCACGCCTCTTTGGGAAGTTGGAAAAATCGCTTCGGATGGCAGGCCTTACATCGATTTAGAAGAAGCAACATATATTATTGGAATGATAGGTCTTAATGAAGCTGTAAAAAACATTACAGGAAAAGCGCTTCACGAGGACGAAGAAGCGTATAAGCTGGGTGTGAAGTTGATAAGTAGCATGTACTTAAAAGCTAAGGAGTTCGAGAACGAACACGGCCTTAAAGTCACGTTGGAGGAGAGCCCAGCCGAGAGCGCTAGTCTTCGCTTCGCAAAAGTTGACTTGCAAAAGTACCCTGAGCAAGCAACTGATTTGGTTCGAGGCGACATGGATAAAGGCCAAGTCTATTACACTAATAGCATTCATTTAGAGGCGGACGCGCCTGTGGACATCATTGAGAGAATCGAAAAACAAGGTCGGTTCAATTCTTTGATAGAATCAGGCGCTATTACTCACGTTTTTTTGGGAGAGCAACGCCCAGATCCCAAAGCGGTTTTTAGCTTGGTAGAGCGCACGTGGAAACACACCCAAAGCGCGCAGATAGTCTTGAGCCCTGAGTTCACAGTATGCAACGATTGCGATTCAGTAACCCCTGGTTATCAGCGCCACGTATTAGCTAAGGACCCAAGTCATGATCACCACGAAGCAACAACGTCAGAGGTGACAGAGAAAAAAGATAAAGAGATAGAAGAAGAGGAAGTAAAAAATGAAAACAGAGAATAACTGCGGAAATTGCGGAAGCAACAACACCTTTGGAATAACAAGAATAGTAGGGTATTACAGCATAATAGAAAACTGGAACGAATCCAAAAAAGCCGAGTTAGTTGATAGGAAGAGAGGTTCGTATAGACTCGGAGAACAATTAGTAATGCAAGTGGTGTGAGATGAAAATAAAAATTTTTTGGAAAAACGATTGCCCTAATTGTCCAAGCGCAAAAGAACTAGGCAAAAAACTTGAAGATGACGGCGTCAAAGTCGAGTACTTCAGCCTGGATGACGCAGCTGGACTGGCTGAAGGAGTAATGTACGACGTCATGGCCACCCCCTCAATTATTTGCTGCGATGACAAAAACAAAGAAGTAGAAAGCTTTAGAAGCGAAGTACCTAGTTTAGATGAAATAAAAAACAAGTTATCATAATTAAACCATATCTCCCCAAATAAGAGATTTAGTTCTTCACCTCTTCACCCCCCCTCATAGAATGAAAGACTTACTAGTATCAGGATTCATAAAAACCTCAATGATAGACTATCCTGGAAAGCTTGCTTCTGTTATTTTCTTGGGTCGCTGCAATTTTCGTTGCGGATTCTGCCACAACGCCGACTTGGTATTAAGACCTGAAGAGATTCCTAAATTCGACGTTGATAGCATCTTCAAATATTTGGAAAAGAAAAAAGAATGGGTCGAAGGAATTTGTGTGACCGGCGGCGAACCAACATTGCAGAAAGGGTTGCCTGAGTTGTTGAAGAAACTTAAAGCAAGAAAACTAGCAATTAAATTAGACACGAACGGAACAACACCAAAGATTCTTAAAAAACTCATCGATGATGGCTTAGTTGATTACGTTGCTATGGACATAAAAACTTCAAAAGAAAAATACGAAGAAGCCACAGGCGTAAAAGTCAACCTTGAAAACATCCAAGAATCAATAGATTTGATTAAGAGTTCTGGGTTGGAGTACGAGTTTCGAACAACAGCAGTACCGAGCTTGGTTACTGTAAAAGAAGTTGAAGCGATTAGTAAGTGGTTGGGGAAGGATACGAAGAAATACGTGATTCAACAATTCTTCCCAGTAAAAGTAATCGACGAAAAATATTATAATGAGAAGCCTTACTTAACACCAGAAATCGAAGAATTAGTAGAAGTAGCGAAGAAAATAATTAGTAACGTTGAGTCAAGATAACTTTTCCTTAATATTATCACCTCTAAAAAAATGAGAATTTCTTATTTTAGTTTCTTTTTCTTTTCTAGTTTAAGGTAATTATTTTTACTAACGACTTTTTCTCCGGTTTTGTGCTCAAGATTCATTCTTGCGTTCCCGGCTATTTTTCCGCCTTCTTTAGCTGCGTGTTTGTTTTCTTTAAATCCTTGAACATCTCGTTTTTTTGCAATTTCAGTAGTAGATGCTTCTCCAAGCATATTAAAAATTAGTTCAAGATCTGTCATGTGGTCTCTTAAATTCTGATTCTGGTATTTTGGATTAAGACTTTTAATCTTTTTATGATCTTTAATATCAACTCCAAAGGTGGCTTTACTTATCTCGTTTGTCAGTATTGCATAATCTCTTTCTTCTTCTACACCTCTTTTGTTCCATTCCTCAGTTAAAGACTGTCTAACAGCTATTCCTCTTAGTCTTTTATCAATCCAGTCTTTAGGATATCCTTTGAGCTCATAATACTCTTTTGCTCTATCTTGCGCTAACTCAGGATTTTCTATCTCTTGCACTCTTTCATACCCAACTTTTGCCAGCCACTGCTTAAAAGGCTCAGCTTTCTTAGACGGAATTGACTGGATAATTCTAAATAAGGATTCAGTATTTGCGCAATCAGTTAAATACAACTTTTTGTCTGAGGAAGATAATTTCAGTTGTACCCAAATCGGGGACAACTCAAGAGCCTTAAATTCTCTGTCTTTAACTTTACCCCAATATTGTCTTGGCGTTGGACTATCTGTAAGGACGGCTATAACATCAACTATAGAAAAATACCATTCATCATCGTGCCAAGTTCTCCTAATCTTTTTATCTTGAAAAACAACAAGCGAATTTCCTTTCATTAAACTTAGAAAACCATTTTGATATATAAATGAAGCGACCACACATGTCCAGTGCGAAAACTTTTTGTACGTGCACACCCATTTATTTAACTTCTTTTATTTGTGCCCGTACAAACTTATAAGAATCAGTTCCTTAATATTATCACCTCTAAAAAAACGACAACTTTAAATATCAATTGATAATATTTGTTTTCATATGATAAAAAAAAGTATCAAAGAAAGAATTAAGGAATATTTTTTTGTTAATCCAACAGCTAAGCTTAGGGTGAGAGAGATTGAAAGAACATTAAGCCTTTCTTTGCCTTCAGTTATCAGGTATTGTAAGGAATTAGAAGAAGAGAATATATTAACGACTAACAAGATTGGTTCTGTGACTTTTTATACTGCTAAGAGAAACAATGAGTCTTTTTTACTTGAAAAAAAGTTATTTAACATAAGATCATTGTATGTTTCTGGCTTAGTTGAGTATTTAAAAAAAGAGTTAAGCAATCCAGTCATCATATTATTTGGTTCATATTCAAAAGGCGAAGACGTAGAAGACAGCGACATAGATATTTATATAGAAACACAAGCAGATAGGAAGATAGGATTAGGCGAATTTGAAAAAAAGCTAAAAAGAAAAATACAAGTTTTCACGTATAAATCAATAAATGATATTAAGAATGTGCATTTGACAAACAACATATTAAATGGGGTTGTCTTAAACAATTATGTTGAGGTATTTAAATGAGGGAAGCATCATGGAAAGATTGTTTGGAAAGCAGCTCAGCTAGGAAAGTAACTCCTAATTTGCAAAGAGCAAAGTCATTAATAGAAACATCAAAAGAAAGGATTGATGTTATAGGAGAGGTTAACCAAAAGAATTGTAACTTCGTATTTGAAGACTATTACACTTCCATCTTAGAATTATTACAAGCTTTAGTGATAAAAAAAGGATACAACGTCTTAAACCATGTATGCCTTGGGTTTTATATCAAAGACGTCCTAAAAGATGAAGAATTATTTAGAAATTTTGACGATTTAAGATACAAAAGAAACTCGCTTACTTACTACGGCAACAAAATGGAATACGAAGTCGCACTAGAATCAATAAAGAAATCCAAAAAACTAATAGAATCACTAACAAAAAAAACATGAATAAGCACGGAACCAAGACAAAAAAGCTTATAAAAAAGTAACTACTCTATAATAATAACTATATTCTTTAGTATGGAAAAGCTTAAAAATAAATATTGACTCTTTTTTAATAAATTTACTATGGAGGTAAAAACAATGAATTTTTTAGCATTTATATTAATGATACTGGCAATACTGGCAGCATTGTTCGGAGGAATAGACATGCCAACAGGAGGAGTACCAACAGACCCACCAACAGACCCACTACCGATAGGAGCAGAATGCACAGTGGATGCGGATTGTTTAAGTAATTCCTGCGTATACACTTTTGACCCAACAACTGGCGATCCAGGATATTTTTGTAATTAATAATTTTTTATTTATAATGAGATGAGGTTATAAAATATGAAGAAAACAGCAATTACTTTAGCGGCTTTATTGAGTATTGCAACGAGTGCTCAAGCAGCCGATTTTAATTTAGATGAAGATTTAACAACAGCACTAAGCGCTTTAAACGCGCCAAAAGCAACACAAGTAGAAGGTGTGAGCCAAAAAGGCGGATTAATCAAAGTATTAGAGATCGATGGTGGTCTGTTAGCTTATGATGGCGAAGCATGGAATGATGTAAAAGATGAGACAGGACAGAACTTAGTACTTCCGGGATACACAGGAATCACCGAGATTTTATTCAAGAGTGATCTATTTGATAAAGGAGATGTTCTTGTAGCTGATCAGTACAGTGTAGAGCACTTCAGACCTAACTCGGATGGGGCTCTAAGTCAAATAGGAAATTATGTATTAGATAATCCAGGAAACATCGCTATTGAAGATATTGGAAATGGGAATCCTCAGGATAAATCAGGACTTGTTTTTACAGATGGACAAAACATGTATTCTGGTTTAGTAGAAGGAAACACAATAAGTATATCTCCAACGCCTTTACCAGGCGAATCATTAGATTCGGTTATTGGCGAAGCGGTTTTTGCAGCTGACATCATGCCAGGCAGAAAAATTGTGGTTGTAAGTGATAACACATACAACATTATCAAGATAGACAAGAAAACCGGCGATGTAAAAAGTGTCAGTTACGCAAATCTAACACCAGATGATGTTATTTTATTACCAGCAGGAGCAGAATGCACAGTGGATGAGGATTGTTTAAGTAATTCCTGCGTATACACTTTTGACCCAACAACTGGCGATCCAGGATATTTTTGTAATTAATAATTTTTTTTCTTTTTTTCTTTTTTAATATGCTTAAAAATCAAAATATAATATTTTAAATTTTGTAATATTTTACTTAGTTAGTAAGTATTTTATTATTTTTTTACTTATTATTTTCGTTAATTTTATAAAGTATACTTATTAGATAAGTATTTGATGACTGGGGACGCGCCGGACTTAGCTAAGAAATTTAATTTATTAGTTGAAAACCTTCAAAAACTATATGGTCTTTCTTTTGACCAAATATTAGAATTGACTTCTACTAAGATTTTAGAAGAAAAAATCCACATTCCTTTAGAAGTCTTAAAGAATCGAGAGCTTGGCATGCTTGAGTCCATCACTTTATATTTGAAAGATGAGAAAGAAATGAAGTTTTCTGAGATAGCAAAAGCTCTAAACCGTGACCAAAGGACAATTTGGGCAACCTACAATAAAGCCAAAAAAAAGGTGGATAAGCAATGAATAAGTTAAATAAGCTTAAATTATTACTGTTTTTCTTGGCTAGCTTTATTTTCATTAATTCTGTATATGCTGATTGTACTCCAAGCAATTACATTGGTTCTGGAAATTGGAATATTAACGAAACTTATATTTGTGAAAACATGACGATTAACATGAATGGAAATATTACAATAAACGCGAGTCCTGTAGGAAGCTTAACACTAAGAAATGTCACTTTAAACATGAATGTAACAGGAACTAATGATAGTTTGAAAATTGAATCTTATGGAAATAGCAACGGAATATATGTATATGATAGTAGTATACAGAGTCTAAATAATTCATTTAGATATTATATAAAAATAAATTCAAGTTTTATAATAAACAATAGCAATATTAGTAACGTTGGAAGTGGCAATTTATACAGAGCATTTAATATTTATAGTGATAACAACCAAATAGAGAAGTTAATTATAAGAGAAAGCACTATTGGTTTAGTTTTGTTTGGCAAAAATAATACGCTTTTTGATTCTAAAATTTATGGAAATAGTCAGGGTATCTATTTGGGATTCCTTTCTTTGTATGATGCAACAGGGAGTATAATAAATAAAACATATATTAATGCAACAAATTTTGGGATTACTATACAACCTCTTTCTGAAAATATAAGAATTGAAAATAGTCAGATATTAACGAATTCTGTTACAAACCCAAGCTTGGAGGTTAAGAATACAAGTATAATAAAAAATACAATTATACATAATTATGGAACAGAAAATGATTTAAATATTTTTGATTCTACTGCAACTTTATTAAATGCAACTTTAAATAAAAATAAAATCTTAATAAGTGGAATAAATGCTAACATTTCTTTTTTACATTACGCTCGTTTCTTTGTGAATAATAGTTTGGGTAGCGATTTGGATTTGGTTAATGTTAATGTTACTCGAAACGATAGTGATTGGGAGGGGAACTACACCACGGATTCTGGTGGGCTTACAAAGACTTTTACCTTGACAGAAGGGGTGGCAAAATCAGGGTACAGCGGCGGAGCATTAAACATTAGTTATTGGTATAATGTTACGTACGACAAGATAGGGTATTATTTTGACTGGAACAACTTCACCATTGATCACTCAGGCACTTACTGGTACACGCTTATCAGCATGTACTATCCAACAAACCTCTCAACAAACACTAGCGGCGCTGTTTACATAGGAGAACAAGTAACGATTTACGCGAATTACACCAATCAAACAAACAACGCTTTTATTCCAAGCGCTCATTGTAACTTAACACTACAAAATTCATCTAGTTACACTATGAACCAAGACGCATCTCTATACAACTACACACTAACGTACAATCAAAACGGAACTTTCAGCTATAATGTAACGTGTAACTTAACAAGTTACCAAACAAGAAACGTGACCGGTAGCGTCACTATACTAAACGACTCTCAAGCTCCAAGTCTAACAATAATAGAACCAATAAGTATGACTTATTTAATTAGTAACATAACATTAAACATAAGCGTTTTCGACGCAGAAAATCATTTAGACTCTTGTTGGTATCATAATGGAACAATAAACAAAACGATACTTAATTGTAACGACACATGGGAAGTACTCACAAACGCGGCTTATAACTTCACGTTCTTTGTTAACGACACGTTTGGAAACATCAACAGTACATGGGTGAATTTTACGGTGCTAAACGATACCACGGCGCCGAACGTGACATTAATCACACCAAACAATGATAACGTGACAACTACTACTAACACTATATTGTTTGAGGTAAATATTAGTGATGAGAGCAACGTCACTAATTGTAGTTTAGTAATTAATAACACGGTTCGAGAAACAGAAGATAGTATTAACACTTCGGAGACTGATAGCTTCACATACACCCTCTCAAACGGTTATTATAATTGGGGTGTTCAATGTACTGATGAGTACAATAACACAAACACGCTTGAGACGAGGAATTTAACAATACAGAATTATCAATTAGATGTGTGTGTTAACTTAACAACTCCAAACCAAACCTACACCTTAACAACAAATCTTACAAGCAACGGCACCTGCATAGAAGTAAAAGCAAACAACACAGTTCTTGATTGTCAAGGAAGAAGTATTAACTACACTTCTCTTGGTCCGGATGCTTATGGAGTAAAAGCGCAAAGCAAAAACAATGTTAGTGTGAAAAATTGCTTGATTTTTGAAAAAGATAACGCTTTTGATGGTAACACACCCATATATTTTTTGGATGTAATAGTTGGAGAGATAAGTAATAATGAATTAATAACCTTTACTTCAAGTCCGGGGGTGCATGCTTCTCTTTCGCATAACTTATCAATAAATTATAATAATATAATAACAAACGATATTAATGTAAGAGGGATACAATTATTTACTACACATAATTGTTCTTTATCAAATATTAACATAACTTCTCATGGTACGAATTTTAGGGGGGTTTACCTCTCAGATAGCATAGATAACACTTTTGAAAAAATAAGTGTGTATTCTAATCAAACAAGCAACTATGGATTAGAGATATCAGGATTCTCAAAAAATAATGATTTTAGAAATATAGAAACAACTCTTAATGGAACCAATTCTATAGGTGTATATATAGCAACAGGTCAAAATCTAACATTTACTGATAATTATTTCAACGTCTCAAATGGTTATGATATAACCACTACTAACGTGGCTGCAGGAATTTATGATTTTATTAACACAACTTTAAACACTATTAATTTTTCATCAAGTGCGGCAGGGCAACTTAACGTTTACTGGTACTTAGATTACAACGTGACAAACATGTCAAGTATGCCTGTTAATAATAGTAACATCACCGTTTTTGATAAAGACAATAATTATTTGTACAACTTAACAACAGATAACACCGGCTTGACTGGTAGTGTTCTTAGCAAGGAATATTCTTATAACGCAAGTGGAAAACAACCCAAGAATCCTTACAATGTTACAATAACACACCAAGAGTATGATTATTTTGAGAACTCAAGTGTTAATTTCACAACAAATACTCTGTTGAGTTTTGTTCTTAACACCTCTGACCAAACAAACCCTGGCTGGGCGGATAATAAGACGAGTCCAATAAGTCCAGCAGTTTACAATGAATCTGGTGTGTATGAGTTCAACGTGTCCTGGTATGACAATGTAATGTTAGACACGGTTTTGTTCTTTGAAAACTTCACAACTCCCACATGGGATTTTCACACAACTACGAACACTAGTTACAACTACAGCTACACGCACGGACCAATAGCCGCTGGGAGTTATGAGTGGCGTATGTGGGCTAATGATACGAGTGGAAACGATAATCAAACAATTAATTTTTCTTACGTAATTCAAAGAGTTAACTTAACCCTTAATTTATCAATACAAAACCAGACTATTAATCGCGGGGATAACACCCTTATTAATTGTTCATCAAACACCGCGCAAGTAACTAGAACTTTATACAGAAATAATAGTGGGCCTATTACTAATCCAGAAGTATTAACGGATTGGCTTGGAGCAGGAACTTATAACTACACGTGTAACGCGACGCAAAGTCAGAACTACACTGCTGATTCTAAGTGGGATGTCTTAACAGTTCTTCAAGATAACACGACTCTAACCATGATTCCTTCTAGTAGTTTCTCTGTTAAGAACCAAACACCAACAAACATTGGGTGTTCTGCTAGTAACGAGGAAGTAAACATTACTCTTTACAGAAACAATACCTTAGTTGTTTGGGGGGTTAACACCACGATTTACGACCCCCAAATTCTAAGCGTGGGAACCCATAATTATATTTGCAACAACACAGCAAGCCAAAATTACACAGCGGATTCCACAAGTATTTTAGTAACAGTAACTCCAAAGAACACGACTAGTTGTTCATTAGACATAACCCCTTTTGGAAGCACTACTTACCCAAACCTTGTCACCGCGACTTGTAGTTGTGACAACCCAGAAGCTACGCCGTTGCTTTATAGAAATAATACTGAGGTAACACCACAAAACGGCACTGCGATACTCTTAGCAGCAGATACTTATGATTATGTTTGTAACGTAAGTGAGACGCAGAATTACACAGCGGCGTTTAATCAATCAACTTATCTTGTGATCAAGGGCACACCTGTTATTAACTTAACACTAAACGGAACAGCGGACAATATTTCTGTGGAGAGAAGAAGCACTGTACAAATAAACGCTTCGATAACGACTCCGAACACGGAAACCGTTGACTTAATTAACGACACAGGACCAGTAGCCACTAATATTGTGGGTTCACAAATTTTTAGTATTGATTTTAACCAAACAGGGATTTACAACTACACCCTTGTTTTCTCAGGTAATCAGAACTACACAGCGCAAAACATTACTTATAGTGTTAACGTCACAGATAATACCCCCCCAAGTAACATAACTTTTCTCTACAGTCCAAGCCAAGGAACAAATTGGGTTTTCTGGGTTTGGACTAATCCAAGCGGAGAAGACGACTTATTTTTGACTAATCTTAGTGTGAACGCGGTTTACAACACGACACTAACAACAGGGATAAACATGTATAACTTAACAGACTTAAGCCCGAACACGACGTACACACTAAGTCTACGACCCATAGATATTTACAACAACGCGGGGCTTTGGACTAATGCTACTAACACTACAAGAGCCTTGCCTAACACTCCGCCAAACGTGGTCTTGTTCGAACCAGTTGACGGAGTGCAAATAAATGACACGCTTAACATAACTTTTAACTACACCGCAACTGACTCGCAATCAACTACTCTGAACTGCACACTATACGTCAATAGTTTTAATGTCTCAACTAATATTGTGAGTAATTCAACGCCCATACTAGTAAATCACTCAGTCCCAAGTTACAACCAATCATATTCTTGGTATGTTAATTGCAGTGACGGCTTAAACCACACGATTAGTTTAACATACACGTTTAGCGTTGAGGACACCATCCCCCCCAACATCTTTAATGTGAACGCCTCATCGATTACTAATGAATCCGCGATTATTAATTGGAACACGGACACCAACGCCACTACCGTCTTAGATTATGGGTTAACAGTTGGCTTGGAGCTCACAGCGATAACACAGGTTAACCAATCTAATGTGACTAACCACTCAATAAACTTGTTGAATCTCACAAGTAACACGACGTATTATTACCAAGTCACAAGTTGTGATATGAATACTTCTGTTGTGTGTAATTCGAGTATCATAATTAACTTTAAGACTCTTGCGAACCCAGTTGTGAACACTCCTCCAACTGTTAGTTTAGTTTATCCTATTACCAGCCCGATTATTCAAAACAATCGAAACATGACGTTGACTTACGCAGTGGTTGATGATAATAACACGGTTAATTGCTCGTTAATATTTGATGGAACCAGGTTCAACGCAACAAACATATCTACTGGCACGAATAGTTATAACGTAACAAACGTCTCGTATTATCATCATAATTGGACTGTTAACTGCACAGATGGACAATTCTCTGACCAAGCAACGCCTTACACTTTTTTATTAGGACACGATAACGATGGCGATGGATACTACCAGTTTATTAGCGGAGGACCTGATTGTGATGACACCCCCATATCAGGCTTTAATGTTAATCCAGGCCAAACAGAGAGTTGTGGCAACCTAATAGATGATAATTGTGATGGGAACATCAACGAAGGCTGCGGCGGCGGCGGCGGAGGAGCAGGACCACCCCCCGTTGTTGATGAGAACGTTAGTATAGGCGATAACGAGTCAGACGGTGAAGAAATCATAATAATCCTGCCAATAATTAATGTCTCGGATAACGTTAGCGATGATGATAACGAATCAGAAGTAATAATAATTGAGGAAAGCCCAAACATAATAATAGAAAACAACAAAGATTTTGATAGAGGCAAATTCATTTTCTTCGTTGATGGATTAACTGTTGAGAAAGGTTACGACTACGTAAATGATACGACGCGCTTAAAGTACGAGATAGTTAATAATGGATTAATAAAGTACGACCGAGTAGCTTTAGTGATTAGTATTCCTAAGACCGTGGTTCAAAAAGCTGTGCTCCTAAAAGGAAGTTTTCAAGTCTTAGAGGAAGACCCAAAGATTTTCTTCTTAGAACAAATAATTTTCCCACAAGAAGTAAGAACCAAGACTTTCACGGTTCCAAGAATTCTTAGCATAGAAGAAATAGCTAGTATCACGCACGAATTAGAGATAAACATCTCAGATGAAGAACTAGGCATACTAGAATTAAAAGCTGAGGACACAGACAAATTCATAGACACAAAGATAAACGTCACAGTAGAAGATAACAAGACAAAAGTACGAATCGAGCTCGACTCAGATAACGAAGTCGACAACTTAACAGTCTACATCGAAATCCCAAAGTGCTTAGCTAAGACACTAAAAGAAATACATTTTGAGAAAGAAGAGTACGAAGTAATAAAAGATGACCCATTAGTTGCTTTCTTCTTCAAAAACTTAGAAGACATCACACCCATAAACTTCGAGGTCTTAAAAGAAGTAGACCCTGATTGCTGGAAGAAAATAAAAACTTTGCCGATAGCGGACCGCATAGGACACAAAATCTTGGTGGTAGAAAACGAGAAGTTATACCTAGCAATAGGGATAGTGTTATTAATCAACTTCTTAGTACTAGGTTTTAACGCATTACAAAAAAGACTAGAGAAGCACAAAGATAAAGGCTTCTTTCACAAAATCGAGTTCGGCCTAATAGAAACAATACTAATCCTTATAATCACTATAAACGTAATGGACTTCTTAAAAATATTGACACCCGACTTGGACTTCGCCAAAAAAATCTTGTCATGGTCTCTCTTAGCACTACTCCTCTACGAGGTTAATCTAGAAAAAATATTTTATGGAAAGAAAAGCAAATACGAGATGTTAATCTTCTTAGCAGCTAATTTCTTACTCATGATACGAGTATTCTTAGATGTAGTCTTCGTGGCGTACAACGAGATAGTAGAAGAAAGAATAGGATCAAACTTTATTGTCTTATACCAAAAAATCGTTGTTTTCGAATTAGCGAACCCTGGATTAATAGCTGGGTACGGCATGCTAATCGGCTTTAGCTTACTCGTCTTATTATCCTTTTTTGACGTGTTCAAAAACATCAGGGCTCCGAGTCTCTTAGCAGCGCTTCACATAGAAGGACGACCAAAGAACTTAGCGCAAAGAGTTGAGCGCTTCGTAATCTCACTAGTTGTGTACTTAGCTTTCTTTATATTATTCTTTAATTTCTTCATGGAATGGTTAGCTGTCTCAGTAGACGCCGCGATAATAGTATTAGCCATTATTATTTATGTGATGAGATTCATAAAACGCCACATGCACCACTACAGAGAAGAACACCTAATAAACAAGATAGGAATGGCGAGTGACGCGTTCTACGAGAAGTTCATAAACCTTTTTAGGTACCACGAAACAATACTCTTTGGGCTCTCAGGAATATTAGTGCTGCATTTATTAGTGGATGTAGGGAACTACATGGTGCCTTTCTTACTTAATGTAAAAGACGTTTTGTACTCAGCTCAGCTAGGTTTAGGACATTACACCTTGGTAAGCATACTAAAAAGTTTATACACAACAGACTTAGTACAAAACGTTTTAATCACTATTAATTATTTGCTAAACACATTATTCATACTCATCTGCTTGGCTTTCCCTGGGTATTTATGGTACGATATCTACATGGGCAGAGCTATTAACATAAAAAAGAGGTACGTCGCGTTATTCACATTAGCCATTACTAATTACGTATTACAACCTCTCATCTGGATTAGAGATATAGACAGCCATACACTAATAGGTGTGCACATAACTTTTAAGACCGTCCTAGCCCAGAACCAAGCATTGATACTAGGAATTAGTGTGGCAGCTGCGATAGTAGCGTTCATCCTTAGTTACAACATAATACTTCGAACAATACTAAAACTCTCAGGGGCGACTTTTATCTTGATGTTCTTTTTTGGGTACGTCTACTACTACGCTAAGAGTTGGACTCAGAACTTATTTCCACAAATAATTGAGTTCTTAATCTCAAACACGCCGCTACAAATATTTTTAGGAATACTCTTAAGCGCGTTTCTAGGCATAACACTATTATTCTACGCGACGAGTTACGTGTATTTTACAAAACTGGTTTATAGTGAGTGGTTTGTCAAAAAATATACGCTTAGTCACTTAATGCAAAGGTACCGCCACGCAATAAAGGCGTTGACAAACACAAAAGAAGAAGAACGAAAACTGATTCGAACAATTCACAAAATAGACGAGCTTAGAAAAAGACGGATAAGCGATCCCAAAATCCGTGAGTATTTGTACGAGCACGGAATAAAAAAAGAAGTAATAGATGAGATAATATACCTATAATTATATATACTAATAATATTTGATAAAAAGGAGTAGGTGACGATTAAATAATGCTTATTGAATCAACGTTTTTGAACATTTTCATATATAGTTTCGTGACTCTTTTCGTAGTCGTAAACCCGTTCAGCACGGCGAGCATATTCTTAGCGTTAACAGAAAAAGCTAAAAAAGAAGAAAAACTAGAAATAGCAAGCGGAGCGACGCTAATCAGCTTGATAATACTCTCAATTTTTGGTTTTAGCGGGTACTTCATTTTCAAGTTCTTCGGGATAAGTTTGGGAGCGTTTCGAATCGCGGGTGGCATAATACTATTAAACATCGCTTTTCGCATGATTAAAGGAGAACACAAAAAACTCCACCACAGCCATTTCGAAGTCGACGAAGTAATGATAGTCCCATTAGCCATACCATTAATCGCTGGTCCTGGAAGCATATCGACTATTGTGGTGTTGATAAGTGACAACCCAGGATTCACTAATTACTTCTTGATATTCTTAGCGCTCCTAATCAATATGGCGTTGATGTACGTCATACTAAGAAACAGCGACGACGTAAAAAGTTTCTTAAAAGAGCGAGGGATACGAGTATTAAACAAAGTCATGGGAATAATAATAATGGCTCTTAGCGTGCAGTTCATCATAAACGGCATCGCACAAGTACTCCCAACCATACTAAGCCAGTTATAAGGAGAAGGTTTAAAAATAAAAACTAATCCCCCACTTCTAAAAAAAAAACACTTTTTTTTTATTGGCGGTTGTAGTTTAACGGTAGAATACAGGACTGTGGCGACGAAAGTCATATGACTTTGAGCTCTGAGACTTCGTCGCAGAGATCCTGTGGTCGGGGTTCGATTCCCCGCAATCGCCCCATTTTTCAATAAAAAGATTTATACAAGAAAATTCCTGGAAAACAGGAATTTCGGTATCAAAGTTTCTATACG
>JAAOYB010000023.1 GCA_018221135.1 Candidatus Woesearchaeota archaeon
ATGGATGAATCAGATAATTACAAAGTACGAGATCTCAGCTTAGCTGAGTGGGGAAGAAAAGAAATAGAGATAGCACAAAAAGAGATGCCAGGACTCATGAGTCTAAGACAAAAATACAAAGAAGAAAAACCCTTATCAGGAGCAAGAATAACTGGTTCTTTGCATATGACTATACAAACCGCGGTCCTAATAGAAACCCTAGTTGAACTAGGCGCGTATGTTAGGTGGGCGAGCTGCAATATTTTCTCAACTCAAGACCACGCAGCAGCAGCGATAGCAAAAACAGGAGTACCTGTCTTTGCTTGGAAAGGAGAAACCCTAGAAGAATACTGGTGGTGCACAGAGAAAGCGCTAGAATTCAGAAATGAGCACGGAGAAATCATAGGGCCAAACCTCATAGTAGATGACGGCGGAGACGCAACACTAATGATTCACAAACTAGTAAACGCAGAAAAAGACGCAGACTTCCTAAACCACGATTACTCAGATGACGGCGAAGACTACCAAGAACTAATAAAAAAAGTAAAGGACATGCACTATAACAAAAAAGGCAACTGGACGCAAATACTAGAACAACTAAAAGGAGTAAGTGAAGAAACCACAACAGGAGTCCACAGATTATACCAGATGCTTGAGAGAAACGAATTATTATTTCCAGCAATAAACGTTAACGACTCAGTAACTAAGAGCAAATTCGACAACTTATACGGCTGCAGAGAAAGCCTAGCAGACGGCATAAAAAGAGCGACAGACGTGATGATAGCCGGGAAAACAGTAGTTGTCTGCGGATACGGAGACGTAGGCAAAGGCTGCGCGCAGTCAATGAGAGGTTTCGGGGCTAACGTGATAATAACCGAGATAGACCCTATATGCGCCCTGCAAGCAGCTATGGAAGGCTACAAAGTAACCACTATAGAAGACACCCTAGGCACAGCAGACATCTACGTCACAACCACAGGGAACAAAGACGTGATAAGACTCGAGCACATGCAAAGAATGAAAGACCAAGCAATCGTTTGCAACATCGGACACTTCGATAACGAAATCCAAGTAGACAAACTAAACGCCTCAGACGCAAAGAAAACCAATATCAAACCCCAAGTAGACAAATACGGGTTCCAAGAAGGAAACGAGATATTCTTGTTAGCAGAAGGAAGACTAGTCAACCTCGGCTGCGCCACGGGTCACCCAAGCTTTGTGATGAGCAACAGCTTCACCAACCAAGTATTAGCACAAATCGACTTATGGAATAAGGAATACGAGTTAGGAGTCTACACATTACCTAAAGAATTAGATGAAGAAGTAGCACGCTTACACCTAGAAAAAATAGGTGTTAAACTAACAAGTCTCTCACAAGAACAAGCTGATTACATAGGAGTACCAATAAAAGGGCCTTTCAAACAAGAAAACTACAGATACTAACTAATAAGTAGTGAAAAAATAGTAGTTTTTTTAAATGTGAACTGTTTTCTTTTTACGTTATCCATGTTTGAAGAAAACACTTTTTACAAAAAAATATTAGAAAACAACCCGGTCTTAGATGCTGACAAACAAAAAGAACTATACCAACAACATCTAGACGGAGACGATAACGCTAAAGAAATCTTAATAGCTACAAATATGGGCTTAGTGCTTTCTTTATCTACAAAAATAGCTTATTCTTATGGAATAACTGATCCTAAAAGAATTGATGATGTCATAAGCGGTGGTTTCGAAGGAATGCTTAAAGGATTTGATAGGTACGACCCAGTTAACTTTGACACAAAATTTTCTTCGTATATCGGAGATTGGATAAAATCTTATGCTACTAAATCAGCTAAGAGCGTATATTACCCAGTCATAAAAATCCCACCTCATGCTTTTAAAGATACAGATTTAATAATATATTCGCTTGACCAAGAATTATTTGATGACGAAGATGACAATGGAAAAACAATGATGGCTTTAGTTGAGGATAGAGAAGAACTACGACCTGATAATCTTGTTGAAAGAGTTTTAATGATAGAAAAAGTATTCGAAATCATTGATGAAGCAAACTTAACACCAGACGAATTATTAACAATTAGGTTAAGTTACGGCTTAGGATACGAAAACGGTATAAGCATAGGTTTTGATTACGAATTAAATCTCACAGAAATAGGTAATATAAGAGGTTACAGTCGCCAATACTCAAGTATAGTAATGCAAAAAGCAAGAAAAAAACTAGAAGAAACCATACAACAAGCAGGACATAAACCCTCTGACTTCATTGATGTAGCAGCATAAAAAATTATATAAATACAATATTAATCCTATAAAAATATGGCTAGAACTATTTTTTACAAACCAAAAAAGAGAAAAAATCAAGAACAAGTAGAGAAAAGAAACAAGGTAATCCTAGGAGTCTTCATCTCAGTCCTAATGGCTGGAAGCATGTTTGGAATCTTCGCCTCACAAGGAGGAGACACAACGCCCTCAATAACTTATACTAATACTCTTGGAGAAGAATACGATTTTCAAATAGGCCAAGACGGCTTCTACACATTAGAAATAGACGAAGAAGAACTAACATTCTATTTTCACCCACTAGACTTACAAAGCTTTAATAACGACACACAAAGAATAAGTAGTGCGCTAACCTCTCCGTACATAGTAAGCATATTCGACGTAGACGACCCCGACGTTACATACATAGACTTAGCACGCCTCGAATTAGCAGAGAACCTAGCCAAAAAAAACGTTTATCTAACAAGTGCGAAAACTACTAATTCAACTCTTTACAGCGCGTACCCAACACTAACATGCGAGAACGCAACTGATAACATACCTTTCTTATACTTCAAAAAAAGCAACAAAACACAAATAATACAAGAAGGCAACTGCTTTTATCTCGAAGGCAACCAATACGATTTCTTACGCTACAGAGACTTAATAACATACGTGTTATACGAGGTAATACCATGAAAACAAATAAGAAACCAGCGCATAAGAAGATAATGAAGAAAAAAAAAGTTGATTACATAAGCCTAAGCATACTAGTGCTAATCATAATCACACTAACATTTCTAGGGTTCAACCCAGACATCATAACCGAAATAAGAAATAACGAGACAAAATTCTTTGAAAAAGAAGAAGTCCCAGACCAATACGCGTACAACGGCTTCGAATTCACAAAAACCGATGGGATATGGTACACCCAAATAGAAAAAGACGGCGTGCCTTTCGTGATAATGACACAGTACAGCCCAAAAGAAGTAGAAGACACAAAAATAACTTATCAAGAAAACCTTTTTCCCAGCCTCACACACAGAGGAGACGAAGTATACTTAAGTTTTGATCCTAGAGAAGAAAACAAAAGCGACGTAACCGTGGCAGCTGTTGATTTTGCAAAAGGACTAAGCATAGTTTTTGGCTTAAGAGTCAACAGTGCATGCACAGTCAACGAGACAGGATGCCAAGAAGTCTTAAGCTGTGACTCAAGAAACGACACCGCGATAATAGAATTAATTCGAGACGAAATCCCAAGAGCAGAATATCAAGGTAACTGCCTTAAAGTTTACGGTACAGGGCAAGATTTAATAAGAGTTGTTAACAGATTAATGTTTGAGTGGTATGACATCATAAAAGTTGATGAAGCCGGAAAAATATACTACCCATAAAAAAATATGAAGCAAGAAACGACTCACTACTACACAGAAAAACAACAAGGAAGCTACGCGCCGATCCCACTAAAATTCTATCTTAAAAAAAGAAAAATAGAAGTAAGCATCTTCTCTGCTCCAGGAATTTTTTCAAGCAAGAAACTCGACAAAGGAAGCGCGCTTCTAATTAACGAATCCAAAATCGAAAAAGATTGGAAAGTACTCGACATGGGCTGCGGATACGGAGCAGTAGGAATAAGTCTTGCATTATATGAGCCAAGCTTAATAATTGATTTATGCGATGTTAACGAGAGAGCGATAGAGGTAACCACTAAGAACGTAAAAGAAAAGAGTTTAACAAGCAGAACAAACGTGTACTACTCAAACACGTACCAAAACGTAAAATTACTTGATTACGACACCATCCTAATCAACCCCCCACAAACAGCAGGGAAAAAAGTATGCGAAGAAATGATAATCGGCGCCAAGAAACACCTAAGAAGAGGTGGCTTAGTCCAAGTAGTAGCACGCCACCAAAAAGGCGGAAAAGCATTCGAGAAACTACTAAATGAAACTTATGGCAACGTAGAAACCGTAGCGAAGAAAAGCGGTTTTAGGATATATGCATCCAAAAAAAAATAGTGTTCAAAGCTGTACTAGTCCTTCTTTTGTCATAGCAACCAATCGAAAACCAGCACCGCTTCTTATAAGAGCAGCGATTATTGCCATGTGCTCTTTACCAGTCCCGCTGACAAGGTTAAGACCTACTTCTCCGAACATAAAACTTAGTTTGCTCTTAATATCATTTATGACTTCTTGAATGGGCTTACCAGGATCGATTTCTATATAAATCACGGATTTATCAAATTTGAACTCAGACTTAACCTCATGTCTTGTGACTACAAAGATCCTACTCCAATCAGTTTCGTTAATAAGCCTCTTAACGTGGCGATACCCTTTTTTCTCTGTTAAGCAAACTACTAAATCAGTCATAGAAAAACAAGAAAACTTTTTTTTATTTAAAAAACTATACGTTATTTGCAAATAATCGCGTCGCACTCCTCACAAACGAATACGCAGTGATCGTCTCCTCTGCACTTATCAGCGTCTTTAACCTTAGCAACGACCTTACCATCTTTTTCGACCATTTCAAAGTTGTGCTCAGGGCATACCTTAACACAACGCTCGCAAGCATCACATTTCTTTTCGTCAACGCTAACGACGCGCTCACCATTTTTTTTTGGGTTTTTCTTAACTAGGATGGGCTCACCATTTTTTTCGCAATGAACAAAGCACAACCCACAATTACTGCATTTCTCGGCGTACTTAACACTACTAATTATTTGTCCTTGGTCTTCAACCATTTCAAAGACGTCTTCTCGACAGATCTGAACGCATTTCTCACAAGCTTTGCAAGTCGCGCGATCTATTTTTGATAGCTTAAGCATTTTCTAATTTTATGTATGGTCATACAAGTTATTTTTTACAATTTTAAAATGTTTTGTTTGAACAACAACAAAATGTTTTAAAAACAAAGAATTAGTTACTTAACCATAACCTTTATACAAAAAGAGCGATTTTAGCGCTCTAGGCATAAAAGTTTGAAATCCAAACTTTTATAAATAAAACAGGGTTTCTAGTGTCTTAGACGGCCATAGTGGACTGGTACACCCGATCCCATTTCGAACTCGGAAGTTAAGAAGTCCTACGTCGTATGGTGTACTGCACTTATGTGCGGGAAACATGCGAAGCCGTTCCCTTTATTTTCTACACAAAAAATATAAACAAATAATCCAAAGTTTTATTTATGAATAAGAGAGGACACCATGAAATAGGTCTAACACCATATCTATTATTATTAGCGTTTATTAGCTTTATAACATTCTTAATAAGAAAAGTTTTCTCAAAAATAAGAAAAAAGAAATAACTTATTTTTTTATTAGTTTAGAAATAAAAAAGCCCTGAGTACCGGTTTTATGAGGCCAAAGCTTAACTCCAAAACCAGTATCTACACCAACACCCAAACTAACTTTTTCTAATTTGAAACCAAGTTCTTTAACAGCCCACCGAACTACGTCCTCGTCTTCTTCGACTTCCAAGCTACAAGTACTATAAACTAACTCTCCTCCTTTTCTTAGTACGTCATAAGCCTCGCTAATAAGTTGTTTTTGTACTTCACCACTTTTTTTGATGTCTTCTATGCTTCTTTTAAGAAACCAAGAATCCTCTATACAATAATTACCTGTGCATGGAGCATCAAGTAAGACTTTGTCAAAAACGATTCCTAAGTCAGATGCGTAGCGAGCGTCTTTGTTGTACACAACGCAGTTCTCCACGCCCATCCTCTCTAAATTATTACCTAGGCTTCTTATCCTGGGATTGCTGATATCAAGAGCGACAACAACCCCTTTATTATTCATGCTTTGAGATATCTGAGTAGTTTTTGCACCGGGAGCAGCACTCATATCTAAGACGACATCACCACTCTTAGGGCTTAGTACTTCTACAGGGATTTGAGAAGCTGCTTCTTGCAAGAAATAAAAACCGCTAAGAAACTCTATAGTTGAGCCGAGGCTAAACTCGGATTCGTATTCATAAGCGTTTCTTAACCAAGCAATTTTTCTTAGCTTAACTCCTTTACTTCTAAGAGTCTTAACTAGTTCTTCCTCGCCGATTTTTAGGGTGTTAACCCTAATAGCGTTCTTAACTACTCGCTTAGCAACAAAACCTTTGTTTTGCGTGGAGTACCTCTCCTTAAAAAAACCTGGGACATTAACAATATTATCAGAATTCAAATCTCATCACACCTTCATAGTTATAGTCTTATTTTTTTCATCTAAATCATTTATTAACTTTTTTTGTTTTAGTTTTTCTTTTATCTCAGCGTAAGAATGCTTTTTCTTCGCATCGCGTATTACTTCTAATAATTCTTTTATCTTTGAGTAATTCTCGTAGATTTCTTCGCCGACTCTTTGTTTTATTTTTATCTCAACTTCTAATTTCTTAATTGTTTCTTCTTGCTTCTCTAAGATTCTTCTTATCTTATCAAGGTTTGAATCAACTTTTTTTTGTTCTAATTCCTTGTTTTTCTCAACGTACTTCTCACCTAAATAACTGCCAAGACTAAGACTAAAACTCTCTTTTAAAACTATTGGTTCTTCACTTCTTGAAGTTAACTTAAACGGGTAAACACCTTCTTCGTACAACACAGGTTTTATCTTCTTATCTCTTATTTTTTGTATTCCTAAAAAAATTTTTACTAAATCTTCTTCTACAGGCTTAGCCAAGTCTTTACTAACACCACTAGAAGCACAGATTTCTTCGGCGTAAACCCCTCCGAAACCCAGATTTATAGCTAGTGTTTTAACAACGCTTTTCTTATCACTACTACCAAAAACCTTGATTAACGCGTCTTGTGTTATTAACAAACTATTATACTCTTTTAAGAGCGGAGCATAAATCAAGCCGCCACGAACACTCCTATCCTTAGTGTGAGTAGAGTTCTGCATAGATAACACTTTATCATCAGAATCAACTAAGACGAAGTTCCCAGGAGGCAACAACTCAACGACTAAGTAGTGCGTAACACCACTTTTTTCAAACCCTATTTTTACTATTCTCTCAAAACCTATTTGTTCTAAGCTCTTAAGCCTTGACACACCCAACTTTTTCCTAAGGTACAAACAAAAACCGCTGGCTTCTTCGTCTACTAATGGTTTCTTCTTAGATAACAAAGATGTTGATGGAAGCTTAAAAAACAAGAAGACCTTCTTAGTAGTCGTGCTGTAGAGCTGAATTACTAATTCGTCACTTCGATGGTAAACTTTATCAACTCTGGCACCAAGTAAGTCTTGGTATTCTTTTACTAAGTAATATAAGTCTAACGCGCTTATTTCTTCTCTCATAAAAAAAGTAGATGTAAATATCTATTTATAATTCTTTTTGAACTCATCCCTAAACTCGAACAACTTTTTTTGTTTTATAGAATCCCTGATTTTCTCTATTAATCTTTGCATGAAGCGCAAGTTATGAATGGTTGCGAGAGTCAAACCAAGGTTTTCGTGAACGCGAAGAAGATGAACAAAGTACGCTTTAGTATAATTTTTGCAAGTATAACAATCACACCCTTCTTCTAATGGGGCGAAGTCTTTTGAATACTTATTATTTTTGTAATGAACTACGCCGCCAAAAGTAAAAATTGTTCCTCTCCTCGCACTCTTAGTGGGGAGTACGCTATCAAAGCAATCAACGCCGCGACTAACAGCGTCAACGATGTCTAAGGGGCTTCCTAAGCCCATCATGTACCTAACCCTATCCTTATCATAAAAGGGGAGGGTGGCATCTAATGCGGCGAACATGTTCTTCTTTGTTTCCCCTATAGCTAAGCCGCCAATACCTAATCCATCAAAACCTAAGCTATTAATTGTTTTAGCGCTTCTTTCTCGAAGGTCTTTGTGCGTTCCGCCTTGAGAGATACCAAATAATAACTGTTTATTATCTTTTTTTGCAGCGATGCTCCTCTTAGCCCACGCGTGAGTCCTCTCCACGCTAACCTCAATTTTTTTTTTAGGCCAAAGTGGGCTTGGCATGTCATCGAGTACCATTGCGACGTCGCTTCCTATTTCTTCTTGTATCCTCACAGCGTCCTCAGGGCTTAACAACTCTTTTTTGCCGGTGTAAGGATTCTTAAAAACAATGCCGTCATCTGTTATTTCTTCTAAGAAATCTTTGCTCCCTGCTTGGAAGCCACCGCTATCAGTGAACACGCCGCCGTCCCAATTCATGAATTTGTGAATTCCTCCATGACTCTTAATTAACTCGCTACCAGGTCTTAAAGAAAGAACAAAACTATTAGCGATGACGCACTCAATCCCGGTTTCTCTTAATTGTTCAGGGCTGAGGTTCTTAACGCTTCCCTTAGTACTCACAGGCATAAAGAAAGGGGTCTTAACAACACCGCTTCTAAGCGTAAGCTCCCCGACACGCGCGTCTCCATCCTCAAATAATACTTTAAACATCATAAAGAACTTTTTTTTTCTTATTATAAACTTTTAGTCAATGCACAGTGACGCTTTTAGCTAGGTTTCTAGGCTTATCAATACTCACGCCTCGAAGAACGCCGATGTAATAACTAAGAAGATGACCAATCATAGTACTATAAATCGAGAATTGGGCGTCGTCTGACTCAGGCACTAAGAAATCAACTTCTTTGTTACTTTTATCATTACTTATTACTATGACCTCTGCTCCTCTAGCTTCTACTTCTTTAGCACTACTAAGCATGGAAGGATTATTTTTTGGAATCAAACAAATAATAGGGGTATCCTTCTCAACAAGAGCGATGGTTCCGTGTTTTAACTCCCCTGCCATCATGCCCTCTGCGTGGACGTACGGAATCTCTTTTAATTTTAGCGCAATCTCTCTAGCGATAGGGTAAGTGGCTCCTTTGCCAAGAACGAACACATCCTTTTTTTTGTATAGTTTCTTAGCGTAAACCTTAACTTTGTCCTCGTTATCTTCTAAGGTCTTCTTTATCTTATCAGGAATAAGCGATAAGTCTTCTTTGTAACTGAAAAGCTTAGCAATAAAGAACAAGGTTATTAACTGGTTAGTAAACGTCTTAGTGCTAGCAACGCATACTTCTTGACCAGCTCTTATCTCAAGGCTCACATCGCTGTGACGTTGGATAGTGCTGTATGGCACGTTAACTACACTAACAATTTTTGCGCCTTCTTCCTTGGCTTTTTTGATAACAGTCACTACATCCATGGTCTCACCGCTTTGACTAACAGCGATTATGAGAGTCTTATCATCAACTAAGTAAAAACTCTCAAATTCAGATGCGATGACTGCGTGGCTCTCAACGCCGCGACGATTAAGCAAGTGAACCCCGATAAGAGACGCGTGATAACTAGTGCCGCTAGCTACGAACACAACTCTTTTTGCTTCTCCTATCAAATCTTTTATCTTGGACAACTCTTTTTTTTGCTCTGTCTCCAAACTATTAATGAGGCGCTTACTAGTCTTGGGTTGCTCATGGATTTCTTTAATCATAAAATGAGGGTAATCCTGTACGTCTTCTTCTTCTACGCCCCAATCAAAAACCGTTATTTCCGTACTTTGAACATCTCCGTTAGAATCATAGAATGAGTAAGCGTTTTTCTTTATCTCTGCGTAGGTGTCGTCTTCAAAAAAAATTGCTTTGTTAGTCTCATCACTAAACGCGAATATATCACTAGCAAGCATGAAACCATCATCTAGTATTCCAAGTGCTAATGGGCTGTCACGCTTAAGAGCATACAACTTATCATCATTTTTAATTGTTAAAATAATAGCGAAAGTACCCCTTGCACGCTTAATGAATTCTTTAGCGGCTTCGCCAAAACTTTTCTTGTTCTTAATCATCTCATCATAGAAAAAGAAAGGGATAACCTCGGAATCCGTCTCGGTAACGAAATCGTATCCTTTTCTTTCTAATTCTTCTCTTATCTCATCATAATTCTCAATTATACCATTATGAACAACAAAAACTGTTTTTGTACTATCAAAGTGGGGGTGAGCATTAACATGGGTTACGCCGCCGTGAGTCGCCCACCTAGTATGACTAATACTAACAAAACTCTTAACATCTTCGTCTACTTCGCTTATGAACTCGCTCATAGGAGAGGTGCTCTTAGAAAAAACGCCGTTGTTTGTAGCAAAGCCAACACTATCATAACCACGATACTCTAAACGCTTAAGACTCCTAAGCAAATCACGTCTTACGCCGTGTTCTTCGATGCTTATCTTAGCTGTTATCCCACACATTTTATATTATCAACAACTTAAATTCTTTAATTCATTAATATCACTTATTATTTTATCGGCTTCTCCAAAGACGCCTTCATCAAAAGTCGTGGTGATTCCTATCGCTTTCATCCCAGCAGCCTTAGCGGCTACTACGCCGTTAACAGCGTCTTCAACAACGCAGCAACTAATAGGATTAACGCCGAGTTTCTTAGCTGCTAACAAGAAAAGATCCGGTGCGGGTTTTGAATGCTCTACTTCTCCGCTAAAACAAGCAGCATCAAAGTAATCACTAAGACCAAACCGGTTAACAACGTACTCATACATGTGTTTAAGAGCACTAGTAGCTAAAGCCAACTTATAACCTTTTTTTCTTAGAACACCTAATGTTTCTTTTACTCCACTAAACAATTCGAGTTCTTCATCAAGGATTCCTTTTTCTGTGTCAAATTTTTCTTTAACGATATCCTCTGGTTTCTCATCTAAGCCGTGATCTTCTATCAATTTTTCCCCGATTTCATACGTGCTAGTCCCGTTGTACTTCTCAAAAATCTTAAGGCTGAAAGAAACATTTCTTTTCTCAAACATATTCTTCCAAATCTTTAAGTGCATGGGCATACTATTAACTATTACGCCATCCATGTCAAAAATAAAAGCCTTAACCTCTCCCATCTTTTTTTTTATTTGGTTTTGTCTTTCTCAACGACTTCCCCAGGCCTAGTACTAGTATTCGGCCAAAACTTACGACCAGGCAATATACTAGTATTAACACCGGTCATCACTCCATCACCAATTATTGTTCCTAACTTCTTCATACCAGTATCAACTAATTCGTCTCTAAGCATTGACTTAATATTTTCTTTGTCATGACGCAGATTAGCAACCACGGTACCCGCGCCTACGTTACAACCCTCACCGATTACGCTATCTCCTACGTAGCTAAGATGAGGAATATTACTATCATCACCAATAATGGAGTTCTTAATATCGCAGCCTTGACCAACGTGGCAATTACTACCGATACTAGTACTGCCTCGAATATAACAATTAGGACCAATCTTAGAATTATCACCAATAATTACTGGGCCTTCGATGTACGAGCCGCTCATAACAACACTGTTTCTCCCAACGCTTACTCGTCCTTTGATCATAACACCGTTTTCTATCTCGCCAGAGATATCGTTTCTTATTTCTTTTAAGACTCGCTCATTTGCTTTTAGTAAATCCCAAGGGTAACTAACAGCCATCCAACTATCTGTCTCAACAACTCTTACTTTGTAATCCTTACACAACTCGCTTATCACATCTGTGAATTCGAGTTCTCCACGCGCACTCTTCTTAACGTTTTTAAAATAATCAAAAACTTTAGGTTTCAATTTAAAAGCTGAGCAATTAACAAAATCGCTTACGTGCTCTTTTGGCTTCTCAACTATTCTTTTAAGAAAATCTTCATCTCTTAATTCTAAGATGCCAAAACGACTAGGATTCTCAACTCTTTGACCTAAGATGGCATAATCATGTTTTCTTAGTTTCTCAAAATCCTCTTTTTTGTACATGTCATCTCCTACGGCTAAGAAGAAATCGTCTTCGCCAACAAAACTTTCTGCTTGGAGCACGGCGTGAGCTGTTCCTAACTGCTCTTTTTGCTCAACGCACACAATTCTTATCCCAGAGTACTCCTCACCCAAGGCGTCAATTATCATTTCTTTTTTGTAACCGACAACGATTACGGCCTCGTCAACCAAGCCAACTAATTCGTCAAGTAAGTGCTTAATTAACTCCTTATTACCCACTTTTAACAACGGTTTAGGCCTAGTAATAGTAAGTGGTTCGGTTCTTGTACTCTTTCCAGCCGCGAGAATCACTGCTTTCATTTTTTTAGTTTGTTTCCTCAACGATTTTTTTTGAGATCGTATCAGCTATCCTTTTTATTTCTTCCTCGTCGCTTCCTTCAACCATGACGCGACACAAATTCTCGGTTCCGCTGTAGCGAACAAGGATTCTTCCATCGAGGTTCTTAGAGAAATCCTTAACCAAATAACTAGTTTCTTTTAATTCATCAAGAGGCTTCTTCTCTTTGACTTTGACGTTAATCAATACTTGAGGATACTTTACTAATTTATTTCTAAGCTCGGATAAGCGAACCTTTTTCTCTTTTAGTATCATAAGGATTTGCAAAGCCGTGATGGTTCCGTCCCCTGTAGTGGTGTGATCAGAGAGTATGATATGCCCTGATTGCTCCCCGCCCAATACGAAATCGTTGTTTTTCATCTCTTCAATAACGTAGCGGTCCCCAACAGCGGTTTGCACCAACTTAATATTTTTTGCTTCCAAAAACTTTTTTAAACCTACGTTGTTCATAACCGTGCTCACAACGATATTATTTCTTAATTTTTTCTTCTCAAATAAGTATTCTGCGAGGATTGCTAAGATGTGATCTCCATCTAAGACTCCGCCTTTTTCATCAACTAGTATGACTCTGTCTGCGTCTCCATCAAGAGCTATGCCTAAATCAGCTTTTTCTTCTAAGACTCTTTGTTTTATTATCTCAGGGTACAAGGCCCCGCAACTCATATTAATGTTTTTGCCGTTTGGTCGATTATTAAGAACAATGACTTGCGCTCCTAGTTCCTCAAATATTAACGGCGCGATTTTGTAAGCGGCTCCGTTAGCGCAATCAACAACGATTCTTAATCCTTTCAAAACCTTGTTCTTAATCGTGCTCTTAGCAAATTCGATATACCTACCAGCGGCGGCGTCTATACGATGAGCTCTTCCTATTTTCTCACCAACATAATTCTTAGTTTCTATTTTCTCACCAAAGACCAAGTTTTCTATCATTTTTTCTTTTTCGTCATTTAATTTATAGCCGTCTTTATCAAAGAATTTAATGCCGTTATCCTCAAAGTTGTTATGGGACGCGCTAATAACTATTCCGCAGTCAGCGGCGAAGCTCTTAGTAAGGTGGGCAATCGCGGGTGTCGGCATAGGACCTACGAGTAATACGTCTGCGCCCATACTAATAATCCCGCTTGTAAGAGCGTATTCGATCATGTAACCAGAAAGGCGTGTGTCTTTGCCAATGAGTATTTTTGGTCTTGGTTTTCCGTTTCTAAAAATCTCGGCGGCGGCTTGGCCTAGTCTTAGTGCTATCTCAGCGCTTATTGGGTGCGTATTAGCTAATCCTCTAACCCCATCAGTCCCAAACAATTTTTTCATAACAAGAAAAGCTAACCATGAATTATTTATAAATTTTTAGAAATAAGATTAGATTAGTTTTAGAGTTTTTAGTTGTTCCTCAACGTTTTTTTTATCTGTCCAGACAACTATTGGTTCATGGCCTTTCTCGCTTGCTTCTATTCTGCACACATCAAAGATTTCGCTGTCAAGGTTTTCTCTGACTTTTTCTTCTGAGTAACTTCTTTTCTCTAAGCGTTTCTTTAACACTTTAATATCGCACTTTGTCACAATGCACAAATCAATTATTTCTGAGCTAATATGGTGGCTTAGGTGAGAGTCAAGCACGACGTCTTTATTAACGAATTCTTTTCTTACAACGCCACTTAGCTTATCCTCGTCGATTACGTCACAATTATTTATTTCGTCGCGGTCAACAACCAATCCTTTCTTCTTTGCAAAAACGCCAAGATCAACGTACTCAAAACCTTTCTTCTCTGCTATTAGTTTAGCGACGCTCGTCTTACCACTCCCTGGAGTCCCAGTAACAATAATCATCATAGAATAAGAATAAGAAACAACTTTATTAATATAAACTTCTATTTCTTCTCAATTTTTTTCTCAACACTTATCCCTGCCTCAGCGCTTTTCTCGTCTTTTTGTACCGGCGCAGGCGGAGGAGTCGCGACCTGAGCAGCAGTGGCAGCACTCATAGCTCGTTTGAGCAAGAAAATAATGTCTTCTTTTTTCTTTTTCTCTTTTACTTTCTCAGCTAACTCAATATTTTTTTGGACTTCAACAATCCACCTAGCAATAACGTTTTTGCCTTTGATGTGTTTTTTGAAATCTTTCTCGCTCATATGACGAATAACTTTTATCAAGCCATCAAGGTCTGTTACGGACTCGTTATTTATCTTAAAATAATCTTTGATATTAGTTTTTTTGCTAATCTTGACTTTTTTACGATCAAAACTAGAGAGGTACGTGAACTTCATAACTTGCTGGATGGCTATCATCAACAACAATATGACCATGCTAAAACCTATAAGTGTCCACAAATCACTTTTTAAGAATTCATACTTAACATTAAAAAGCATGGCTTCTCTAAGAGTCTCGCTACCAAGCACGAAAGGGTTAAGCTTGGCCACTTTTAAGATGTAAGGAGGCATGCTCTCCAAAGGCAATATGAGATCAGATAATAACAAAAATAATGAAGTAATACTTATAGCGCCTATCATAGCTGTTTCTTCACTGTTAAAAACGTAACCTATAGCCATCCCGATGAATATGAAAACAGACTCGATAATAAAAACTAAAACAACAATTAAGCCGAGGTTATCAAGTATGGGCGCTTTGAAAAGCAGCGCTGCTATTACTAGGACCAAAGCGATCTGAAAAGTAGTCATAACAATCCCTGTGAGGTAAGTTGATAAAATAAACAAAGAATCATTAGTGGGCGTTGTGAAATTCCTAAAATAAGCTTTAGAGTTCTTCTCCATTAAGATAAGGTTGCTTGAAAGCAAGATGCTAATAAACATGATTAACAAGACAATCAGGCTAGGAAACAAATAACCAAGGTGCGTGTTTTGAGGGTTTATAGTCTCAATCGTAGTAGTTATGGGGTTGACGATGCTCTCAGCTTCGCTTATCTCGATGTTATCAATAAGCGCGGTAATCCCTGCTAAGTCGTTTTTGATATCGCCAATCATATCTATTTTTTCATCTATTCCTGCGTCGATATCATCTTTTAAACTCTCACTTACTCTGTTAATATTTTTTTTTGCTTCGTCAACGTCATCTAGCATCATAGTAACTGAGCCGGTCAATCCAGAAACGCTACTCATCAAAGCAAGCCTAGCACCCTCGGTGTCATTCCAAGCATAGAAAATGACGGCGTCATCATTGTAATCAAACAATAAATTTGTGGTGTCAGACCAGTTATCTTGTTGGCTAGGCGCTGCTACGCCGTATGTTTCTAATAGAACTGCTTCGTCAAGGACTTCGTTTGATAAATCTTTAAAATCTTTTAGATTATCTCTTAAGGCGTAACCAGCACTGCTAATACTTCCAGAAGTCTTGCTTGCTTCTTTGGTATCAATTACTATTGTGTTGAGCTTTTTTTGCATGTCAAAACTTTCTTCTTTTAACTCCTCGTTTAACTCGATTAATTCATCGAGGTCTTCTTGGGTTAATAGGATTCCTTGCTTGTTCAAAACTAAGATTTCAAGGATGTTACCGGTTAGTTCCATGCTAAGGTTGCTGCTTGCCAAGCTAAAACCCCTCTTGACAGTATCAATAATGTTATAAACAAGGTTTATCTTTGATTTATCAACGTAGAATATTATCTCGTTAGTCTTATTGTTTGTTATCTCGAAGTCTTGTGGGAAACTAATACAGGCGTGTATGCTGCTAAGCTTGATGTTTTCTTTGCACTCCTCAATACTTGAATATTTTTGAAGCGTATAAGTCTCTGTGTCTATTTGTGAGATGTAACTATTTACTAATTCGTTATCTTCATATGAGTGGTACCCGACGTTGACGCTAAGAGCGCTACTATTACTAAAAGCTAAGCCGACAAGAATTATTAAGACTAAAGGACCAAGTATTATTACTAGCGCAGAGGACTTACTTCTAAAGAGGATCTTGAAGTTCTTGTACATTATCTTGTCTAGCTTCACTTTATTTCTCTCTTATCCTTTTTTTAGTCGTCTTTTTCTTTTCCGCCGAGTTTCTTTCTGCTCTTTTTTGCTAAGCTCAAAAATACTTCGTCAAGGCTTGGTTTTGATAAGCGAACATCTATTAGGCTCTCGTTGTTTTTTTCTATTAAGTGTAATAATTCATGAAGAACTTTTTCTGCTTGGCTCGTGTAAATTACTAGTTCTGTTCCTTTATTTTCCATCTTAGTAATGTTTTTGTGTTGTAACGACCCTATTAATTTCTTGTAGTTTCCTGGGAATGTTTCTAAGTGGATTTCTTCATCTTTTGAATATTTATCTTTTAGTTGGTCTGGGGTGCCTACACTAACAATTTTTGATTGGTGCAATATGCTTATCCTATTGCACAAAGTTTCTAGTTCTTGTAAGTTGTGGCTTGCTAAGACTATCGTTGTTCCTTTCTTATTGATTTTTTTTATTAGTTTCCAGAAATGTTTTCTAAGAAAGGGGTCTAAGTCAGCTGTTGGTTCGTCAAGGATTAATACTTTTGGGTCGTGGATTAATGCGCACGCGATGTCTAGTCTTTTCTGCATACCTCCTGATAAGTGATCTGCGAGTACGTCTTTTGCTGTTACTAATCCCATTAGGTTTAGCAGGGTTATTATGTTTGTTCGCCTATCTGGTTTTGAGAGTCCGTAGAGTGAGCCGAAGTAATCTAGGTTTTCGTACACGGTTAGTTTTGTGTAAAAACTAGGTTCTTGACTTGCGAAGCCAAAGATTCTTTTGACTTCGTTTTGTTTTTTGAAAACGCTTCTAAATGGTTGTTGGTTGTCGTAGAAGTCAAGTAGGTGTTCTTCTTTGAATAATATGTCTCCGCTATCAATTTTTAGAAATCCTATCATGGATGAGAGAAGCGTTGTTTTTCCGCTTCCACTCGCTCCGATTATCCCAAAGATTTCCCCGGCGAATATGTCTAGGTTTACGTGATCGAGAACTAAGTTATTGCCGTATTGTTTGGCTACGTCTTTGAAGCGGAGAATCACGTTCGACATAGTAAACTTATAATCTGAGACTATTTTTAAACTTAATTAATCATTCTATAATAGTAAAGATTAATGGTGTTTGTGGTAGAAACGTTTTTCTAAGTAGTTTTCAATCGCCATCTTAGAAGCATCAAAATGAGGTAGTGGCAGGTTTTCTGGGTCCTCCCAACTCCACCCTTCGCACTTATCAGGTTCTAAGAGTTTTGGCTCACCACTAAAATCGTCGCAGAACAACACCACGCTTACACTATGAAATTTTTCTTTTTTGTAAGTCTCCAAATTATTAGTTAAACCAATAACTTCGATTTTGTTTAAGATGAGACTTGTTTCTTCTAGGATTTCTCGCTTCGCCCCGTCTTCAAAAGTTTCTCCGTCATCAAGTCCTCCTCCTGGGATACTATAGAAAGGAGCAATAATATTTTTTCTTTTCCCAACTAAGACCTTACCGTCGCTATTAACAATGATTACTCCTAAACCAACTTTTGCCATGAAAAAACACTAAAACACTGCTTATTTTTAAGTTTTAGCAAAACATTTAAGAATAAAACCGTTTTTCTAAAGGTTTGTAGGTCGATGTTTTGGCAGTCGCAGATTGTTGTGAGGAAAGTCCACGCACCAGTATAGGCCTGCTCGTGGCAACGCGAGACCGAGAAATCGGTGTTTGCCGCTCAGAAACGAAACCACCAAAAGATGAGCAAATGATGCGCGCGAGACGAATCGGAGACGAATCGTTAGTTAACCCGCAGAAGCGTTTGAGTTTTTTGGAAAGGATGAAACGGCGAGACAGCCAGGCGGTGCAAGCCCGCCAGGGTGCTAAGTTGAATGCCAAGACCAACCATCGTAACAAAACAAGAAATGTTTGTTATTTGGGTTGAGGACAGAACGTGGCTTACTTCGACCTACAACTTTTTTAAACAAAAAAAACAAAATAAAATGGCTCGAGACAACAAGATAAACCTTCCAAGTAGCGGAGCAGGACTAACAAGATACTTTGATGAGTACAAAAGCAAAATAGAGCTCAAGCCAAGCGTGATAATCGTCCTAGTAATAGTAATCATAATAATAGAGATATTCTTACACACACAAGGACTAAAACTCTTAGGAATAGTATAAATAATAAAATGATGCCCGGAATGAACCCTAGACAGATGCGCCAAGCAATGCAAAAAATGGGCGTACAACAAGAAGACATAGAAGCAGAACAAGTAATAATTAGGTGCGCTGATAAAGACATCATAATCGAAGATCCTCAAGTAGCAAAAGTAACGATGATGGGCCAAAAAACTTGGCAAGTAGTAGGAGAAGGAAGAGAAGAAAGACGCGACACCACCCCGGACATAGACGAAGAAGACGTAAAAACAGTGATGGACCAAACAGGCAAAGACGAAGAAACAGCCAAAAAAGCGTTAGAAGAAAACAAAGGCGACATCGCAAAAACCATTATGGAACTATCAGAAAAAGACTAATAACACCTTTTTTTAGTTAATTATTTAAAAAACAAACACCTCTCATTTTTTTTATGGATAAAGTTCTTTCTAGTCTTGGCAGGGCTCAACGAAAAATAAAAACCGCGGATTACATGCTTACCATGACTTATGAAACCCTAAAAGAACCCAAGTTATTGCTAACTATTTCAACAACTGTTTTTGACGCCTCAAAAAACGCGCTCGACGCAGCCTTAGCGTACGAGCGGTACTTTAAAAGAATCCCTGCATACAACGAGAACAGCTTCGAAGCCAAGCTAAGCGTGTTCAAACAAAGACTAGTAGAAAAATATGGTGTGAGCACAAAAGAACTAGAATACCTTAACTTTCTTAGAAACGTCTCAATAGAACACCAAAAAAGCGCGGTGGAGTTTACAAGAAAAGAAAAATTTTTCATATTCGATAATGATTACAGGGGTGAAAAAATCTCGAAAGACGACGTGAAAAACGCTATTTTAAAAGCAAAAATATTTATAGAGAAAATCTATCAAGTAATAAAAAACAAAAAATGAGAGAATCCTTAGACAGCGCCAGAGAAGAACTAAAAAGAGTAGACCACCTAATATTTGTAAGCTTAAAATACACGCGTACAGTAGACGTATTAAAAAACGTTGTTAACCGCATAATAGAAGCCTACGACTACATAATAGAAGCCCTATTAAAGTACTGCGAAGAAAAAAACTTGATATTTGAAGAACCAATACAACCAATACCAAGAGCGATGACTCTTATAAAAACTTTAAACGATCAAATAATAACAGAGCACATGCAACATTTCATATTATTCAAAAAAATACTTAAGAAAACAGAGTACGAGTCCATTAATGAGTTTAGGCGACACGTAGCGCTAATAACCGAGATAGATGATGAAACAGTAACGATTAACATCGATTTTGTCACAGAACACTTTAAGAACATGAAAGAGTTTTTAATGTACGTCGATAGCGAGATAATAAGCACATAAATTTTTTTTAAAAAAATGGGTTTTTTTGGTGAGGTGAGTTTTAGTTAAATGACGCGTTTTGTAGTAATCGCTTCTGGAAAAGGAGGAGTGGGGAAGACAACGACGACTCTTAACTTAGCAAGCGCTCTTCAAAACTTCGGGCGAGAAGCAATTGTTTTGGATGCGAACATCACCACCCCAAATATTTGTTTGCACTTAGGAACCCCGAGCCTTCCAGTCACTCTGCAAGATGCGCTTAGAGGAAAAAAACACATAAAAGACGCGGTGTACCTTCACCCTTCAGGTCTTAAAATTATTCCTTCTAGTATTAGTTTAGAAGAAAACCCTGATGAATTATTAGAAAACTTAAAACACGTAGTCCCAGAACTAAAAGACAGCGGGGAAGTCGTGCTTATAGACGCCGCTGCGGGACTTGGAAGCGAAGCAGTTCACGCTTTAAGAGTCGCGCACGACGCGATAATCGTGTCTTCACCTGATATTCCTAGTGTTACAGACGCCTTAAAAACTATTAAGAGAGCTGAAAAAGAAGGAACAAAAGTCTTAGGGGTCGTGGTGACTAAGGTAAGAAATGATAATTTGGAGTTAAGCATCACTAATATCGAGACAATCCTTGAAAAACCTGTTATTGGCATAATCCCTTATGATCAGAGCATCAGAAAGAGTCTGCACTTAAAAAACCCAGTGCTTTACACGCACCCTGAGAGCAGGGCGAGCGTTGCTTATAAGAAACTCGCAGCGAACCTCATAGGGCAAAGATACGTTGAATCATTTATTGAGAGGGAAGGATTATTTAATTACGTTCTTAAAAAACTTGGGTTTAGAAGATGAAAAAAGATTTGTCACAAAGATTAAAAGAGAAAGGTTGGTCCCAAGAAGAAATAGAGCGAGCTCTTGATACCATGGAAAAAACTGATAAGCACCCCTTAATTGCTCGCCTTGACAAAATCGTTTATTGGGTTGCGCTTTTCATACTAATCTTTGGGAATTTTTTGATTAGTGTTATGCTTATCCCTTTCTTGATTGTTATGAGTGGAAAAGTCTTGTACTTATTAATAACGGTGTTGGCTCTTACTTTTGGCTTCTTATTTAACATACTCATAGAAGACATAGAAAAACTTGATACAGAGTACAAGATAATGCCAGAGTTATTCATACCAGCCTTAGCGATTATAACGATGTACATAATAGTTAGTGTATCTAATCACTTCATCGAAATACTTAATCTTAACAGGTATAACAACCCTATAATCATTAGTAGTTTCTACCTTGTGGCTTTTATCTTCCCCTACATCATTAACTTAGGAAAAGACATAATCTATAATTCTACAAATACCAATTAAGGTTATGGACAAATACTGTATCTATCTAGGTAACATCTCTTTGAGACAACACCCCGGGTTTAAAGCACAAATTATTTAAACAAAACACGAATTCTTAAAAGGTTATGAAACAAATTTTTAGATGCGAGGCTTGCGGTAAAGTAAGCGAGAAAACAGGTGAGTGCTGCGGACACCAAATGACTGATTTATCAAGTGCTGGTTGCATGACTTGCCAAGGATGCGGACACCACTAAAAAAAAGTTTTTTTATTATTTCTTTAAAAATTTATAGAAAACAATTAATTAGAAGACGCAAAATTTTTATTCGTCTTCGTCTTCTGAGCTGTAACTCGGAACAGCGCTTTTTGAGATTATCATTATATCCCCAATTGATTTTACTAATTGGTGAGGCACGATTACTCCTTTAGCGCTTCCTAGCACTTTGTTTAAGAAACTGTTCCTAGTAGCTTTTACTCTCCAACCAAAAATCTTACTAGTGGTAAGTATGCATTCTTCGATATCGCCAAAGTAATCTCCTGTGTCAGTGAAAACTTTCATGTCATAACTATCCGAGATTTTTTTCATCTTAAGCATATTATTTATCCCTCCTAAAAAAACCCAAATAATGGTTTTATATTAATATAATGTAATGAATAGATAATTATCACCTATATAAAACTTATGATTTAAGCGGGGTTTATAGAAGAGGAAAACCCTTTTTTGAAAAGAGAAAGATTAATAAATAATATTGTTTTTTTAACTATTGCCGCACAGTGAAAGCTTATCAGCACTGCGCAATGGTTGAGGTACTCTTTATAGTAGTACCAAACTGTCATAAACTAAAAGGGGTGAACGACTAAGCTAGAACAAGCTTAGATTACAAAATGATAGTAAAAGACGAATTTTTAAGCAAATTAAGAAGATATTTTAGACTAAATCTCTACGAAGTAAAGATTTGGGCTGCTCTTCTATCAAGAGGGGTAAGCACAGCTGGGGAACTCTCAGACATAGCTGATGTTCCAAGAAGCAGAAGCTACGACGTCTTAGAAAGCCTAGAAAAAAAAGGTTTTGTCATAATGAAGCTTGGCAAACCAATCAAGTACATAGCGGTTCCTCCAAACGAAGTCGTAGACAGAGTAAAAAAGAACGTTAAAAACGAAGCGGACGAAGCGATTAAGAGATTAGAAACACTAAAAGACACCGAGATTCTTGACGAGTTAAACACTCTTCACACCCAAGGCGTAGAAATAGTAGAGCCAAGCGACTTAGCAGGGAGTATGAAAGGAAGACAAAACTTGTATAACCACTTAGAACTAACTATTCGAAACGCAGAGGAAACCGTTACTATAATGACGACGAGCCAAGGCTTAATCCGAAAAATAGAAGGCTTAAAACCTGTTTTTGAACAACTCAAAAAAAGAGGGGTTAAGATAAGAATCAGCGCTCCGCTAACACCTGACACCGCAAAAGTCGAAAAAGACATGGAAGGCGTAGCAGAAGTTCGACACACTGATTCAAAAGCTCGGTTCGTAATAGTTGATTCAAAAGAATTAATCTTCATGGTTTTAAACGATGACGAAGTACACCCAACTTACGATGTTGGAATCTGGGTTAATACGCCTTTCTTTGCAGGAGCATTAGAAGAATTATTTGAGCTTGCATGGAAAGAAATGAAAAAACCAGAAGCAGCGATTAAAACAAAAAAATAAGATGAACTAATTTTTTTGTTCTTTCTTTTTTTTCTTTTTTTTTCGAAATGTTTATATAAAAATCTCTAATTATTATTCTTGTAAGAATGAGCGCAGAAAAAATTCTAAAAACTTTGCATCCTCTAGAGAGAAAAACCTTGCCTTTTCTAAAACAAGGAATACTCTTTGAAGACTTAGTAAAAATTAGTGGTTTAAAAGATGTTGAGGTTATGAGAGCGCTTCAATGGCTAAACAATAAGAAAGCTTTAGAGATAAGAGAAGAAATAAGCGAAGTCTTGAACCTTGATAAAAATGGTTTTGAATACAAAAAGAAAGGCTTGCCAGAAAAAAAGTTCTTAAAAGAGATAAAGAACAAGGCTTTAACAATTCAAGAATTAGAAAGAAAAGGTCTTAGTAGAGAAGAAATCAATGGGTGCATTGGGGTTTTAAAGCAAAAAGCGGCTGTTGATGTTAAAAAAGACAAGACATTAACTTTTTCAATAACTAATTTTGGACGGGTTTTCTTAGAAAAAACTAGTTTGGAAGAAAAACTCTTATCAAAAAAGTTCCCTGTAAACATGAGTGGCTTAGAAGATGAAGAAAGATTCGCCGCTGATAACTTGCTAAGAAGAAAAGGGATACTAAAAAAGGAAAAAATTAAGAAGAAAACAGTTGAGCTCTCTAGTCTTGGTCTTAAACTTGTCAAGAACAGCTCGAAAATAGGGGATGTTAGTGACAGATTAACACCTGCAATGCTAAAAACAGGTTCGTGGAAGAAGAAAAGTTTTCGAGAGTACGACGTCTCAATTAATGTTCCTAAAATTAGTTCTGGAAGGCGTCACTTTGTTAACAAAGCAATTAATTACATGAAAAGCATTTGGTTAGAGATGGGTTTCACAGAGATGAAAGGCTCAATAGTGCAATCAGGGTTTTGGAACCTAGACACCTTATTCGTCCCTCAAGATCACCCAGCAAGAGCCATGCAAGACACGTTCTACGTAAAAGAACCAAAAAACGCGAAGATACCTGAGTGGTATAAGAAAGTAAAAGACGTCCACGAAAACGGCGCAGACACAGGCAGCACTGGTTGGGGTGGGAAGTGGAGTAAGGAAGAAGCAAGCGAGAACATGTTAAGAACACACACCACAGGGCTCTCAGCGATGTATCTTGATAAGATAAGAAGCGGCGAGTACGAGATGCCAGCAAAATTCTTCTCAGTTAACAAAGTTTTTAGAAACGAAGCCTTGGACTGGAAACACTTATTTGAGTTCAACCAAGTCGAAGGAATCGTGATAGACCCAAACGCCAACCTAAAACACCTAAAAGGATACTTAAAAGAATTCTTTGGAAAAATGGGGTTCACAGATATCAGGATGAGACCAGGGCACTTCCCATACACAGAGCCATCAGTAGAAGTAGACGTGTACAACCCCAAAAAAAAGGAGTGGATAGAACTCGGCGGCGCAGGGATATTCCGCCCAGAGGTAACAAAGACATTAATAGGAATAGAAGTCCCAGTACTAGCGTGGGGCCTTGGGATGGAGCGAATAATCGTGGATTACTTCGGATTCAAAGACCTAAGAGACTTATACAACAACAAACTAGACTTATTAAGAAACATGAAGGAGTGGCTAAAATAAGATGCCTACAATAACTCTTAACAGGAAAGTCTTCGAGAACCTAGTAGGGAAAAAACTATCAGATGAGAAGCTAAGAGATAGAATCTCGATGATAGGAACAGACCTAGAAGAACTAGGAGAAGAAGAAATCGTAGTCGAAGTCTTCCCAAACCGCCCAGACATGCTCTCCGAGCAAGGATTCGCAAGAGCGTTTAGCACTTTTGTAGGGGCAAAGAAAGGCCTCTCAAAATTCGTTGTCACAGATTCTAAAGAGAAAGTAATAATAGATAAGAATTTGAAAGATGTGAGGCCCTACACGGCTTGCGCAATCGCGAAAAACATATCGTTTGATGATGAGAAGATAAGAGAATTAATACAAGTCCAAGAAAAACTTCACGTAACGTACGGTCGTAACAGGAAAAAAGTCGCGATAGGCGTTTACCCATTAGAAAAAATTGAGATGCCAATAACGTTCAAAGCAGAAAACCCGTCCGAGATAGTATTCCAACCACTTGAAGGCGATAAAGAAATGGATGCTTACCAAATACTAAAAGAGCACCCAACAGGAGAGGACTACGCGCACCTCTTAGATGGCCTTGACAAATACCCTGTGTTTCGAGACGCGAAAGGAAAAGTGTTATCTATGCCTCCAATAATTAATAGTCACGACGTAGGAAAAATCACGGAAGACACAAAAGATGTCTTTATAGAATGCTCAGGTTTTGATTTTGACGTGCTTCACTTAGCTCTTAACATGATAGTCACAACACTACATGACATGGGAGCAAAGATAGAATCAATGACTCTCGAATACCCTGATAAGAAACGAAAAACACCCATATTAGAGCCTAGCAGCATGAGAGTAGACTTATCTTATGTTAACAAAATCTTAGGCACAGAATTAGGCGAGAAAGAATTAAAGAGTTGCTTGGAAAAAATGGGGTATGCTTACGAGAACAAAAAAGTGTTAGTCCCAGCTTACAGAGCAGACATCTTGCACCAAGTAGACTTAATAGAAGACGTAGCCATAGCTTACGGTTACGAGAACTTCGAAGAAGTCATTCCTAACGTGGCAACACTAGGGCAAAGCGATGATTTTGAGGGGTTTAAGAACAAAATACTCAACATACTAGTCGGGCTTGGTTATTTGGAGACGTGCACTTATTGTATCACTAATCAAAAACACCAAAAAGAAAGGATGAACTTAGACTTGGACACGGTGACTTTAGCTAATAGCATCTCAGAAGAATACGATAGCTTGCGGTCTTGGATGATTCCGAGCTTATTGGATGTACTCGCGTCTAACATGCACCAAGAATACCCTCAGAACTTATACGAAGCGGGTTGGGTGTTCAAAAAAGATTCAAAACAAGAGACAAACATCCTTGAACAAACCCGTTTAGGAGTCGTGCTATGCGGCCAAGACGCGGATTACACAAAGATAAGACAAGTCCTTGACTTAATACTGAATTACTTAGAAGTAAAGTACTCTGTAGAGTCAACAACGCATAATAGTTTTATTAAAGGAAGAGTAGCAAGAGCCAAAATAGGTGGTAAGGGCGTAGCGTACATAGGCGAGATAAGCCCTGAAGTATTAGAGAACTACGAGTTAGAAATGCCGGTTGCGGCGCTAGAATTAAACCTAAGCGAACTCTACAAAATAATAAAATAAGAAAACTTTTACTTTTTACTTGTTTTTTTCTTAGGAGAAACTTTTTTCTTTACTTCTTCTTTTGGTGCAGTTACAGAAGCAACCTTTTTCTCTAATTCTTTTTTTGCAGTGGCGATAATAGATTCTTTTTTGGGTTTCTTTTTCTTTACTTCTTCTTTTGCTGGTTTAACTTTAACTTTTCTGACTTTCTTAGGTCGCTCCCCTGCTTTTTTTGCCTTAACCTTTTTAGGGATGTCAATCCCTAACTTTTTGAATTCTTTAGAAACATCGCTGTGACTAGCGCCTTTTTTGAGCTTGATAACTTCTCCTAAAGGCTCTAAGTGATGAACGTTACACTTCCTCCTCCGAGTAAGGCCATCTATAAGTACGTAATTATCTTCTAATAAGTCAACGACTACGCATCTCTGCCCAGCGTCTCTCCCAGCGAGCTTAACACAAACCCTTCCAACTTCGAAGATCATGTTCTCACCTGTTTTCTGATTTTCTCTCTAGAACAACTACTGCAAAGAACTCCGCCGTAAGGCCTCTCAGGTCTCTTATGCGTCTTAGCAAGAGTCATCATCTTATAAGGTCTTTCTCTTGGGACGCCTGGAAGAACTTTTTTGCACTCACTACAAACGTGGTTCTTAGGCTTTCTCTTCCTATACGTAAGAGTGTTTCTTCCTCCTGGAGTCTTTCTAAAAACTCTTCTTAGAGTCCTACTCTTAAACATTCCTCTAACCATGATAAACTCAAAGAAACTATGAGGTATTTATAAATATTACTATGAGCTAAACACGGGGTTTTTCGTCTTTAACCTTTGTTTTTTTGGGTTCTTTTCTGTGTTTTGCTTTTCTCTTGGCGTACTGAGCAGGGTTTTTTATCTTCTCACACAAATTATCAGGTTTGCAAATACCAAAGTCTAAATAATACATTTTGTTGTCGCAATTAGGAGGGAGAACCCTTTTTTGTTGTTGTTTAGCATACCTTATCTGCCCTAGTAGGTTAACTTCTCTTAAGGCTTCTGGGTTTTTCTTATTCCACTCAACCAAGATTTCTTCTATGCGATCATAATCGTAACCAGTGCTTGATAAAAAATTAATGAGTGTAAAGACGAAGCGTTTCTTTCCATCTTCTAAGCCGTTAAGTCCAAGTCTTATGCATGGTGGGAAGAGCTCGAAAGGTATTTCGTGCTCTAAGCGCTCAACTTCTTCGAAACGCATAGCCCCACCTTTTTTCTCTTCTTGTTTTTCTTCTACGTAGTTATAATCATAAGCTTTAATAAAAAGAGGGGTGGCTTCTCCTACAACCGCGTTTTCTCTGTCTAGAAACTTGTATTTTCCAATCTTAAAATTGGAGGGGGTGCAAAAACTTTTTTTGAACTTATCAACTTTGTCAGGGTTAAACGGCGCGCTTACAAGCCCTGTTTTTTCGTGAAGGCTATAAACCGTTCTGTAAAGGTGCCGACTACTAATAAGGACTGTGTCTATTTCTATCAACGCGAAGCGATTCTCAGGATTCTTTTTTGAGTTGCAACCAAGACATCCTTCTTTTCTTTTCTTGCTTACTAATTCTTTTTGAGTAACAAGAGATTTGCACTTATCACACGTAACGTATTTTTCTTCGCCGACTACCTCAAAATTTTTTTGGCAATTAGAACAGATAAAAACGTGTTTTGGGATGGTTCTCTTCTCATTTCTTGGCTTGTGACAATCCGGGCACACCACTTCAACTATTTCTTCACGTTTAAGACCTGTTAATTCAATTAGTTCATTAAGCGTGTACGTTCTGTCATCAAAAACTAGTTTGTCATCAACGAATTTGTACTTTTCTTTGATGTAATTAATTAGGTACGCGCCTACGCGCCTAGTCGTATCAGGAAACAACATCTTTGTAGGAACGCCATTAATAGTTTCTGGGAACGACTCGAACGGGACGCCTATGTGAAATCCTTTGTTTCCGCTGAACTTAATCCCAACACTTTTTTTTACGCCGTTATCTCTAAGCGCGTTTATTATGAGCTTAGCGATAAGCTTGGATAACTCCCAGCAAGGGATATCAATATCTAATACTAAATCCCAGCCGATGCGCAACGCGTCTAACTCCCCTTTTTTTAGGGTTGGGCTTAAATCCATGGGGTTACTCCACCTCTCTTCAGACGCGTGAAAACTAGTGGCTCCTTTCTTAACAGCGTCGATTATCTCGTCAGGGTAACTAAGAATATCAGGTCTCTTACTAAAGAAGTTGTTATCAAAATTAGGAACTACTTCTAAGTCTTTTGAAGATTCAACAATAGAGTTTCGGATGTCTTTTCTCTTATAATACAATAAGAACTCACTCCGCCTCTTAAAACTTTCATCACTCATAGTCTTTGTAATCCTCATTAATTATGTCAAAGATCTCCTTGGCTTTCTTATCACCTATTAGCCGAGTTTTTTTCAAATCTTCTTCTTCAGAACTAAATATTTTTTTGATACTCTTAAACTCTTTTAGTAAGGGCTTACTAAGACTGCTACCAACGCCTGGTAAGCTAGCCACTATGTATTCTTGGAGTTGCCTAGTACTAGTTGGTTTTAAGTTGTGCATCGAAAAACCCCTTTTTTCTTGTAGTTGTTCTTTTTTGCTTATTAAGCTAAGTAAATCAGCTGTTTCTTCTTTGTTCTTACTAAAATAGATTGGGATGCCATAAGTAATCATCGCAGCCGCAATTGCGCCTCTAATACTATTAGGTGTGAGGTTTCTTTGACTATAAAGGTCTTCTCCTCCTTCAACTAACACTATTGGTTTCTCGTATTTTCTAAGAATCTTAAGCTGAGATAATAATCTTCCATCAATTATTGAATTCACAAAGTCAGACACTGTTTTGTACTCCACGCAAACCCTATCACTTAGTAAATAGTCTCCGATGTCAAGTTTTTCCAAACTTATACTTATCCCTCGCTCCATCAAAGACTTCACTACTTTATTAGCTTTTTCTCGGTGATCAACAACTATTTTAACATCTCCTGAAACTGTTTCTTCTTTTTGTGCGTAATCACTTAGCTTCGCGTCACGCCTAGGCTTTAACTCTGAACCTTTGTTTTCCTTTAGGCCTCGAAGCACTTTGTACATCTTGTTTTCTTTGTGATACGCACTCCACTTATACGCTTCGTCACGAGTATTCTTAGCAACTAATAATATTGCTTGTCCCTCACTATGTCTACCCGTTCTTCCTCTTCTTTGAATCTGTCTGATAGCGCTAGGAACAGGCTCGTAGAACACGACTAAGTCAACGTTTGGTATGTCAAGGCCTTCTTCTGCGACGCTAGTCGCGATTAAGACTTCGAACTTTCCTTCTCGAAAATCATCAATTATCTCTTTTTGTTTTTTTTGTGTTATCCCTGTTCCGTTTTTTTTGGCTTGGCCTACGAAGACTTCGCAGCTAACACCCATCGCTTCTAATTCGTCTCTTATAGTCTTAGCTGTTTCTCGAAAATGACTAAAAACAATTTTTTTACTCTCAGGATTCTTTAATAAGATTTTTTGGACTTCACCTATTTTTGGGTGCTTAACACCCCTCTCAACCGTTTTCTTTGTTAAGGAGTACGCAGCTTTATACGCTTCGTCTCGTACTAAGTTAACTACGGCTTTACTCTTAGATTTCGAGGCGTCATCAAAACTTTTCTTCATGTATTCAAGTAATTGAATTGCGCCTTGGCTTTCTATTAATTCTTTTGCGTGCTCAACTTTTATGATCTCAGCCAAGACTGATATCCCTCTCATGAGCTCAGGAGTTTTTTCTCCTTTAGCAATCCTTGCTTGGACCTCGACTTGCAGTCTTAAGACTTCTTTTTTGTTAAGACCAAAATCACTAATCTTACTAATCACGCCCAAACTCTTCAAAGTTTTTAGTCGATCTTTTATCACGTACTCAAAATACTTTTTTATCTTCAGATACTCCTCAGGTAATTCGACCTCGGCCCAGGATACTTTTGTTTCTTGTATGTAGGGTTTTACATCTTCGTCGTCTTCGTTTCTGACCTCAACTTTTTCGATAAATAAATTATTTATTACGCTCTCTATTTTTTCTTTGTCACTTCCAGGACTAGCTGTTAAGCCAATAAGCCTTGCTTTTGGGCCGGTCTCGTAATACTTTTTAGCTATGAATGTGTACGCGTAGTCATCTATTGCTCTGTGAGCCTCGTCAAAGCCTATCAAACTAAACTTTTTTATGTCAACGCGGCGCGTTATCATATCGTTCTCGATGCATTGCGGCGTACTAAAAACAATCTTGGCTTTTTCGTAGACTTCTTTTCTCTTATCAGGACTCACCGCCCCGGTAATAACTGCTATTTCATCTTCTCGTACATCGAAGTTTTCCAAAAAAGCTTTTTTGTACTGCTCAATTAATGGCCTGGTCGGTCCGAGTAACATGACTTTCATATCAGGGTAATCACTTAGTCGCTTCGCGGTTATCATCAAGAAAACATTGGTTTTTCCAAGCCCGGTTGGAAGCACAACTAATGTGTTGTGAAGTGAACAAGTACTAAAAATTGTTTGTTGATAAAGCCTAGGCTCAAAACCCTTAATCATCTTCGATTAGAAAAGAGAGCAACGATTATTTAAAAACGTATTCTAAAAATGTCCAGTGAGAAAAAACAACTCGTTTTTTATACTAACCCTTTTTTACTATTTTGTTATGGGTTTTAGAAACAAGAAAGTTTATGGGCAGAGCAAAGAAGAAAACTGTTTTTTTTGTGATAAAAAAGCTTTTTTTAAGAACAAGCAAGGATTAAATGCGTGCGCAGACCACAAAACCAGTTTTAGTGATGAGAAACCGTGTGTTTGCGGAGAGAAACTAAGTGTTAAGCAAAGCAAGTGGGGGCCTTTCTTCTTATGTCCTAATTGCGGGCCTATAAGCCAAAAAAAAGCAGAGGAGATGGAAGCTGATGAAGGTTATAACATTAACAAGAAATACAAGACTCCAAAGAAAAGAGTTGTTTACGAAAAAGACAGGGTGTACACTTTAAGTGAGTTAGAAGAACTCTGGGACTGATTAATACCCAAACTTTTTTTCTAGCCCGGCTTTTTTTATGAATTTAGGAACAGGCTTAGCCTCGCAATCATGGCCAGGGCATAAATGCTTGAAATCATAACTTACAAGGTTCATTAAGGACTCGCTCATCTTCTCAGGCTTGCTTGTTGGCAAATCAACTCGGCCAAGGATGTTGTTATCAAAGACGGTGTCGCCTGAGAACAACACTTTTTCTTTTTCATACAACAAACAAACACTCCCCGCTGTGTGACCTGGCGTCTCTATCACTCTTAGCACACTAAGTTTTTTAGGTAGGGGTTTTATCTCTATTTTTCTTAATATAGTGGTGATTTGTTTGTTAAGAACCGCTCCTACACCAACTTTTTCTAAGTCTTCAACAGCTTTTTTTGAAGCATAGAACTCAGCGTTACTAAAAAGGTCTGCGTTGCCGGTGTGATCGTAGTGGAGGTGGGTGAAGATGACTACGTCGACTCTCTCAAAATCAACTAGTTTTGAGAGCCACAACTTAACATCGCCGCGATCTTTTCTGTCTCCTGTATCTATGATTATCTTCTTGTTAAGGTCTAAGAAGTAGATGTTTGAACTAAGAACTAATTTGTAAACATTACTAACTATTTTTTTTATCATTTTTGCCGTTATCAAGAACAAATATTTTTTTCTTAAAAAGCATGTGCCCATTAACTAACCCGATTAGAAACAATAAGATAATAGCGAATTTGCTAGCCTGAAAACTGCCAAGCAAGTAACCAAGCAAGAAACCAATTATAATAAGCCAAACAGGGAAACGCATAGTCCTCTTCATACTAGTATAAGTAACCACTCCGCATTGCAAACCCGCGACGTAAGAAACCAAGTAAACAATTACTAAGTTATCAATACTAAAACTAATAGCGAAACCCATTACTAATAAGAAAATGAATACGTACTCAACCCAGTGAACACTAAAATCCCCTTTTTTACCCCAACGAATCATAGAGTTACTTATTTAAATCATTATTTATAAACCTAACCCAATAAGGATGTTAATAAAAATATTTGGTCTTCTAGACTTACTAGCAGCGACGAGCATGCTATTAATACACTTTAATGTTATTAGTTGGCACTTGGGCTTTGGCTTAGCAACTTACCTAATAATAAAAAGCCTGGTTTTCAGGGGGGACTTCGCAAGCCTACTAGATTTACTTAGCGGCGTTTATTTTATCATGGTACTCTTTGGAATCAAAACATTAATGGTGTACGTAGTACTAATATACTTAGTGCAAAAAAGTTTTCTCAGCCTAAAATAATTATTTTATTTGTCTATTTTCGTTGACCAAAAAATTATTCCTACAAAACCAAAAAAGAAAGCGAAGAACAGCGTCCCCCAAAAACTAATAGTCAATTTTATCATGGCATACGCTGCTATGAACGCAAATAATAAATACGCGAATAGGCTTCGTTGACCAAAAAAGATGTTTATCCCATTATTCTCAGGAACAGGGATTAATGAGTAAAAAGCTAAGGCAATGTTAATCTTTACGAATAAGTCAACAAAAGGGTTTCCGGGAGCGCTAACATGAGCTATTAATGCTAATAACACAAATATTGTTGCTCCGCCAGCGGCTCCCCTAGCCCAATCACGCATCCTAAGGCCGTACCTGAATTTTCCAAGACGCAAAGCCTCGTTTAAATGAATCGTGGCGAAACCAGGAGCTAAGTACCAAAAATAGCCGTTACTAGCAAAAGCGAGCATAGCACCTATTAATAATCCATTAATGCTAAAGCGATACTCTGCTTCGTAACCCATTTTTAATGTGAGAAGTCTAATTACTAAGTTGCTAATAAACAAGCTAAAAGCAACGATTAATATCGCGGCTAACATGTTAGTCAAGTACGCAGACCATATGAACTCTTCTGACCTATCATTAAAACCTATTATGAAACCAAGAACTAAACTCGTAATTAAGTAATGTTTTATCTCTGTCGCGCTTGGCTTACCATACTTTCTGAGACGCTCCAATACTTCCATAATAAAAGATTCTTGGCAAAGTATGTTTAAATAATTTACTAAGAAAAAAGAATACGCACCTGAAGGGAATATAAAGAAAAAAATTCTTCAAACCCCTCATACGCTTAGTTAAGACTTACGCGCCTGAAGGGATTCGAACCCTCGGCCTAACGCTCACACCAACAAAAAAATAGTTGTTTTAGGAGGCGTTCGCTCTATTTACCCTAACAGGTCAATCCCACAAAA
>JAAOYB010000004.1 GCA_018221135.1 Candidatus Woesearchaeota archaeon
ATGGAGCACCCATCTTGTAAATGGGTTATCCTGTTCCTTAGTGGATCCGCGGGTTCGAATCCCGTCCCCCACATATTTTTTTTAAATATGTTGGCTCAAAAATCTCGTAAAAGATTTTTTTTATGCCCACACCACTTATTTTTTTCTAAAAGTTTTTAAACTCATAAATCCAGATTTCTATGTATGCACATATCACTTAATTTTTTACTCTTCGGTCTTAGCTTGTTGTTGCTTGTTAAAGCAAGCGAGAAACTAGTAGATAACGCCACCATCCTCGCAAATAAGATTGGAATAAGCCATTTCCTTATAGGGTTAAGCGTTGTTAGCGTTGGAACTAGTCTTCCAGAACTCGGAGTCGCAGTCGCTGCTAGCGTGGCAAAAGACTCAGAGATAGTACTCGGAAACATCCTCGGCGCGAACATCATAAACATAGCTCTCCTCTTAGGAGTGGCATTGCTTATTACTAGTATTAAGATAAAAAAGTACGAGTTCAAAACCGATGCGCCACTACTACTCATCATCACTAGCATCTTTATAATACTTGGTATCGATGGCGAGTACAACTACATCGATGGAGTGTTGTTCTTGTTACTCTTCGTTTTTTATATGTTGTTCTTGTTTCAAAGAGAAGATTTAGTAGTAGAAGCTGCTAAGAAGATTAAGATTGAAGGCGAAGAAAAAAAGCATCCTCACTTAGTAATATATAGGGTTTTTGTAATACTAGTTCTTAGCTTGATTATTTATTTCGCGGCTAGAATCACAGTTTTTAGCGGAGAAAACATAGCGCTCTTCTTCGGAGTTAGCAAAGTAGTAGTCAGCCTCATCGCTATTAGCCTAGGGACCACGCTTCCAGAACTAGGAGTTACTTTGGCTGCGGCCAGAAAAAACGATACGGAGATGCTCTTAGGAAACATTATCGGAAGCAACATAAGTAACATATTACTCGTGGGGGGGATAGCTAGTATTATTTACACTTTGGATGTTCACGCAAAAGTCTTGTTTTTTGTTTACCCAATCCTTGGATTCGTAACACTACTACTATTAGTGTTTATGAGGATGAAACAAGAATTCAGGTATAAAGAAGGCATGAGTTTCTTAATGATTTACTTATTCTTCGTAGTTGTGAGCGTGTACTTGGGCGTATCATAAATTTTATAAACAAAACGCGAATTCTAAAAAAAAGAATACTCTCTGCCTCCGTGGCTTAGCGGTATAGCGCGTCATTGGTAATGACGAGGTCCCGAGTTCAATTCTCGGCGGAGGCTTTTTTTTATTTCTTTTTTTTAAAGAAAAAGTATTTAAGATAGCAAAAACAGTACTATATTAAATGGCGATAAACAAACCATATAGAAATAAATATAGCAAATATTGTGAAGTGTGCAATGTTGAGATTTCTAACGCTGAAAAACCTTATAGCACAGAAGATTTTAGTGACAAAATAGTTTTTTGCAGCAAAGAATGCGCGATAGCGAGTTATCACGCAGGCGTGATTTGGGAAGCATTAGAAAACGCATCAACAGAATTAGCAAATAAACTAAACAAAAAAGAATAACGCGTCAACAACACAATCATTTTTTAGTAAGTTTTTTATAAACATAAACACGTAAGACTTCTAATAATATAAGGAGAGGTTGACAACCATTAATGTTTTTACGATGAAAAAAAAGGTTTTGTTTTTCTTACTAATACTCTTATTACCTACGATTAGTTATGCTTTGAACTGCTCAGAAGCTGACATGCCAACTTTCTTAATAGAAGAAGAACAAACACTCTACGAAGGTCAAAAATACGAAGCACAAATAGCTGACACACCACAACTAGAAAGAAATGAGTTATTCGTACAACAACTAAGAGGAGACTGGTTGACCTACGATGCTAACACAGGAGAGATAAGTCAGACTCCAAGCCAAGAAGACGTCGGAATAAACAAAGTAATTTTTGGATTAGTAGGAAGCGATGATTGCTACGCGACAAAACAAGTAACTTTTAGCGTTTATGACAAGCCAAAAATAATAAGCAAAAACCCAACGAATCCCAATGTTGAATTAATAGGGAACATAAAAGAAGTATTCGAGATAATAATAGAAGACTCAGATGATGACACACACCAAAAAACATGGTTTTTAAACAATGAAAGAACAAACAAGAACACAACCAAGTACATCTTGGATACAAACATCTTAGAGACGGGGAGGTACGAGTTAAGAGTAGACGTAATTGATTCTAAAGGATTAAGAGATAGTTATGTTTGGAACATACAGGCAGAGATTACTGCGTCAACAAAAAAAGTAGTGGACTCATCAAATCAAAATACAAGAAAAGAAGAAACCAAAAAAAGTTTTTGGTTTTCATCAAGTCTAACATTAATAATAGGGGTTATCATCATCCTCTTCACTTTTTTCTTGGTTAGAAGCGCTACAAAGCTAAACATCGCTCACCTAGTTACTATAAGTAAATTGTTAGGCAGACCTTCTAGGCATTACTTTTTGCAAAGACAAACAAGTCTAAAAAAATTATATGATAGTTTAGGAACACTAAAACACGCAGATGAATCATCACTTGAGATGCTTAAACAAAAAGCTTTTACCATACTAAACGACTTTCTAAAAGCGGGGTTTAACATAAATTACGGGATTTATAAAGAAGACGCGCTATCAAAGATAAGAGAGTTAGGAATCCACTATCCTGCTAGGCAAATGGTATTATACTTATTCATGATAGTCAAGCGCCTCAAAGAAGGACATTACTTAACCCCTGCCGAGATCAATGACGAGATAGACCGAGCGTATCTATGCGCGTATGAGTTAGGGCGCTACTCGGAGCAGAGAAGAAATCTTCTAAATATCAGTAAGCCTTAACAAAAAATTCGTTAATTATATAAACCAATAACCTCACATTTTTTTTCTTATGAGCTTTGAATGTACTAAGTGCAGATACAAGATTCAAAAAGACAAAATCCCAAGAAGATGCCCTTATTGCTCAGCTGAAGGAGCAGTGAGAAAAATTCCAACCGCACAGGACTGGATTGATGAACTAGAATAAAAAAAAA
>JAAOYB010000024.1 GCA_018221135.1 Candidatus Woesearchaeota archaeon
CTGGGAAGTATGGTCGCAAGACTGAAACTTAAAGGAATTGGCGGGGGAGCACCACAAGGGGTGCGGCGTGCGGTTTAATCTAACTCAACGCAGAAAATCTCACCAGAAGCGACGGCAGGATGAAGGTCAGTCTAAAGGGCTTACCCGACGAGCCGAGAGGTGGTGCATGGCCGCCGTCAGCTCGTGCCGTGAGGTGTCCTGTTAAGTCAGGTAACGAGCGAGACCTGTACCTACAATTGCTAACAACCAACTTGTTGGGATTGAGCACAATGTAGGGACTGCCTTGGAAACAAGGAGGAAGGTGCAGGCTACGGTAGGTCTGTATGCCCCGAATCTTCTGGGCTACACGCGCGCAACAATGGTAAGGACAATGGGATGCGACTCCGAGAGGGGAAGCCAAACCTCAAAACCTTATCTTAGTCCAGATTGAGGGCTGTAACTCGCCCTCATGACGATGGAATCCCTAGTAATCCCGTGTCATCATCGCGGGGTGAATATGTCCCTGCTCCTTGTACACACCGCCCGTCAAACCACCCGAGCATAGTTTGGGTGAGCGCTAGTTTTTTTGATTAGCTCGAACCCATGCTAAGTGAGGTGGGTTAAGTCGTCACAAGGTAGCCGTAGGGGAACCTGCGGCTGGATCACCTCCTTTTTTTTATATTTCTTCTTTTTGCCTACTTTTTACCCTTTAATGTTCCTGGAGGGCTCGTAGCTCAGCGGGAGAGCGCTGCCCTTGCAAACCGCTTTTGTGGTCAAGTGAGGCGGAGGCCACGGGTTCAAATCCCGTCGAGTCCATTCAATAAAAATCATATTCATTTAAGGCAAATCAACATGGTGAGTCATGTTGGTTGAAGGGTCCAAAAAACGTGTATAAGACAACGTAGAATTTTCATGTTTAATGAGGGCCGTGCATAGGACGAGTAAAATAAAACCAACACCTTTGGTAATAAAAATTACCTAGTAATATAGAAGAATCCTAAAAAATTGTGCTATTATGGTGGATGACTTGGCTTGGACGCCGAAGAAGGACGTGACAAGCTACGAAATGCCTTGGCGAGAAGCAAGTATTCCTTGAACCAAGGATTTCCGAATGCGACTTCGCATATTAACCACGTCAGTGGTGGGGAACTCAGGGAATTGAAACGTCTTAGTACCTGAAGGAAAAGAAACCAATTGGGATGCGCTTAGTAAGAGCGACTGAAAAGCGCAGAAGGCAAACCGAACCCGCAACGGTGACGTTGTGGGAATGTGGTGTTATAAGACTAGCATTAAAATCTTTTTTTGAGATTCGAAGTCCCCTGGAATGGGGCGCGCAAAAGGGTGATAGCCCCGTAGGAGAATTGAGAAAAGATGGAGTTAGTATCTTGAGTACTGTTCATTGGATATTGAGCAGGAATTTTGGGAGGCATCAACTTCCAACCTTAAATACGTTCCAAGACCGATAGCGAACAAGTACCGTGAGGGAAAGTTGAAAAGAACCCTTAACAGGGAGTTAAAAGAGTCTGAAACCTGATAGTGATAGTGGGATACGGCCCGTAATGCGGGTTGTGTCGTGCGTTTTGAAAAACGTGCCAGGGAGTGTATGTGAGTGGCGAGATTAAGCGCTGTTTCAGCGCGTATTCTTAGGGAAACCGATTACCCGCAAACTTTTGTTGAGGGGTCATGGTATGAAAGTGCCATTAGTCACTCGTGTACGACCCGAAGCCGGTCGATCTAACCCGGGGTAAGGTGAAGCGATGGTAAAACATCGTGGAGGCCTGCAGAGGTACTACGAGCAAGTGTTCTTATAACCTCGGGCTAGGGGTGAAAAGCCAATCGAGACCGGTGATAGCTGGTTCCTACCAAAGTTGGCCGTAGTCAAGCCTGGATGGAGATAGTATGAATGGTAGAGACACGGATTGGGAGTGCTGGGGGAGAAATCCTTCACCTTTCTGTCCAACTCCGAATGTTTATACATCGTAGAAATCTGGAGACGGCGGTGCGTCGTAAGGGGGCATCGCGAGAGGGGAACAACCCAGACTATAGTTAAGGTCCCTAAATACTTGTTAAGTGTGAAAGGGTGAAAAGTGTCTTTAGCCAGAGACAGCAAGGAGGTTGGCTTAGAAGCAGCCACCCTATAATAAGTGCGTAACAGCTTACTTGTCGAGGTTACAGGCCTTGAAGATGGACGGGGCTAAACAAGTTACCGATACTATAGGCAGCCGAGAGGCGTGCGGTAGGTAGGCGTACTGCTTGGGCAAAAGCATCTCTGAGAAGGGGTGTGAACCGAGTAGTAATGAAAATCCTGGTGGTAGTAGGATCTTAGCAGAGTGAGAATCTCTGTCACCGTAAGGGCAAGGGTTCCTTGACAATGTAGATCAGTCAAGGGTTAGTTGATCCTAACCGAGCTCCTAACTGGAGTAATCGGGAAAGGGAAACAGGTTAATATTCCTGTACTAACATTGTATGTGCGGCGACGCAAGCCTAATTTTTGACGCTTCGGGCTAAGCTAACACATCCCGTCGGGTGTGTTAATCATGATAAGTCAGGGGAGAACTGTAATGGTGAGAACCTGAGTAAACTTGAGAACAGTGCGCGTATGCGTATTTAGCTGATGCCTGGAGCCCGTGAAAAAAGAATTGGGATATATCATTGTTATTCATACCCAGAACCGGCACAGGTGCCCCTAGGTGAGTAACCTAAGGTGTGAAGGTTTAATCCAATTAAGGGAATTCGGCAAATTGGCCCTGTAACTTCGGGATAAGGGGTCCCTGCGTTTGTATCTGTATAGATGCGTTCGCAGGGTTCAAAGATCAAGGCGGTCCGACTGTTTAACAAAAACTTAACTAACCGCTAGCCCGCAAGGGTGCGTACGGTTGGTGACGTCTGCCCAGTGCCAGTAATTCAAACTCCGGTTCAATGGAGCTAAGATCTGGTAAACGGCGGGGGTAACTATAACTCTCTTAAGGTAGCTAAATGCCTTGCCGTTTGAATGACGGCCTGCATGAATGGCGTAACGAGATCGCCGCTGTCCCTAGTTGGATGCCTCCGAACACTTTTTTCAGGTGCAAAGACCTGAGATTTCCAGTGGGAAGTGAAGACCCCGTGAAACTTTACTGTAGCTTGTTGTTGTGATGTGACTTGTGTTGTGCAGTGTAGGTGGTAGTTGTTAAAGCGAGAGTCGCTAGGTTTTCGTGTAGACGTCAATGAAACACCACCCTTCATAAATCATTTCGCTTACTAAGATTTGTTTCTTAGGACATCGGCAGGTGGACAGTTTGGCTGGGGTGGCACACCGCTGAAAGGATATCAGCGGTGCCCAATGGTTGGCTCAACCCGGTCAGAAATCGGGTGAAGAGTGCAAGTGCAAAAGCCAGCCTGATTGGACCTCTAACAGAACGAGTTCCAAACAAGAAATTGTGGACTAGCGAACCTCTATGTCCTCCTTGATGGGGGCTAGAGATGACCGAAAAGTTACTCCGGGGATAACAGAGTTGTCGCGCCCAAGAGCTCATATCGACGGCGCGGCTTGCTACATCGATGTCGGCTCTTCCTATCCTGGTTGTGCAGAAGCAGCCAAGGGTGGGGGTGTTCACCCATTAAAAGGAATCGTGAGCTGGGTTCAGTACGCTGTGAGGCAGTATGTTTAATATCTACTGGAAATGTTTGTTATCTGAGAGGAAGGACCATCCAGTACGAGAGGAACGATGGATCGGCGCCTCTGGTCTACCAGTTATCCGACAGGGTAAGCTGGGCAGCTACGCGCCAAGGGATAAGAGCTGAAAGCATCTAAGCTCGAAGCCTACCTCAAAAAGAGATAGCATTGACTCGAATAAAAGATTCGTTTGATGGGACAGGTGTGTAAGATTCAAGGTTCGCCGAGAATTTCAGCACGCTGTTTCCAATCGTCTTAACTTTTCTTTTATCGGAACTAGTGTTATTTTTTTTTATCAAAAGGAAAAACGTTATACTTTACTCGTCCAATATTGTGCGGCCCTTATTTTTTTCTTTTTTTTCATTATTTTTTTTTTAGAAAACATAGAGATTAATCTAGAATAATAATGTTATAAGAAGAAAAGAAAACGTTTTTTTTATTTTTGTTCTCCGCTTATGATTACGTGGGGTCCGTCTTGTTCTACAACGATTTTTGTTAGGTTGTTTATCACGATGTCTTTTCCAGCCAGGAGATAGTTTATGTCTAAGTCTTTTATTATGATTTTGTGGACTCCCTTATATTCTAAGAATTTTTTGGGTAGCGCGTCTGGGTCTTTGTGAGGATCGTTTTTATCAAATAAGTTCACAAAGATAGGGTAGCTCTCAAACTCGTCGTGCTTGCCTGCTTTTCCAATAATAGCGCTTCTAGCCTCAAATTTATCTGCCATGAAAAAGTATTGACGCGCTCTTTATTTATAAAGATTATTGCTCTAGAAAAAAAGTGTTACTTGGTTATTTTTTGTACTATTTCTGTTACTTCATCGCCTCTAAGAGAGACGACTTCTACGTTGTTATCTTTAAAGAAGTTTTGTAAGCTACTAATTTTCTCTACTAGTATCTCTTCTATTTTGTCTCTGAATTCTTTGTTAAGACTCCTAAAACCATCATCTTTAATCCTGTTACTAACGATTCTTTTAAAGACTAGATAATCATAACTTTTTAAGTGCTCCAAAACCCTTGAGTAGAATTCTTCGTCCTCACCATTAATAAGATATGAAAGGTACGCGTAGTTATCAAGGACGCTACGATCACAAATCAAATAATCATTATCTTTTACTTTGTTGTTTTCTTCTAAGACCTGGTTTTCTAATAACCACTCCTGAGTCTTCTTATCACCCGCTTCATTAATATTATAAGGGCAGCGCCTAACGACTTCTTCAACTACTCCAACACTAAAACCTTGTTCTAAGAAGTCTCTTTTTAGGTTTCTCACAACAGTGCTTTTACCTGTGCTGTGAGTGCCTATAACCGCTACTTTAACCCCAACCATTATATTAAACCTCAAAAAAAAGTTTTTTTATGAGCCCGAGAGGATTCGAACCCCTGTCTACCGGTCCGAAGCCGGTTGCACTATCCAGGCTATGCTACGGGCCCAAAAAAAAATTTATTTGCATGATTATTAAGTAGGGATTTTAGAATTAAGATATAAAGTTTTCTTACTTTTTCTTGGCAAGAGTGAGTTCGATAGTGCTTACCTTGACCATTTTCTTCTTCTTGTTCTCAAGCTCTTCGGTGTCTATCTTGATATCTTTTATTTCGACTTGTCCTTCCAAGAAATTCTTAGTCACGATTAGCGTGACGTCAACCGCTCTTGATATGAAGTTCCCTCTTGCTTTTACAATGACTTCTTTTGAGTCTTGTGTTGTGAACTGCATCACTACGCCTGACACGTAATTCATGAAAGGCTTGCTCCCTATAAAAATAACGTTATCGTCTTTTACCATCGTCTCTCAACCCCCAATATCAAATACAAAAAAATGATTATAATTCTTTTTGGTTTTTTATAAGCCGAGTCGTGTACCCAGAGATTATGTTTCTTAGTTTTTTTGAAGGCACATCAGCTAGTTTCTCAACTATTTCTTTGTTTTTTTCAAAGTCTTTTGTTAGTTCGCCTTTGTGTTTCTCAACTAACTCATTAGTTACTCTTTTTATGAGCATCGTCTTTATTCTTCCCATAATAAGTTCTTCGATAATCCAGAATTATTTATAAACCTTCTCATTTTTGTACTCAAAAAGTATATAAAAAGAAGGAATAACTAAAAATAATAATATAAGAAGTGGTGATGATTTATTAGTCATGCAAAAAATAAATATGAGAATTTCCTTTTATCAAAAAAGAAAGGAAGCCAAGCTATTGAGAGCGAGATTTACAAAGACATAAAAGAATTGCGGCGCTTAGACGCGCATATCAGAGAGTTTTCAAAAACTATAGATAAAGACTTAGCAGAAGGAAACCAAGAAGTCTTTAAACACGCCAAGAATTTCGAGAGAGAAATACGAAAAGAAATAAACAAGTTGTTTGAGATAACAAAAGAAGACATGGACTTGTACTTATTAATACTAAACAGCTTAAACGAATACAAAAAAAAGATTTATCAAAAAACGGGAAGCGATGATTTTGGTCTTACAAAACTAGAAGTTAAGTATGCAAAGAGCAACATTGATAGCATCAAAGACCGATTAAAAAGCTTAAATAACATTTTCAAAAAACTAAGATAAGAAAATGGCTCAAGACTTAATCTTATTATTACAAAACAAGGTTTTTATAAGCATAGTTTTAGCTTGGCTAATAAGCCAAATTCTTAAGGTATTCGCTAATTATTATAAGACAAAAAAGTTTGACAAAGAACTTCTTTGGAAGAGTGGGGGCATGCCTAGTAGTCACAGCGCAAGCGTTGCTTCTCTTAGCGCAGCGATTTATCTTAGTAGCGGCGTAACTGACTTATTTGTTCTTAGCTTGGCTTTCGCCGTATTAGTAATGTACGACGCTCGAGGCGTTAGGTACGAGTCATCTAAGCACGCATCCTTGCTTAACAGAATAATAAAAAGTATGAAAGTCAAGTCTGAGCGTTTAGAAGAAAGAATAGGTCATAGAACCAAAGAAATAATAGCTGGAGCAGTTCTAGGAATAATAATAGCGTACGCTGTTTTCTTACTATAACCCCAAAAAATTATTGTTTCTTAATTAACTTGGTGCTTATCAAAAATCCAAGTATTATGTTTAGTCCTAGTAAGAATTCATCAAATACGAAGCTTAGGATGATCGCGTTTAAGAAAAAAAATGTTAGTGAAAGGATTATCCTTGTTTTTTGGCTTAGATATGTAAAACCCGCGGCTACCACCATTGTTAATAAGAAAATGTAGAGTAATTTCCCTCCTAATATGTAAGCGGCTATGAAGATTGACGCGCTAAAAACAGTGGTTAAGCTTATACTATAAGCTTTTCTTAGTTCTTCTTTCTCGTAGCGAGTAACCCTTGCTAAGAAATAACCTATTACTAATACGAATAAACTAATAATCAATGATATTAATATTTTGAAAATCATAATCTAAAACCCTTATCAGCAGTGTATCGTATTTATTTATATCTGTTTTGTATTAATAAAATGAAAAGGTATAAAAACAAATAAGAACAAATAAGAAGAATAACTAATAATATCACGTATAAGAAGAGGTGGGGTGTTATATTATCTTGGCAAATGAGAAGTTTGAAGGTTTCAAAAAGAAATTCTTAAAAAAAGACGACAAAAAAATAGGTGATCCTCCAAGAGAAGTCCCTGATTTATTGTACGAAAAAGACCAAGAACCTGAAGAGTTAGTACCAGAAGAAAAAAGCCAAGAAGAAACACCCAAACAAGAAAAAGTAGAAGAGGAGAAGTTAAAAGAAAGCTTAATAGAAAAAGAAGAAGAACCAGTAAAAGAATCTGAGCCTAAAGAAGAAGAGGCGAGTTTTATTGATGAAGGACTCAGCATCTCAAAAGAGATAAGTGATAACGGAATAAAAACAAGAGAAGACACCACACCCACTATTGAAGACTCACCCATACCAGTAAAAAAAGAAAGCCCCGCTCAAGCTACGAGTGCTCCTCCTCCTATTAACCCTCCACCTACACAACAAGAAGAACCAAAACAAGAAGAGTATCAAGAAGTCCAAGAAGAAGTTAGTGATGATGAAAAAAGTGTTGGTATATCTTCTAAGAACCCTGGTTTTTTTGTTAAGATAAATAACATCATCGAGAATAACCCAGGTGATAGTGATAAATTAAAAGAAATAGTTAATGGTGACTTGTTTGATGCTATGAAAGAGTATCATAAAAGCGTTGAGGACGGAGAAAAAGTCTTCGTTGATCACTCAGAATTAGAAGAAGAAATCAAAAATAATTTGTTAGAACTAAAAGACTTAGAGGATGAATGGTACGAGCAAAAAAAATTGGTTGAAGAAGAAGAAAAGAAATTCTTTGAAAAAGAAAGCAAGATACACCTAAAAATAGATGAGTTAAAAGACTTATTTGACTTAAAAGAAGAAGAAAAAAGAGAGCGAGAAGAAGGCCTCGTTGGTGAGAGAGAGGCGTTTATTCTTAGAAACAACCAAAAAATCACGAGTTTATCAGAGTTACTAGAAGAATTAAAGAATATGAGCGATGAAGAATTCACTTCTTATGTAACCCAAGAAAAAAACGATTTTGCAGGTTGGATCCTAAACGTTTTCTACAACAAGAAACTAAGCGAAGACCTAAAACTAAGAAAAAATAAGAAAGAAATGATCGAAGTACTAGAAGAACACCTAAAATAAGGCGTGTTTTTCCTGTTTCTTATTAACC
>JAAOYB010000025.1 GCA_018221135.1 Candidatus Woesearchaeota archaeon
AAGAAGATCCAGTTGAAGAAGAAGCTGATGAAGATCCAGTTGAAGAAGAAGCTGATGAAGATCCAGTTGAAGAAAAAGCTGATGAAGATCCAGTTGAAGAAGAAGCTGATGAAGATCCAGTTGAAGAAAAAGCTGAAGAAGATCCAGTTGAAGAAAAAGCTGAAGAAGATCCAGTTGAAGAAAAAGCTGAAGAAAAAGCTGAAGAAAAAGCTAAAAAAAAATAAATATTTCTAAACAAGCACATTAGTTTTTTATTTCTTATTTTTTTTATTTTGACGTGGCTATTTCTATTACGTCACCGCTGCTTAGAGGCTCATCTTTTTTGACAGCCATCTTAGTCTTCATATTAGTAGCTCGAATAAAATTATCGCCGATGTCTGTGTGGATCTTGTAAGCAAAACTAATAGCTGTCGTGTTACTGGGTAGTAAGAAGCAGTCAGGCATTACTTTGCCGTTTTGGTCGGTTAAGTCATGATTCGCTACGGGGTACAAAGCGATTAAAGATAATAATTCGAAGACTGCTTTGTCAATTACTTCTTGGACTCCTGTTGAGCCATGCTTTTCTAAAATGTTTTTTTCAACGAAGCCTAAAGCGTTTTTTTGCTTATCATTAAGTTTGTCTTCTTCTAATATCTCAAAGGTTTTATCGCCGGGCGCGTACTTTATTAATTTGTGCTTAGCAGCTTCTTTTAAGGCGAGTTCTGACTCGCTACTAGCAGCTATGATTATGTAATCAGAGTATTCTTTTTTTAATCTCTCAAGGTTTTCTTCTGCGCCTGGCACGTCGATTTTGTTAGCAGCGATTATCATAGGCTTAGTTTTTTTCCTTAGAAAACTAACGAAGCCTCTTAGTTTATCTTCTTCCCAATTAATTATTTTTGTTGATTCTAAACCAAAACTTTTGATTCCTTGTTCTACTAATTCCTCTGTTACTCTTAATCCTGAGAATTGTTTGGCTATAGCTTTTTGGACGTCTGCGTGTTCTTGTTGGACTTGTCTTGAGAACTTATCCCAGACCTTGCTAAAGATTTGTTGATACCACAAGTCGAGTTCTTCTTCTAAGAACTTAACATCTTTTAATGGGTCGTGGCTTAGTTTCTCGACGGGCTCACCGCGTTCATTAGTGCTTCCTGAGACGTCGATTACGTGGATTAATGCGTCTGCTTGGCGCAAGTCATCAAGGAATTGATTACCCATACCTTGGCCTTGGCTCGCTCCTGGTACTAGGCCTGCTACGTCAAGCATCTCGATTGGCACGAAGCGCTTGTGATCTACGCAGCTTCCTTCTCTAGGTTCACACTGCTTATCAAAGGTTTTATCACTGCAAGGATCCACTTTTACGAAACCAACGGCGTGGTTTGGTTTTATAGTGGTGAAAGGATAATTAGCGATTTCTACGTCGCTTAGCGTGCTTGCTTTAAAAAAAGTGCTTTTTCCACAACTCGGTTTCCCAACGACGCCTATTAACATGATTCTAAAAGCTACGCTGTTATTATTTAAAAGCCTTATTGTTAAGAGTTGATAAACAAATATTTTTATATACTAGGAAGAACAAATAAGGGTATATAATGATTAAAAGAGGGGCTTGATTTTGGCAGAAGAATTATTCCCGATAGCTGGATGGGATAGTGAAGAAGTAGATTTTTTCGAATTAAAATATCGAGAGGATATGCACCTAAAAAATTTTTATAAGGCTTTTCAAGAATTCTTAAATGAGAAAGAGTATTATAGCATGTACAAAGATGACAAGATAGAGCCTTATTACCAAGAAGCTCACCTCCCAAACGGTATGAAAGAGTATCGTATTAGGTGGAGGGTGTACAAATTCACACCGAATAGTAACGTGGTTTACAAGTTTGACCTAAACTGGTTAGTGTTGGCTTGCAAAGACATACAAACCGTAGTCGAAGGCCAAAAAATGAAGATTCAAAACGTAGAGGTAGAGATTAAGTGCTGGACTCGTCTTTGCGTAAAGAAAAAAGGAATAAACAATAGTTGGTTGACTAAGCCTTTTAGCGGGTTATTCTGGAATAGGTGGTGGAAGTTTTACAAAGACGAATACGAAGACGAAGCCCAAGCTAAAACTAAAGAAATCCAAGAAGCAATAAAAGAATTACACAGACTAAAAAGTTACTCTCCTCCAAAAGAAAATTTTCATAGAGGAAGAGGATACCTTAACAGTCATGGAACAAAAGAAAAAGAATAATCACACTAATTTTTTTAGTTCTTCTTTGTTTATCCTAGCGCCATGTTTTGTTACTGCTAAAGCAGCGGTGTGAGTTGCGAACTCAGCTGATTCTAAAAGTGTTTTCTCGTTTAAGTATTCGTTTAGGAACCCCGCGGTGTACGCGTCTCCTGCTCCGTCAGTATCAGCGACTATTACTCTTTTTGCAGCGACTTCGTAGAATTCTCCTTTTGTTTTAATCATGCTGCCATTCTCTCCGAGTTTGACTATTACTACTTCGACGTCTTTGTTAATCTCAGTTATTGCTTTATCTGGTTCTAGATTAGTGTACGCAGTGGCTTCTTCTTGATTAGCAAATAATATGTCAACGTAGTTTTTCACAAAACTTTTTAGTTCTGGTAAGCTTTGTGTTACTAAGTCATGGCTTGATAAGTCAAACACCACGGTTTTCTTGTTTTTCTTAGCGACTTTTGCTACGTTTATAAGTAAGTCTCTTAGTTTCGTATCGTAGAATTGGAAGCCTTCTATTAGTACTAACCGACTTTTTTTTAGTGTTTCAAAATCGATGTCTTTTTCTTCTAATTTATTAGATGCTCCTAGGTACGTGGCGAAGCTTCTGTCCTTGTCAGGGGTTATGATTGTTATGGCGTACCCTGAGTGGTCCCTTACTTTTTTGATGTTGGTTCTTATTCCGTCTTCTGTGAAGGTGTCTATGAATTTTTGTCCGTATTCGTCGCTTCCAACGACTCCTGTATAAGCAGTTTTTTTGCCTAGGAAGCTTAGTGTTGATATCACGTTTGCAGCGGCGCCTCCAGGCAAGATTTTTGGGTTTTTCTCGTTTAGGGCTTCTATTATTTTCTTGGCTCTTTTTTCGTCTACGAATACGTGGCCTCCCTTGGTTAAGTCTAATTTTTTGATGTGTTCTTCGTCGCTTTCAACTATTACGTCAACAAGAGCGTTTCCGATTGAGAAAACATCCAAAATAGTTTCTTCGTCACTCATACTAAAATGATTAGGATAAGTGGTGGTTTATATAATTACTTATTTGGGCTTTTTATCTCAGGGCAACTAGGTTCAGAAACAAGAAATGATTTGTTTAGTAAGTACTCTTCGTGGGAGTCTACGCTTATCTCTGCGTAGTCTTCTTTTCTTGTTATTCTTATATGACTTCCTAACTTGGTTTCTTCTAGGAGGGGAGTCATCCAGTCTAAGTCTCCTTTTTTTTGTTGGACTATGCTTTTCATTAATGAGTTTTGAGGGTTTTTGTGATACGCTATGAAGCGTTTATTGTTTTTTATTGATTCTTCTAAAAGGATTGGGTCTTGGGTTATTAGGTATAGTTGTTTTTGGACTTCGCCAAGGCTTCCTACCATCTTCATAGTGAAACTTCTTTTCTTTGGTATTGTTTCTAGCATGCTTATCCCTTTTCGAAATGCTTCTTCTGACTCGATTAGGGCTTGGTACGCTAATTCTACAGCTTCTTCGTTTCTCTCCAACCCGTAACTAGGCGTTCTGCACACAAAGGTGTGTAGGTTCTTTGCGTATAGGGCGTGGTGTATGTATGAGTGCGCTTTGTATTCCTCGCTGATAGTCTCTGATGCTAGGCTTGCTTGCTTTTTTGAGTGAGTATACGCCTTTATGTGTAGTTCTAAAGTTTTATCTTTGAAGCTCTCCATCTGGTTTCTGTTTTTTGGTGTTTTATTCTTGAAGTATGATTGGCTGCTTGTATCAAGTAGTTTTCTTGTCATATCTATTTGGTATTTTGAGAAACCCGCGGCGTAGCCGTGTAGGTGAGCTACCATGTTTTCAAGGTTTGCTTGTCCTCCTTCAACGCTTCTTGGTGGGAGGTTTGGGGCCATCTCGATTGCTTCTACGCAGAAATCGTATAGTTTTGTGTTGAAGACCCCTATGTTTTCTGGGTCTTCTTTTCCTATAAGGTCAGCTACTTTTGTGAGTCTTTTTATGTATATGAAACTTTTTTGCTCAGTGCTTTCTTCTTCTAAGTGAGTGATTATTCTATCAATCACTGCTTGTCTTAGATTCATTTCTTTTGGCAAATCCCAATAATGATTTTTTATTAAGTCATCAATAGAGGAAGAATTAATTTGCAGTACTGCGTCTTCTAAGAAATCTTGTCGTATGCTTGGCGTGATGCCGTGGCTAGCCGCGCCGTTAATATTTGCTTCTGACTCCCCCACCTTAACAATACATAAACGTTTTATTTATTAATAAAACTTTCCACTTAATCACGTAATAAGTGATATCTTTGTATAAGAAGGCTCTCTTCTACGTCTTGCAAGCTTGGCGTTATGTGTTCTAAAGCATCATTTAACGCTGGTAGTTCTAGGTGCGCGTAGCCTTCAATAATATTATCTAAGCTAAGAGCGAAATCCCTTTTTGTAAGATTAAGTTTTACTAGTTTTTCACAGCCACCAATTTGGCCTCCTATGTTTGTCTCTACTTTATCAAGTATGTGATAAGCAGTGACTAAGTAATCAGCTTCGTCGGTGTGAGCAAATAATTCTTCGAAAGCTTCTTTTGCTTGGTATGCGTAGCTTATGATGTCTTTGTAATTCTCAGGAGATAATTCTTTTTTCTCAGTTAATGAATCAACGTATTCGTTAGTGTTCTCACTCCACTTTTTTGCGTGTTTGAACAACTTGTTATTCTGATAAATGCTTTTTGAGGAATCAGCTAAGGCTTTTAGAAATAATTGTGAAGCATCTTGGACTTTGTCTTCTATGAATCCTAGGCGGGGTTTCTTTACGTTTTTTAGGGCTTCTAAGCCAGTACTTGCCACTTGATAAATTTTTTTGAAGTGAGTATTTATGAATCCTGGCATGTCATTTTCTATTAGGTTTGAGATATGGATTAAGTTATATAAGAAGTAGGCTTCTTGTCTTAACTCGGCTTTGCTGTCTTCTTCTAAGTAGTGAGTTGCGGCGTCAAGAACTTCTGCTCTTTTTTTTGGTTTTGTTGATAACTTGTTTTTTGAGGAGTCATAAAGACTTATCTCTGTGTCGTAGATTAATTCTTGAGTTTCTTTAAGTTCTTCTTTTGACATCTTATTTTCTTTGTTTAACAACAACACATATTTAAATGTTACTAAATAGTGGTAACAAACTCTTAGTTAGTTTTATAAACCTATAATCTCATAGAAAAAAGTTATGTATGACCAAAAAGGCTTACTAAGAGTTCTAAAAAAGAATCTTGGCTCTGAGTTGTTTATTATCAAGTATTACGTTGAGAACCTTGAGAGGTTAAACTACAAAGATAACAAAGAGGACATTGACAAATTAATAATTGATAGCACTCGCCACGCGACAATGTTGATAAAAGAAATCCTTAATTTATCAAGAAACGTTGAGGGCAAACTCTCAAAAAGCGCTCTTAGGCGCGCGCTCAAAGAAGAAGAAGGCCTAAAAAGTATTTACGAGTACGAAAAACAAAGAACTAGTGATGCTAAGGCAAGACAAATTCTTGAGAGATTAATTGGTGAGGAGAAAAAACACCAAGAAATAGTAAGAGGACTAAGATAAAACTTTTAAACTTATTTTGGTAATGTGAGGAGTTCGGACATTAGCCGGATATTTGTTGTTGAATTATAACTCCTAAATTCTTCATCCATCATGTTTTTGGCTTTCTCGATATTACTTTTTGCTAATTCTTTATCTCGTTCTGGATTGTTTATCGAGACTAAATGATCACGACCTTCATATGGAAGAAAACCAACATTATTAGTTTTTAGTATCCACTCAAGTTTCCTAACAGCTTTCTCTCTGGAAGTTTCCCCAATACTTTTTTTGTCTTTTAAATATTTGACTAGGCCAACTTCTCTTCGCTTCTCTCTTCTAATACAATTAGATAATTCGTCTACGTAATCACTTTTTAGGCCTTGGTGGCTCCCCCAAGGAGAGTCTAGTTTGAATCCATAAAAAACCTGCATAATCTTTGCTTAGAAATAAGTAGTTATATATAAAGTTTATAATCAAGTTTTATATATTTCTACATAATACTTTTCTTTTATGGGCGCGTACTTTGATAATTTTCAAACAATATTAGATAACTTTTTGGACAATAATGAGTTCATGAGCAATGGGGAGCACGCATGGGATTACCTAAGCAGTGTTAAAGCTGAGTGTAAGCACTACGAATTATCATTAAATTATGAAGATATCGGACGAGAAGTTGAGAGCAGAGGAGAAAACTACCCCTTATTCTTGTTTTCGTTTCTTAAGGATTCACAGGAACAAAAAACTCCATTAATAACTCCTAGTAGGGTCACCGCTATTGAGAATCGAGAAGTACTAAGTATAGTTGACATAGTTAATAAGGACTCTTTTATCCTTACAAGTCTAGGTAGGTGGATTCACCCAGGAATCACTAATCCTAAAGGGTGTTTAGTATTAGTTTGCGGCGAGGTAAACATGGAAGACGTCAATGCTAACAAGTTTAATCCTCGAACCAATAACTATTTTGACGCGGTTCTAAATGATGATGACAGATACATTCCAAGTAGCGATGACGAGACTCATAGAAACTTTATTTTTAATGCTTTGCTACAAGACGCCGCGCACATCATTCCAAAAAGTGCGTATCTAAGAAAAGTCCTTGAGGGCTATGCGCACGAAACAATTCACTGAAAAACTTTATTAATTCGTTAATAATTCCTTTATTTTGTTATGGGCGCAGACTTTGTACATGATTACGATGAGAAAATATTTGGGATAGGAAACAAAATAAAAGGGATGACTCCTTTTAGAACTCTTGATTCTACAATAGAATATTTTGAGTTAATAACAAGGTTTTTTGAAGAATGCTTAAACAAGAATTATTTAGTTACAATAAAAAAACAAGTCGAGACTTCTAGAAGTAACGTATATATTAATCTTAAGGGAGCAGAAGCTCTTCTTGGCGTAGGGGAATCCCATAAATTAATAGATTATTTTGAATACAAATTAATAGAGCTCGATGCCTTAGTAGATCGTTTTGATACTAGGATAGACGCTGTTTCTAAACATCTAAACTTATACCCAATACCTCATGAGGGTTTGGGAAGACTTGTTTTAAACACGGGCAAAGTAGTTATGCAAACAAAAATTAGGACTCCTGGGTTCTTCGTCTTTCAATACGCAGCTATAAGAGATAAGAATAAATCTTTAGGAGGTGTTCGTATGACGCCTCTTCATCAGCACGGATTCGAAAACATCGATGACGCTATAGATACGTATCATGATAGTGCTTTGTGGCAGGGCTTAATATTGGTTGATAACACCAAAACTTATCCTTTGATGCACACAACTCTTCCTCTAATACAGGAGAAGATAAGAGAAGAAATACGTCTCAGAGAGTAACCTTTATATATCACTAGTTGTTTTGTGAGCCTTCTGTAAAAATGGGAGTTTTGGGATTAGGAAGAAAAAGAGTTGATAGCATAGATCACCTCATGAGTTTTATGAGTGTGGAGAGCATAGTCGAAGTAGAAGTATTACGTAAACCGCCAAAAAACGGTAATGGTAACGGTAATGGTTCTGATGGGCACCCAAACATAGAGTTCTTAACAACTTATACCTCAGAAGGCCACACTTATATCGAACCTTTTATTTCTCAGCCACACGTAGACACCAGCAAAGAAGAAGACAACGAAGAATACGAAGCTAATGTGCAGCGAACAATAGCCAGAAAAGACATGAACCTTCACAAATTAGAACACTACAAACCATTTATTAAGATAAGAATAAAAGACAAATCACGATACTAAACTTTTTTTTTATTTGAGTAGTTGCTTTATGGCTTTCTTAATTTTTTTAACATCCATGTTCTTAAAAAACCTTGTCAGCGTTACTTCTGTTGGTGTTGGGATTTCGTGAATGATTGGTTGGTGATGAATTACGTCGTGATGATCATCGTGGTGGCTGATACCTTCTTCTTGGATTGAGCGTAAATATTTTGAGAGCATAACCCCGCTAAGTATTAATACTACTCCGCTGATGATATCAAAGTTAAAAACGCTCCCAGTCGACACGAATACTTTGCTGACTCCTGCGATGAACGTGGCAAAACCACCAATTAACAAACTAATAATTAATACTATAAGAATTATTTTGTGCAAGAACTCGATTATTTCTTCTCTACCCATAATAAATGATGTTCTTAGTTTTTGAGTATAAAAATTTAACTATAATTTTTATAAATAAATATTTGTTTCCCTCTTCTTACTCATGAAAGCCAAACTAAGAGATTTTTACTGGAAGAGACGCCTTAACGAAGAAGCATACAAAGTTCTTAGAAGGAGAGGAACCGAGAGAGCTTTTAGTGGTAAGTTTTGGAACCACCACGAAAAAGGAGTTTATACCTGCGGTGCGTGCGGAGAGAAATTGTTTAGTTCTGAGACCAAGTACGACTCAGGTACTGGTTGGCCAAGTTTTTATGAGCCAGTAAAAGAATCAAATGTTAAATTCGAGACTTGTAATAAGATCATAGTTCCAAGAACAGAAGTGCTCTGCAAGAAATGCGGAGGACACCTCGGTCACGTATTCAAAGACGGACCACAACCCACAGGGGAGAGATACTGCGTGAACAGCGCGGCTCTGAGTTTCAAAAAAGAATAAAAAAAAGAATTCTTTAATTACCTACCAAACATGTCTTTCATATCCATTATCTTAGCGTCAGCTGGTACGACGAACATTGAGTCAGAGACTTTGTTTGAGTAATCCGTTGCTTCAAACGCGATGGTGTCTTCGCCGGCTGTGTTCTTAGCGTATAAGAGTACTCCTTCGTCTGAGACGCAACTCCTCTGAGTAGTGTTAGTCTCTTCTGTTACAATTATTACTTTGTAACACTTAGCAGTCTCGCCGCTTATCTTCATCTCTCCATCTCTATAAATCTCGAAGCCTGGTTCCTCACTTACTTTTTTGTATAACTCCTTGAAATTAGCTAAGGGGTTGATTACTTCTTCGTTTTCTATCTTGAAACACGTGAGTTCACCCTGGACTGTTGCGCAACTAGTTACTTCTCCGCTTTTTAGTATCATAAAACCTTCTCCTTCAGCGCTTTTGGTATCAGCTCTAAAATTATCTCCTTTAATATACATCCGACTAGTTGATGGGAAGTCTTGTATTACTATGGTGTATTCTACCATGTACTCAGACGGCATCTTTAGTAAGGTGTTGTAGAATTCTTCTTTAGCACTAATTTTTGGCTCGTCCTTAGATGAGCTTTCTGTTTTTGCTTTGCATCCAACAAACAATAAAGAGGCGCTAATAAGCAGTATTAGTATCAAGGTTTTTTTGTTCATAGCACCCCTTTATGAAACTATTATTATTTAAGAATAACTATAAAAAAAATAAAAAAGAAATAAAAAAGTATTTTTAGAGTACATTTGCTACATGTTGTACGACTTCGTAACCGGCTTGGACTCTTCCCTCAGCAGTCTTCGGACCTGTTATAGCTCTTCCTGTTACTAGTATTGAGGCACCGTCTCTTACAGCGTCTCCCGGGAGGTAAACCCTAGCTTGATCAGCACCTGCTTTCTGATTAGGTCCTGCTATGCCAGGCGTGACATACATAAAATCACTTGGTAGGCCTTCAGTTATAAAACTTAGATCCGCAGCTGCGCACACAATGCCATCAAGGCCTGCTTGTTCTGTTAATTTAGCTAGGTGACGGACGTGATTTTGAACTACTTCTGTTAATCCTTTCCGTACAAGCAATTCATTGAATTCTTCTCTTAGCTCAGCGTTGTCACCCATGCTTACATATCTATCAAAATCGATGCTTCCTAGGCTTGGATTAATTGTTTGGAAAGTCTGCAAATACTTTGCTTCATCGTAGCTTGTTAGCACTGTCACGCCGACTACTTTAGGTATGTTAGGAGTTGTTAGTTTTTCTTTTATGTATCTATTCTTAGATCCTATCATGACGCCTTCCATTGCGTTTTCCATCATTTTTTTGCCACCGTTTGCGTGAACATTAATCATGTAAACTCCTTTCTCGGCCGCTGCGGCCGCTGCGCCTTTCACGGTGTTTGGGATGTCGTTGAATTTTAGGTCCAAAAAAACGTCGCTTCCAGCGTCTTGCACTAATTTTATAGCTTCTGGGCCGTACCTCGTAAATGATTCAAAGCCTACTTTGAACAAGCCGACCACTGGGCTTAATTCTTGTACTCTGCCCTGCATACTAACAGGGACTTCAGTTAATATCTTGTCTTTTTTTTGGTCTTCTTCAAATGCTATTTCTGCATCGTTAATTGTTAAGTATTCGATGTTGTCTAATGGCAAGCAAACCATCTTCCTAGCTTGCTCTTCTTTCTCGCTTAATTCTAAAACCATTTTCTTATTTTCCTCCTATTAATCTAGTGACACCCCATATTTTCTTTTGACTTGTTCTTCTAATAAGTGTATGTCTCCTGTTAGCGTTAGCGTTTTTCTAAAACGATGCAAGAACTTATTTGCTCTATCAATGTTTCCTCCTTCTGGGTTGAATGCGTCTACGAAATCTAGTGCTCCGTGCTCTTTTAAGTACTCCTCGCTCCACTGCTGAGGGTTTGTTTGGTAAGCAAGTGCTCTCCTAGGATTAGTTGAGTGCGTTTCTAAAAACGCGTCATCAATGGTTACGAATGAATCAATATGCACTCTTTGCTGTGCTAGTCTTGCTTCTCCGCCTTGAGCTCTTGAGACAACAGCTAATAAGTCGCCTATGTCTGCTCCTCGCGCTCTAAGCGCCGGAACCCAGCCAGTCTCCACGCCGCTTTTATTATCGTAGATGCTGCTGCCTTCTGTTATTAAATCAACTACGTGAACGCCTCGCCCATACAAGTTTTCGTTGAGGCCGCTTACTTCGATCCCATCATGGGTTACTATGTTGATCTCGTGAGGCTCTCCTTTTTTTTGTTTGTAAATTGAGAAGTGAGGAAGCCCTAACATGTTAGCTACTGGCCCTGAGAAAATCCAATCCCTAGTCTCGCCACCACTAATAAAACTTAGCTCGGTTCTGTACTCAGGATATATTTCTTCTATTCTCCCAGCTAATATATCAATTACTTGGTTAAACTCAGGGACTTCTTTTGCTTGTTTAATAGAGTGAGCTATTAATTTTTCTGATAAGAAAGGTGATGAAGGATCTTTTAAGGCTTCTTTCCATGCTCCGTTGTCTCGAAGTAGTTTTTCTGTGTTAATATAATAAATGCCTAGTTGCCCACTCGCTAATATCACAGGGCTCTCAAGGTCTGTGTAAGCGCCTGACTGCACTAATAATTTTGCTATCCTATCTGAATCATTCATAAAAATCCACCGCCGCCACCCCTTAGATTTCTTTTTTTTTATGCAGAGCATATTAATAAAAGTTTCCATTCAATAATAGTAACTATGTTTTATATAGTGTTCTTAAGAAAATAATATTTAGATGGGTAATTTTATCATTATGGGAATAATACTTTTTTTGTTACTAGTTTTTGCTTTAATCTTTGCTTATCTTACTCTTAAGGGCAAGAGGCCTGAGACTGATTATTACTCAATGTTTGTTATGGGCATAATATTCCTTCCTGTGGGCATAGCCTTGGACATGCAAGTCTTTTTCATATTAGGACTAGTGTTTATGGGAGTGGGATTATCTCACAAAGACAAGTGGAAGAAGAACCATCGAACGTGGAGTAAGCTAAGCGAAGAAGAAAAAAAAGTAAAAGGAATAATCATAGCCGTACTAGCAGGGTTGTTATTATTAGGCGCGATAACTTATTATTTCTACGCTTAATCTCCTGCTATAGCTTTTATTATTTCTAAATCATCACTTATTCCTAAACGGCTTTCTAGGTTTGCTCTAAGCTGGTCGTACCCGCTAGGATGAATTTCTTGAGGCTTACCACCAGTGATGATTGCGTCGCCTTCAAAGTAATGAGTAAGGCCTCCACCGCTGGAGAGGTATGTTCCTTGATTAGCCTTAACACCACCAAAATCGCTGTTCTGCAAATAAGGAAATGCGCCTTTGTAATGACTAGGCGTGTAACCACTGCTGAAAGGACCACCAGCTTTCTTGCTTGAGATTGCTTTTATCATCTCAGTGAACTCCATGCTTTCATATTACTATAAATAATATATTAGTTGGCTTAAATACTTATAATCCTAAAGCTAAGCATACACATAGAATCGCGGAGTTAAAACAAGCCCTAGGAGGATTTATTAGTATTTTAGGCAGTAAAAGTCCTGGTTTACGCGCCGCTTATGAAGGTGTTAATACTATAGGGGACTTGCATTCAAAAGATCCAGAAACAGGACTAGAAGTCGTAGCAAAAATACATGAGTTAAGAACAGAGTATGGTTTTAGTGTTTAGGTAAACATTATCTTTTTTTCGAATTCTTTAGCGAAGTCATGGATGTTGGCGTAGTTTCTAAAATCATTAGTGCCATCGTTTCTTATCTTAACACCAGTTTTTCTCTCAAAAGCCTTGCCTGCTAGTTTCATCTGAAGTTTCTTAGTAAAAAACATTCTCTTAGTAAAATCAAGCATAGGACCAAAAGCCTCCATGAGTATTGGTTTTAATCCGTGTTTCTCAGCGATTTTCTCTAAGTACTCTTGTTTTACGTGAACAGGCTTTGATAAAGTGTAGCTTGATGAGACGAACATCGCGTAAGGCTTCTTATACTTCTCTAATTTGTCCAAATAATAAAGTGCTTCTCTAGTCCACCTATCCTTTATCACCCCGCTAGCAACGATTACTGCGTCGTAATCGTTAGGATCAGGCTTTTTTTGTTTTAGGTTAACTACTTCTACATCGAAATTCTTTCTTAGATGATCAGCCATTAAATTAGCAGTCTCCGCTGTTGTGTTGAAACGAGTACCGTACGCAATCAAGATTCTCTTCATAGAAATACTAATTATAGATAAACAACTATAAAAAACTAACTAAAAAAATTAGTTATAATTATTTACTTTTTAGTAGTGTTTTAGTAGTTAGTTTTTTATATTCTTTTTATTTCTCGTTTTTTTCTATGACTATCCCTCCCGCGTTTGGTAATACATATCGCATAGGCTTATCTAGTGATCACATTACTAGTTTGATGTACGAAGGAGTTGAAAAAGTAATTAGGATAGGCGCCAAATTTTTCTCGGATTTAGACGAGCACGTAAGGTATTGGGTTAGTCAAGAATTAAAAGATGAGGACCCTATGGTTTTAATGAGTGCCGGCAGACGATCAGATGAACCCCTAATAACTAGTTTCGAGCATGCATGGAGATTACTATACTGGGGTGAACCAGCATCTGATTTGGAGAAAATATTTGATTACTGTATCGGACACGAATTTGCCCATCACATACTAGGTCATACTAGAGGAAAGCAACCAAAATATAGTAATGAAAAAAAAGAACAAATGTTTAACGAAAGAAAAGAAATCGATACAGACGCCGAGGTTATCAGAAGAGGCGTTATTGAAGATTATGATATTATCTGTAAGTACGGATTTATGGATGAAGCATTCATAGAAGAAGTACTGAGTGAATCAACTTTTGATTCTGTCTTTTTTTAGCAGCAGTTTTTCATTTCTTTTACGTCGTAGAATATTTGGCAGAAATGGTTGCAGGCTTCTATGATTTCTTTCTCGCCCTTTTTTGTCAGTGAATATCGTTTTTCTTTGTCACTTGAGATGAGTCCTTTTTCTTTTAGTTCTTTTAGAACTGGGTAGATTGTTCCTGGACTTGGTTTTTGTCCTCTTCTTTTTTCTAGTTCTTTGGCTAGTTCTGCCCCTGTCATTGGTTGTTTTCTTAGATTCCATAAAGTAAGGTATGATAGGAATCCTTTCATTTCATCTTTCATAAAGATGGGTATTGGGTAACCAATATTTAAAACTATCTATCGCATAACCGATATTGGACAACCAACAAAGTTGTTTTGGAGGCGAACAAAAAAAATGGATTGGAATGAAATAAAAGTGTTAATGGACGGAAAAGAAGTATGCACAGCAACAAGACAAGACGGAAAAATAAATTTTTCGTGCACAGAAGACTGCATGAAAGCATGCAAGGACTTTAAAGGACGCTGCTGCTAGAATAGCAGCACCTTTTTTATATAATGAAAACATACCAATTACTAAATCCAATGCCATTATGGTTTTTTGAATACAATATTTTGTGGGGGAAAAAACATGAAGAAAACTTTTGTAATACTACTAATACTATCGCTATTTCTTGTGAGTGCGTCCGCGCTAGAAATATTTGAAGACGAAGAAGTACTAATCGAAGACGACATAAATGAGAGCGTGTACTTCGCAGGAGGCCAAGTAACCAGTGACGGAGCAGTTAATGGTGACATCACAGGATTTGGGGGAAGCGTAGTAATAAACAGTTTCGTAGAAGAAGACCTAGTAGTATTCGGAGGAGATATCAGCATAAACGGCGACGTAAAAGATCACGCTCATGTATGCGGAGGAAACATTAATATTAACGGATTAATCGGCGGAGACTTAATGACAGGCGGCGGAAACATTAATGTTAACGGAGTAGTCAAAGGAGACGTAAAAGCCGGCGGCGCAAACATTAATATCAATGACGTATTAGGCGACGTCTTAGTATTAGCAGGAAACGTTAATGTTAACGGAGACGTCGGAGGAGACGTAGCACTAACCGCGGGTGAGGCTAAGATTAACGGCGTAGTCGAAGGAGATGTAGTAGTCGAAGCAGACACTTTCAAACTAGGAAAAAACGCTGTTATCAAAGGAAATTTGGATTACACCGCTTCTAAAGTCGAGTTTGAAGAAAGCCAAGTCTTAGGCAACATCACAAAAGGAACTGTCATAGAAAAAGAACATGTAATTTCTCCTATTTTTTTGAAAACATCATTTTTGACAATCTCTGCATTGGCTTATTTACTAATCGGCTTAATCCTCGTTGTCTTGATGCCAAAACTAAGCGAAGACTTATCAGAAGACGTAAACGAGAACCCAATAAAAGCAGGACTCCTAGGAATCTTGGTCTTGTTTGGAGTCCCTGTACTGTCTTTGATGTTGTTCTTAACACTTATTGGCATCCCGATAGCGTTAATGGTAATCTTGATATATGTAGTGACATTGTTCTTAGCACAATTCATACCTGTCTTGTACGTTGGTAAACAAATCTATAATAAGCCTGAAGCATTAGCGGTTCCGATGCTTATCGGCATCGCATTGTACTGGGTGATACTAAGAATACCAATACTTGGAGGGATTACTAAGTTCTTAGCAATAATAATAGGCCTAGGAGTAATAGCTAACCACATCTTCTCAAGGCGAGCAAGGAAATCCACGGCGTGGAAAAAGATAAAAAGAAGATAAATGATTTAGGAGGTACATATTAATGGCAAAAGAAGTAAAAGCAAAAGTTGTAAAAAAAGACTGGCACGGGTGTTTCGGCGGAAAAGGCTTCCCAACATTCGCAGTGATCATATTAGTAATCGGGTTGTGGATGCTACTCCAAGAAATCGGAGTTATCAGCTCAAGAATCAGTGTTTGGCCAATGATACTCGTAGTAGCCGGGATAGGCTGGATAATCGAGTACTACACAAAAAAGAATTAATATGAAGAAAGTCTTCTTTGTCTTATTCTTAATAATATTTCTTAGTAGCTGCGCGAAGTTCGAACCAGAATGCGTAGTTGATAGTGATTGCGAGACGCCCATGGAATTCTTGATTCAATCTAATTGTCCATTCGGCTCAATTTGTTACGAGGGTGAATGCGCAGTAGTCTGCCCCTTTACATACCATGATACTAATCCTGAGGTTAGTAAGAGTTACCCGGTGCCTTGCCACTTCGACTTCGACTGTGATTGTTCGGATAGGACGCATAGCTTAGACTGTGTGTGTCACGACAACGCGTGTCTTAGCATAGAAGGATGATTAGTCTTAAATAAAGAAGTTGCTTTCCTTTTTTCTTATGGAATACACCTTGATGTACACTAGCTTCGCTGAGCCTGCTAGAGGAGTCGTTGAATTATTTCCTAATCACCCTTTTATCAGCGGTGATGTACGCTCAAAGTTCATAAGAGACGAAAAAGGCTTATTGAATAGTAGGAGGCACTTCTCAAGTGTCGACTTAGAAAGCTTTCTTAAGAATTACAAATTAGCACTTCACAACTCAGGTATTAGTTATTTTGTTGAGAAAGTTAACGAAGTCCCACCAGCGTACAGGTTTGATTTAGAAGTAACAGATGAAGATAAGCTAAGAGAGAACCTCAAAATCTTAAATGAGACCTGCTACTCTGACACTCCCTTACACAAAGCGTTTAGCTTAACATTTGAGAGAATAACTGATTACGTAGCACAAAAAAACCCTGTAAAAAAATAAACTAATTCTTTAATATATTAAGTATATGCCTAGTTGTTAAATATTAGATTAACATTTCTTTTTGTTTCGATACCCATTTGGAGGTGGTATTAATATGTTAGGAAAAAATTCGGTTAGTTGCATGGTCCCAGTCGTTGACATGGATCGCGCTAAAGAGTTTTATGTGGAGACTCTAGGACTAAAATATTTGCGAGAAGAACTAAAAATGATGATGATGTTAGAAGGCGGGAACAACTTTGTTTTTACTTTGTATAAGCGTGAACCAACAACGGCGGACCACACTATAGCTACGTTCATGGTTGATGACATCATAAAAAGCGTCTCGGACCTAAAAAGTAAAGGAGTAACTTTTATTGATTACGACACCGATTTTATCAAGACAACAGACAGCATCGCTACGATAGAAGGCAAAAAAGCTGCTTGGTTCAAAGACACAGAAAATAATATTCTGGGACTATACCAAGCAACATAAAAAAAAAGAAAGCATTTATTTGTATGCTACGAGCACGTTTCCGTCTTCTATACTGTAAGAAATCCTTTTTGGTAGGGCGTCGCTTACTATTTGTCTTGGGGTAGGCTCCATGTAAGTTCCGCTAGTTACGGGTCCGTACACGATTTTTCTAAGAAGATCCGCGTCTTCAACTTTTGCTCTGGCTTGTTTTTGTCCGCTCTCAAACTGGGAGCTTAACATATTAACAAGACCGCTAAGATGGGTCTCTTTTTTATGTAAAGGTATTGTTTCTCCTGCTACACTACAAACATGCGTTTTATGCACGGGGGGTCTTCTATTTAAAGTTTCCATGATTTGCCTCCAGAAACCAGAACGAATTAATAAAGCTTTTTGTTTTAGTGCAAAGAAAACAGAAACTAATATCTAAGAATTACTACTAAGAAGTACTATATTAAGATAGTTTTATAAGAAATGGTGTAATTCGTTTCTTCATGTTGGAGAGACTAATCAACTTCGCTTCAAATGACGGAATAAAAGTAGATAGGCGTGGCTTTCTAAAACTAGCCGCGGCTGCTCCGTTTGTTAAACCTGATAAAATAACACCTTTTTATGATTGGAAGCACGAAACACTAGGACATGAACTCTTAGTTATGGAATCAGGGCTTGGTGTTCAGAATTCTGATTTTAAGTTGTTAGATGAATTCATAGACGAAGTAAATAAAAGAAAAGAGTTCAGCGTAGGAAGCAAAACAAATTACGAGGAACACGAAGCTACTTGGGTGTTGAATCATGTAAAAGATACTATTAACGATTTTGGGTTTAGCTATGCTTACAATGGATTATTTAATCAGGGATTAAAAAGTGGTTTGGTTGATTGCTACGATCTTAGCATATTATACAAAAGCGTCGCTGATGCTTTAAGTCTTCCGTTATTCATGGTTAGGGCTCCTGGTCACGTATTTCTCCGACACCAAAAAGGGCGTGAGAGTTTTAATTGGGAGGCAACTGTATTGAATCCAAAACAAGGCTCGGACTTACCTGATGAATATTACATTCAAACTTATAACATCTCAGATGATTCAAGAAGACTAGGCGTCTACCTAAAGAACATGACCTCATCTGAGATGAGAAGCCTCGCTTACCAAGTAATCAGCGCACACAACTTAATAAACGATGAATTAGATGATGGCTTGGCTAATGCTAATCACGCTTTGTATCTTGATCCCAAGAACAATGCTATGCTTAATGTTAGGGGCGAACTAAGAGCAGATTTCTTAGGCGACGAAGAAGGCGCGCTTAATGATTTTAGCATGGCGATACGCTTAGACCCAAATGATTCACGCAGTTATTTTCATCGCGGTATAATCTTTGAGGAGAGAAGGCAGTTAGAAGAAGCCTATGAGGATTACAGTTATGCTATTAATAAATTTAGTAGGCACAAAACAATCTTGTTCTCCTCAGATGAATTGGGCCACGCTCACATGAGGCGAGGCGACGTATTATTTGAGATGGAAAGATACGCCGAAGCAACTAATGATTACTTAATGGCTGCTGAGTTGACTGGTAAGAGAGACTTAATCAGAAACAAACTAAGCAAAATATACTAAGAAATTATGAAAATCAGTACTTATTCTTGTTTTCTGACTTTTCCTGAGCCTTCAATGTCTACTCTTGTGATTGTGGGTTCTCCTTTGTAGTAGACGCTTCCGCTGCTAAGAATTTTTACATCTAATGTTTCTGGGCTTACGTAGATGTCTCCGCTCCCAGTAGTAGTTGTCTCTACGTTTCTTGCTTTTAATTCGTAGGCACGTATTTTTCCTGAGCCGTCGATTCGTAGGTCTAGGTCTTGGGTGATCCCGCTTAGGGTTACGTCTCCGCTTCCACTAATCCTTGTTTTTAAGCTTTCTGTTACGACGTCTAAAAGAATGGTTCCTGAGCCGTCGATTCGTACGTCTAAATCTTTTGTTATCAGCTTGGCTTGCGATGTGATAGTGCCGCTCCCACTTATTTTGAGTTCGTCAACGTCTCTTAGCGTGATGTAATAATTGATTGGTTTGATATTGTTAAAGCACACGTAGTCTTTTCTCTTAATAATTAATTTATCGCCTAATTCTACGAATTTGAGGTTTTCTAAAACGTTGTCTTCGCCTTGTACTCTTAGGCTTGTTTGGTTTGTTTGCTCTAAGAAAATGTTTCCTGTGCCTTCAAGCTCAACACTACTAAAACTTCGTACTTCAACATCTTTTTGTATTATGTTCCCGCTGCCTATCACGCAGTCACTGGTAAAATTGACGCAGCCAGTAATCAAAACCAACGATAATATTAGAAACAAAACTTTCTTCATAAGAACAAAAAACACGCACACTATATTTAAAAGTTTTTGTTAGCTTGAAAGAAGGTCTTCGTATTCTCTTCCTGTTTCTCTGTAATCAATTGGGAGAGGGTTTGTTACTGGTTGTTTTTTTATCACTACGTCAATGTATTGGTTGACTAAGTTCAAGAGGTGTGTTCGAATTTTCCCTATTTCTTTTGCTTCGTCTATGTCTCTTAGTCTTCTTTCTTCTATGAAAGCCGCGTAGTTGCTAGTCACGAATCCTAAGACGTCTTCGGTTAAGTTATAATCAAGTCCTACCTCTAAGTCTTCTCTCATACTTCTTTTTCTAAGATGCTCTAATGAGTTAATTAGTAAGTCTTCTAGTTTCGGATTAAACAAAACAGGCCAGGCCATAATAAGAAATCAGGAACACAAAAACTATATTTAAGACTAATGGTATAAAGCAATAAGCTTATAAAAAAAATTAATATCTCTTTTTTTATGTTAATAATATATGCTCACCCTAATCATAAGGGAAACAACGGCTACGTCCTCAAAAGAGTAGAAGCGTCTTTGAAGCGCCGAAAATATGAGGTCTTAGACTTGTACAAAACTAAGTTTGACCCCGTGCTTCGAGCAGATGAGTTATACAGCATGCAAAACAGGGTTGTAACTGAGTCTAATAAGAAACTTCAAGCTCTTATAAAAAAGCATAAAGAACTAATATTTATTTATCCTACTTGGTGGGATAACATGCCAGCCATCCTAAAAGGTTTCTTGGATAGGGTTTTCACGCCTGGCTTCGCGTTTAAGTACACAAACAAATTCCCTGTGGGGTTACTTGATAAGCACAAAGCACTTGTGATAACAACGACTGGCGCACCGGACCTGATTTCTAAAGTCTTGTATAAGAACCCTAAATTATTACTAAAACAACTCAAGTTTTGCGCGATTAAACCAATGAGCTTCATAGTTGGCAACGCACAAAAACTTGATGACAAACAAAAAAACAAGATAAAAAAAGTCGTTAGTAAAGCCCTCACAAAATTCTTAGCCTAAAAACTCCTTCATCTCTTTTCTGTACTTATCAAAATCCTTTATTAAAGATAAGTATTAAAAACGCGTTAGTCATACTGTTTCTTTATGAAACGCGTAATTATTATGTTGTTATTTGTGGTGTTCTCAATGTTTGCATTAGCTCACACAGACTTGAACATATCTAAAGCAGAACTAATCATAGAAGAAAAAATCGCTTTTAATGATTTATCTGAGGAAGACTTCGAAGTCTTAGGCGAGTACTACATGGAAAAAGTACACCCAGGCGAGGAACACGAAATCATGGATGAGATGATGGGAGGAGAAGGAAGCGAGTCCTTGCACGAAATGCACGTGATGATGGGCGAAAACTTTTATAGTAACTATTTAGAAAGCGGCACAAGCAACACTGGTTATAACATGATGGGCTCAGGCACAACAGGTTATGGCATGATGGGCTCAGGCACATTGATAGGTGGTTCTTCTTTGTTTTTTGGGTATTATGGATTCATGACACTAATCTATTTAGTGATAATATTAGTAATAGTATTACTTGTTAAGCAAATAATCAAGAAATAATCTTTTTCATCTCCGCTCTGTAACTATCAAAAGCGCTTCTTCCTTTTTCTGTTAAGGAGTACGTCGTCACTGTTTTTTTGGCTTTGAAACTCTTTTTTACCTCAACGTATTTTGCTGTTTCTAGTTTACTAATATGTGAGGCTATGTTACCATCTGAGAGTCCTGTGAGGTTTTTTAGTGCTAAGAAGTCCATTGCTTCGACTACGTACAAGTTACTCATAATACTTAGCCTTGCTGGTTCATGTATTAATTTGTCTATTTTTTTTCTTGGCATTTGCCATCCCCACAGCCACCACTACTAACCCGATAGTCCAAAGACTCGTGTTTTTGCTTAGTACCCCACCTAGTATTAATACGAAGCCTGAGGCTACGAACACGGTTTCTCTACTGATTTTTATTTTTTTCATTTTCTTAACATGATGATGTACGTTGCTAGTAACACAGTAAAGATCACTACGCCTACCGCTATTGAGATCATCATTTTCTTTCTTTGTTGTGGTGTTACTTCTCCTTTTTTTGCTGCCATACCAATAGCTATCCCCGCGCTTACTCCAGTCACAAAGCCTATCGCTATTCCTACTCCGAAATCCGCCATCTTATTTATCCTCCTTTGGGTGTGTTTTTAAGAACTTTGTTAGTAAGTAAGTTCCTACAGATATCATAACGATTGGTACACCAATCCATGCAAGCGCTCCTTTTTCTATAACTCCTGTAGTTTTTATTATGTATTGGTCTAAATAAAAACTGGCAGTTATTAGTATTGAGTAAAAATACATTCTGTCATAATCTAAAACGTATGCTATGCTTAGAGTTATTAACAGTACTAATGTCCCAACACCTAATGATTTAAATGGGAGGTTGCCAGTCGCCGTTATTATTACTTGCAAAATTATTGTTATTGTTAAAATAATTGCGTAAAGTGAGAATCTCTTTCTTCTTTTTTTACTAAACTTTATTGTTCCGCTTCTCGGATTTATTACGTATCTAGTTATTAATACTCCGATAAGAGCAGGCAATAATAGTAATGGATAAAAATAATATCTGTAAGGATCAATCATCGTGCTAAACGCCTGCAACAGAATCGCAACTATGAATGTGAACCCAATCATTAACTCCGCGACGCCGTCTTCATAACGAGTTTTCCAAACACTTTTCTCAAGTTTATCAACATCCATTCTTTTATTTCCTCTTCACAAACTTGTACATCTTAATTAATCCTATAACTACTAGTATACTTGCTACTACTAAGTACCCCCAACCATCGTTGTACGAGTCAGTGCTCTCATTTATTAAGAACATCGCTGGTGTGAGCACTGCTAAAAGATACATTATGTTTAGGTTGAAGACGTAACCTATTGTTGTGTAAACCGCTAGTACGACGAAAGCTATTCCAAACGCGGTCGCCGTTATTACTTTGGTGAATGCTAGTGTTGCTAGTGTTGCTATCACCGCGCTGATTAACGCGTCTGTTAGGAGTGTTCTCTTCCACCTCGCTTTAGAGAACTTTATGGTTCCTATTCTTGGTATAGATACTTTTTTTCTTGGTATAGATACTTTTTTTGTTAGCAAATAAATTGTTATTGGCGCGACGATAAAGAACGATGCTACGATGTACCACTTGTAATCACTGAATATGCGCGCTGTTCCTGACATCACAAATATCAAGGCCACCATTATCTCGAAGATGCCGTCTTGAAAACACGACAACCAAGCCTTCTTCTCCAACGCTTTCAAATCCATAATAAAAACAATAAAAGCAGAACTACTATATAAACTTTGCGAAACAAAGCGCTTTGTAGAAAATAAATTAATTAAATCATTACTTTAATAAATAAACCTTTGATTTCTTTTTTTATGAGGCATATTAGTGTAGATCAATCAGGCAAGGTAGAAGCCACTAGCGTTGATACAGTTCTTGCTTTAAATTCAACAGATATTCAATACTCTATTCTTATACCAAAAAAAATCAAACAAGAAATTTTTGGTAGGTGTAAAAAACAATATAAAAAGAAGATAATGATTAAAACTTTTTCTTATTCTCTTTATCTTCTTTTGAAAAAGAAAGTTCAAAAAAATAGTATTATAGTAATCGATGATGAGTACCCTAAGCACGGAAAAAACATAAAGAATTATTTAGCTACTAAACTTAAATTCGATGCTCATCAAATCACCATTGGTAATATTGGCAAAAAAGATGAGGCTCATAGAATCGCTTATGATACATATCGTAAGAAAATAAAACCTAATGAGGTAATAACTTCAAAACAACTTAATTTAAACAAACTTTTTTCAAGAAAGGATTTAGAGAAGATACTGAAAAAAGAGGGATGCTAATAAAAGCATAATTCATGCTTATGGCGAGCCTAAACCCAAGGGTTTTTCTACACGGTCAGCGATGACACCTCTATATCAGTATATACAAATGTAATACATTTTAATATATAAATGTTACCAAAAAATAGAAATTCCTAGGAAAAAATAGGTTTTTCATAGAACATTTTATGCTTGAGGTTTTTAAAGTTCTTTCTCTTTTATATTTTTTATTTCTTTATCATATTCTTCCCAGAACCCATCAAATGTTAACGGTTTTTTTCTTAGCTTAACATCTAGTCTCTCAGCGATTTTTTTTATTAAGTATTCTTTGAATAGTTTATCCTCTGTTTTCCACAACCTAGATAACATCTCAACTATGCTTTCATTTGATAGTCTTCCATAATCTTCAACATAATTGTGTTTGCCATCACAAAAAACGTAGTCGTTGCTAACTCCTTTTACATAAACATATGGATAAGACGCTCTAATATAACTCATAGTATCACCTCTTTTTTTAAAGCCTAAATCTAAGCTTTGTTTTTCCGATTCTTATATTTGTAGAAGTATTTCCTGTTGTTAGATTATGAGATATAGAAACAGAATCATTTTTTTTAACGTATTTAGCTCCAACAATTTTTCCTTTTGTGCCAATACTAGCTTTAACATTAGTATTCTTATTTAATTTAACACTTCCTAACGCATAAGGGCCATATTTTCCAAAACTACCAGAAATCATCTTATTTCCTTTTTTTGCCGTGAATGTTTTTCTCATAAAATTGGTGATAGTAGTATCCTTTAAAAAACTTTCTTCTCGTCGCTAAAAAGATTTAGGCAAAAATTATGTTGTTGTTGAACAAACTCTTTTGAACATTGTCGAAGTATTTTTGTTATATTCTTTTTGGGTTCCGAATTTTATGTGATAATCAATACCTTTTTTTTGGCAGAACTCAATCACTTTACTTGCGCATTCTTCGTAAAATTCTTTGTTATTTTTGAATTGAGTACTCTGTACATTATAATTTAGTTTTCCAAAAACTATTTTGTCAACAAAACTTATTTTCTTTAATAGTTTAGAAAAATTTTGATTAGTATCCAAATTTGGAGTAGGGTACGGTTCGATACTTACCCAAGTTTTTAGTCCTTTTTCATGTAAGTATCTTAAGGAATTAATCCTATCTTCATATGGAGAACTGCCTGGCTCAAAACCCTTTCTAAAATTTTCATTAATAGAAACCAGGGTTATTCCATACTCATTTTTTTCGGTGTATCTTTCTTTGTTTTCTAGGGTTTTTGGATATATCCCTTTTGTTAGAACGGTGCATTTTATGTTGTTTTTGTTTAGTTTCTCTATGATTTTGAGGGTCATGTCTTTTACTTTTTTTTGTTTGTACATGAAGGGGTCTGTCATAAAGCTTAGGTGGACGAATTTGATTTGGTCTTTGTATTTTGGTATTTCTGAGTTTAGTAGTTCTAGCGCATTAACAACTAATTTAGGTTTTAACCAATCTTCATAAGTTCTAACTTTCCCCCATCTCTTTGACATTTGAAATGCGTAACAAGGAAACTTACAACCATGAGAACATCCTTCTACATGGTTAATACAGAAATCAGCGTACTCAACGCTACTCTTATACAAAAGACTCTTCCTAGTAGTTTCTAACATACAAACACCCCTTTTATAATTTATATCTTTAAAGTATATAATATTTTTGATTAAAATTGTATTTTGCAACCGGAAGGATAGGCACCTCTTCTTCTTTTTTTACCTGAATAATTAACTTTTATTATAGGTTTATCATCATATTCTAGTTTATCTAGAACAGGCATTCGAATATGTTTTCTAAGAAATGCTGTTTCAGAAATTACAAAATTCTCAATATGAGCAATATCAACAGTTTTACCTTTAAATTCTTCTATTATTTGTTTTTTGAGTATAGAATAATTTGGTGTTTTTTCAAATAATACTGTCTGTATTCCTTCTTGTTGTTGTTTAATATTGTATGTGTAATCAGAAAATTGAAAGTCACCCATATCATCCACTTTCCACATAGCTTCTTTCATCACTTCCAATCCTTTTATATTATTTGAACCAAAAAATAAGAAATATTCTGGTTTATTAAATTGGTTAACCATTTGAAATGATCTAACATATTTTATTCCAATTTTAGTTAGTTGTTTTTGATACAGATTATGAAATTCAATAATTTTTTGTTTAGGATCTGTAACTTTCCCATTTATCTTTTTCCTTTTTTCATTTGTTTTGTATTTTTATCATCATTTTTTTATTGAAGTTTTTCCAAGATGTTTATTGATTCTTTATTCATCTTTGAGAAAGCAAACCATTTTTTACCTAAGTCTTTTAAAGATGCTCCAAGATGATAAACTTCTTTTTCATCAATTATCAAAAATCTATCATGACTTTTATTAAATTCTTTTAAAAAAATTGGTTCATATTGTGAATTAAATTTTTTAACATCTAATTGTAATTGTTTAGAAATATTCTTAGTATATATTATAACGGAAACGTTTTTATTTCTTTTAGAAAATAAAGTAAGAACTGACTCATCAATATAATTATCAACTAATATTAATGAAGTTTTCACTTTCTTTACTAAATCTGAAACAAATTTATAAGCATCAAAAACTTGTCCATCATAAAAAATTCCTTGTTTTGGCTCATGATTTTCCAATGCTTTAAACAAGTTATCAAATTTCTTATCATGTTCTAACAGTTTCATTTCAGTTCTGTCTAACCTTTGAAAAATCTGAGCATTATTCAATAAGAAGC
>JAAOYB010000026.1 GCA_018221135.1 Candidatus Woesearchaeota archaeon
AAAACAACAGCTATAATGATAGGGTTCGCAATCGCGTCAATACCAGTAATCACATTAGTAGTGACTCTTCCAGCGATGAGCTTCGCAGGGTATTACTTCATAGCAGACTTTTACAACAGAAGAGCATAAAAAACTCTTCTTTAATTCTTTTTTTAGAAAGTTTTATTAAGCACGCAAAGCACTAATACTTCTTATCGTGAAGTTCAAGAAAGCAGATCTTAGCATACAAACCATAGTAGTCGCAGCAATTGCCTTAATGGTGTTATTAGTAATAATTTTTATCTTCACTAGAAGCATGAGAGACTCAGGAGGAAAACTAGATGACTTATCAGACAGCATCGGAGGCTTGACGGATTGTGATTCTAAGTTGCTAAAAAGAAGCTGCCAAACCAGTTGCTCAGGGAATGACAAGAAAATTGTTGATATGTACTCGTGTCGTGATGGTTATGTTTGTTGTGAAGGTATATATCCTCCGCCTTATTCTTAATCAGATAATTTTTTAAACAAACAAATCAGTATTTTTATTCTTATGAAGGTTTTCTTATCAAAAAAAGGAGAAGGGACGACCATGACCCTTCAAGAACTAATAAAAATATTATTAGGACTCATGACTTTTTTCTTGATAGTAGGATTCTTAGTTGGCTCGTATAAGATATTAACTCACAAAGAGGATTCTTTGCAAGAAAAAGATTTTAGAAGAGTAAAAAAAAACCTAGAAAGCCTAACTATTGATTCTGAATCATTTAGCATACCCATCTTTAGCAATAACATGGTTTTTGAGACATTAAAAAGCGCGCAGAAAATAAGGAGGTGCCCAGCCGACACGGAATGCCTTTGTTATAGGACTCCTAATACGAACCAAGTATGCGAAAAAATAATGTTTAGTGATTCTTTTAGAAAAGTGATGGATTTCAAACCAGATAGAAACATTATCCCTCTAAATCATACCATAAGGCTTGAGCTTCGAAGAAGCGGCGTAGGCACAAGCGAAAAAATAAGTGTGAGTCTAAAACCACAATAACAAAAAAGTATATAAAAGCGCTTCCTCAATAAAACATTTGAGATGAAAGTCTTTTCTAACAGGAGGGGTGTCGAAGAATTACAACTAACACCTTTATTGATATTGATATTTATAGTAATAATTTTTTTCTTTTTGTTCTCGTATGCAAAAAGCATCAGTGAGAGCACGTATCTTAAACGAAACTTCCTAGCAAAAGACATAGGGTTCACCATAGAAGCAACTAAGATTTCTCCATCGAACCTTGTAATTGATTATCCAAGAGAGATTGAGAACGCCCAGATAAGTTTGACTAACTCAAACTTATCTGTGAGAGTCTACGATGAGGAAGTCTTAGGAAGACCTGCTTTTTTCCCGACTATAAACCTTAAAGGAGTGTTTGTTGAAGACTTCGTGTATCCGGAGGAGCAAGGATTAGAAGACGAAACGTATGGTTTAGTAATAGAAAAAAACCAAGAAGAGGTGTTGCTAAAAACAAAATGATCAAGGATAAAAAAGCGCAACTCTCAAAAACCCCTCTTTGGATTATAAACATATGCGTATTAGCAGTTGTTGTCTTAACTATTAGCATGGTTGTAAACACAAATATTAACAGGCAACTCGAGACTGGTAACTTAAAAGCGCAGCTACTAACAAAAAGAGTTATTTACAATCCTAATTGTTACGCGTACTCAAACCCTGACTTAAACAACCAAGTAATCGTTGGAGTAGTAGACTATGAGAAGATAGACTCCCAGAACAACTTGGAGACTAGTTGTTTTCAAAACGGAGAAAACATAGGAGTCAAAGCAGTTTTTCAAAACAAAGACTACTACTATAACAAAGACTACTACGATGAGATCGCGCCGATAGCTTTTTCTGAGAACTACATGGAATACGAAGAGAACTACTTAGTAAAATACGTAAATGAAGACGTTTTTGGCTTTGAGATAATAACTGTTAGCGTGGTGGGAAAAAAATGATGAGAAACAAGAGGGCCGCACTAGAAGCCATTAATACCGTGTTAAGTATTGTTGGCATATTTGTTATGATACTTCTTTTCTTAGTTGCTTTTCGACTTATTCCCTCCCCATCAAAAGTTATCAGCGAAACAGAAGCCGAGAACTACGGAAACTTCTTTATCAATAACTACTTGGATTGGCCGATAAGCACGCCTAGCGGCGCGGTTACTGTTCACCAAGCCTTAATACTCTACGACCAAGGCGGAGTTGATAAGAACACGTACAAAGAATTAGTGCTTGTTGAGACTAAGAACATAATGAAGTTGTTATTCCCGGATTATAATAAGCCTGCTTGCTTTACGATTTTCCTAGATGACTCAGCAGAGATAAAAGAAGAAAGAGAGTGTTATCCAACCAAGATAAACGCCGAAGCTAAGCTGCCAACAAGCAACGGGGTTTTAAATCTTTATTTTAGAGGAAGCTAAAAAAATGTTTAAGAATAAGAAAGGAATAAATTTCATGACGCTTTTGATGTTCTTACTACTTCCTTTCTTGGTCTTCTTGCTTTTTAGTTTGCAAAAACAAATCGTTAATCAACACCACACAATAGGCGATTTGCAAGGAGCAATTATTCGAACAATCGATGAGAGCGCTAAGACGCAAAGCTATATAGAGAGAAGCGCGAACCAAGCACTCAGCGACTCATTATACCTTCTTAGCGTTACAAACGCCAACCCAGATATTAGTTGTGGGGAGTACTTAGGATTCGCCCTTAAAAACAACGAAGTAAACAACTGTTTTTTTGATGAAAAAGAACTTCTCATCGACTTAGTAAAACAAAAAATGATTGTTTACTTAGAGGAAATAAGTTTAGAACTCAATTATGATTACGAAATCATCCAAGAAGGGGACTACTTAGTGATAAGAGGGATTAGTGATAATTACTATGTCCCAATATACGTTGATAAAGAATCAGAAGTCGTACGAGCAGACTCCTCGGGGTCAAGGGAGATAAACGTAGCCCTTCCAGACGCATCGGAGATGATAATGTCCCCATAAAGAAAATGTTAAGCAAAAACCAAATTGTTATGTTGGCCTTGCTCTTCGTACTAGTAGTCTTATCGCTTGCTGTGCCTGTTAAGAACCCTACAGGGTATGCTGTTGGTAGTGATGATTTGGTGTTTCCGCGCTGCGAGTATGACAAAGCTAACATAGATAAATTATCTAGTACTAAGTTTGGGGGTTGCCAGAAACACTATGATTACTTTGACGCTTACAGAGACGATATTGACTTGTTGTATTTGTACGCCGTTGCTTATCAGGAATCTAGTTGCAGAGACGCCCAGCAGCTAAGAAGCAGCGGTAGCAAAGTCTGGGCAGGCGGCATTTTACAAGTTGATAACCCTTGTCTTTGCAGCGCCTCAAAAATAGAGGGGTATGAGTCTTGCTACGCAAATTATGGAGGCAGGTGGCAATGTAGCGATGTAGGCGACCAAGTTCGTCAAGGAATCGAACTCATAAAAAAAAGTTATGATTACTTAGAAAACAAGAAAATAAAGAGTCCAGAAGACTTATTTCTTCTTGCTAGCTTAGAACACAACAGGGGCCGGACCACTGTGGCTAACACTATTAGTTACATGAACAAATACGACGTGGTCACAAGCATGATTAAGAGTTGTGAAGAAATATATAACAAAGACGGAAACGGGTGCCCGCTTTGTAAGTATGATAGCAGCGGAAACGATAAGTGTAGAACTGTAGGTCTTGGTGCGGGGTATCCTTACAAAATATTTCAATACTATGAGGAAGCCTGTTCCCTAGTTGGGGGGAGTCTTAATTTTGATGTTGGCGAATACGAGGAGTTGCTTAAAGGAACCATTTCTCAAAGAACCGGTTTTTTTGTTAGGAGACCGGTTGTGAGACAAAAAGTAGGCACTTACGAGCTTAACCCAAGCTTTTTGTTAAAAGAATTCTTTGACTTTGAAACCTTTAATAGAATAAGAGATGAACTAAGCGTTCTTAGCGAGAATTGTTCAGAGTCCAAGAATAAAAAAGGATGCGTTGAGGCGTTTCTCGGTGATGCTTCTAAGAACACAGAAAAATTAAAGATAGGCCCGCAAGAAGAGGACGAAGCAGAACTTTTTGGCATAGCTGAAAAAATATTTCTTTGCTCAAACGATAACTT
>JAAOYB010000027.1 GCA_018221135.1 Candidatus Woesearchaeota archaeon
CTAACTAGTTACGCTCTTATTATAGGCGTTATGAAAATAGACTACTTAAAAAACAATTTCGTGGTGAGCTTATCAATTACTGGCGGGTTGATAGTGGTGTTGTTTTTCTCAATAGTGGTCTTATTATACAAGTCTATTAAAAACCCCCTTGACGACGTGATTACGTACTTAGAAAAAAGCAGCAATAGTAGTTTGTTAGAAGAACTTCAAAGCGGACAAGGAGTAGCGGAGTACAACATGTTAATAGAGACTATTAACAAAATAAATTTCAGTCTTAAAGCAAACATTGATGATAGAGTAAAAAAAGCCATAGAACTACAACACGCACACGAAGAACTAAAAATTGCTTACGACGAACTACAAGAATTAGACAAAGTAAAAGCGGATTTCTTAGCTAATGTCTCACACGAATTAATAACTCCTCTTATAAGTGTTGAGGGCTACGTAGAATACATAGAAGAGGGAAAGTTTGGAAAAATAAATCAAAAAATTAAGAAAGGACTTGATACGAGCATCATAAACATTAAAAGACTCAAAAATTTGCTTAACCAACTATTGTTCTACACCAGGATAGACGCGGGTCAAGAAGTACTAGAGCTTAAAGCAACCGACTTAAGAGAAATAACAAGCCAAGTAGTTGAAGAACACAAAGAAAATGCAAAGAAAAAAGGTTTAAAGATAGATCTAAAATCACCTAAAGATTTACCTAAAGGAGTAACCGACTCAGAGAAATTCAGACAAGTACTTCACAACTTAGTTAACAACGCCATAAAATTCACAGAGAAAGGAAGCGTGGACGTAATTCTGAGTAGATACCAAGATAAGATAAGAGTAGAAATAAAAGATTCCGGTATAGGAATCGCTGAAGAACAAAAAAAGAAGTTGTTTGATAAATTCTCCCAGCTTGACGCTAGTGCCAAGAGAAAGTACGGCGGCGTGGGTCTTGGATTAACTGTTGTTAACGCAATACTTGGCCTTCAAGAAATAAATTTGAACTTGGAGAGCGTCCTTGGAAAAGGAAGCGTCTTTTGGTTTTTAATACCCACAAGATAAAATTTATTAAGAAAACCTTTATATATTAGTAATCCACAATATTTTATTAAAATGCCAAAGAGAATAATAATGGTTGTTGATGACGAGCCAGGAACAAGACAACTGTTAAGCGATGTTTTAAACAATGAAGGTTACGAGGTAAAAGTAGCTAATGACGGAGAGGACTTCTTTAAGAAAACAAAGAAAGAAAAATTTGATTTAGTAATCCTTGATATCATGATGCCAAAAATTGATGGATGGGACGTAGCTGCGAAGATAAAGACTTCTAAGTCGATGCAAAAAACGCCAATTATTTTCTTAACAGCAAAGATTGATCCGACTAGTAAAGAACTTGGAAAATTCGCGAGCACTTATTACGTTGAGAAACCTTTCGAAATCGATGACTTATTAACTAAGATAAAAAAAACCTTAGTTCCTAAAAAATGAGTGAGAACAAAAAATTAGTACAGGAGGGATATAAGAAGCTTCTAAAAATAGGAGAGGATTATTCTTCAAAAGATTATATTTATTTCATCTTAGCAGAGATAACTAGGCAACTAAGCGAAAAACACAAAATAGCAAAATTCATAGATATTTATGATTATAAAGTCATAATTAATGATAAAGTTGATAAGTTTTCTAAAAGAGACGTCGCAATGTATGTTAAGGCTTTACTTGACGTATTAGGTGTTAAACTCATAAATTTAGAGTTTCGAAATAACTTAGAAGAAAACTTAGCAGATGAGCTTAGCAAAGTAGAAAAAACTGCTGAAGAATAATTAAAAACTCTTTTTTTATTTTTTGATTCTTAGACGAAAACTAAAAACGCTTCCTTTCTCAGGTATGCTTATAACACTTATCTTTGATTTGTTAAGTTTTAATAACTCTTTTACTATTACTAATCCAAGCCCTAAGCCACCATATTTTTTTCTGCTCTCCTCAGAAATTTGAGTGAATTGTTTGAATAAGTTTCTTTGTTCTTTATCACTCATTCCTTTGCCTGTGTCGTTAATCGCGATTTCTACGTGTTCAGCGTCTTTTTTCTTTGCGCTTATAATAACTGCTCCTCTATCCGTGAACTTATACGCGTTTCCTACTAGGTTAAGTAGTACTTGGCGTATCATTTCGTGATCACCATAGACTTCTGGCAGGTTCTTTTGCACGTCTAGTACTAGTTTTACTTTTGGCTTATCATAGAACAAACTTTTTTCTTGTTTGTAAACACTACTCAACAAGTGTTTTAGGTTTACTATTTTTATCTCTGGTTTTTCTTTGTGTGTTTGTAATTTGTGAAGCAACAAAATTTTTTCTATTAATTTTTTTAGATTACCTAATCCTTCTTTTGAGTGAATAAGCGCCTTTTTTTGTTTAGGTTTAAGTTTACCGAACCTCTCTGATAAGATGTAATCAATGTATCCTTGAACACTCGTTAACGGGTTTCGCAAGTCATGGACTACTTTTGCAATAAAGTTGTTTTTGTAATTATCAAGTTTTCTTAACCTATCATACTTGTTTTCGAGTTTTTTGTATTCATCCTCGCATTTCTTCTTATCATGCTTAACAACTTTTTTTGGCGTCATCTACTATTACCTTATAGTTTATTGCTTTATTAATATTTCGTAGGCAAACACAAATTTTTTTAAACAACAAAAAATATTGTTTTTTATTATGAAGATATCAATTCTGGGTCCTAGCAACGTTGAGGAATGGCTAGAGAAACTGGGGAAAAGCCATGATGAAGTAATGGTTTTAGTTGACAGAGTCGTTGATTCAGTTATTAGTTTGGAGCACGAAATAGTAATCACGCCTCACAAAAATAGTTTGCCAACAACTTTTAGTTATAAGTATAAAGACTTGGGTGGCAAAAAAGTTTTTGGAGTCATCCCTATGGATGATGTTGAATTTGGGATTACTCATTTAGATGACGAAGCTTACGATGAGACTATTAATAGCGTTACTTGGAGGAATCAACCTGAGAAGCAATTAGAAGAAAGCGACGCGTTACTCGTCTTAGGTTTTGGTCCGGGGGTGTTAGTTGAGCTTGGCCAGGCTAAGTGGTTTGGCAAACCCAAAATAATAGTTGTTGAAGAGTTCATAACTGCGAAGCTTCCTATTGAGTCAATCAGGAATCTTAATGTGACTTATTGCAAAGCTGACGACGTTGAGCGCTTCTTACTGGAGAAAAAATGATTTATGACCTAATATTATTTGGCGCTATTATTGCTTGGAGCCTTCAAAAAATAATTGATAAAGGATTAGTAGATAATAGCAATAGTAGCGCGTTGTTTGCTGATTGGGCTGTGATAACTCATTTCTTTATTATTTTGCCTTTTCTTTATTTTGTTGAATTAATAAGCCTAAAATACTTGGGTATAATCTTTTTCTTATCAGTTCTTAGTGTTATCAGCAATCGTTTCTTGTATAAAGGCATGAAAAAAGATGAGGTTAGCAGGACTACTCCTTTTAGTCAGTTTAGCGGTGTCTTCGCAGTCGTGTTATCCGTGCTTATCCTTGGTGAGAGGCCTAGCACCATTAATTTCTTAGGTGTGGTTCTTATGGTGTTTGCTGCTTATCTTATTAGTTCAGAGAAACCTTTTAGAAACCTTAAAGAATTTGTTTATAGCAATAAAGCAATAGTTTATGTTCTCATAGCCGCTCTTATTAGCAGTTTCAACACGGTTGTTAACAAACAAGTGCTCTTTGGAGTAAGCGCTCTTAGCTTAATGTTTTTTAGAAGACTCACAAGTTTCTTAATAGTCAGTCCAAGCTTACTAAAAAAACCAGATATAAAAGATTGGCCGTTGTTTTTTTCTGCGAGGATATTATCAACTGGTGGCTTGCTAGGATTCTTTTATGTCTTATCAAAACAAGAACTTTACTTGACAGTACCTATCTTGGCGGTTCAACCACTACTCGTATTGTTTTTTAGTCATAACGTGTTAAAAGAAAAAAAGTTTTTCAAAAACAGGTTAGTATCAATACTAATCTTGATCGTGGGTTATGTCTTATTAAAAATTTAAAGGAAGACTTTAAAAATAAAAAAGATATTTTGTTCTGTTCATGGCATCAAAAAAAAAGGTTTGTCCTACGTGTCACGTAGCGTACGAAGAAGGCCACATAGCCACTAATACTAGCTACGTTTTTTGGACTAAAGGAACCAAAGAATTCTTCAAAACACTATTTAGAAAAGCACAGCCTATTACTTGTTATAGTTGTCCTAACTGCGGGAAGATGGACTTTTACAGAAAAATAAAAAAATGA
>JAAOYB010000028.1 GCA_018221135.1 Candidatus Woesearchaeota archaeon
ATCTTAGCAATCCTGAATAATTCATAGCAAAAATCAGCAACACTTTTATATTTGGAAACAATTATTTTCATAGTAGCAGTCACCTCGTCGACAAAACTTTTTTATACATACTGTTTATCGACGAGAAACTGCTACTTAAATCTTTCTAAAAATCAAGAGGGTTTCATATCAGCCATTATTTAGAAAACTTTTATATACCAAGACTTCTGATATTTATATCCAACACGAAAATAATACTTACTAAGTAAACGGAGGATGTAAAAGAATGAAGTTTTTAATCGTTGATGATTCAAACCTAACACACGGAGTTCTTGATAATTATATTAAAAGAAGTTATGATGCTGAATTAGTAGAAGCAAAGACAGGGGAGCAAGCAATGGAGAAATTCATTGAGGAACAACCCGATATATGTTTCATTGACATAGTACTCCCTGGCATGGATGGTGTTAAAGTAATAAGAAAAATTATTGGGATAGACCCAAACGCGAAAATAATAGCTATTAGTTCAGATCAAGAAAACGAACAACCAGCGATAAACGCAGGAGCAAGGATTTTTCTTAAAAAACCATTAGCTACGCACGTAGTACTCGGAGCCATAGAAAAACTAAAAAACTAATTATTTCTTTTTTTATCATTTCTATTTTTTAAAGGTAAGTCTTAAAAAGAACAATAAAAAACCTTTTTCTTAGTGTTTGTTATATGAGTATCATAAGAAAACTTCGTTTCAGCGAGATTGAATTAAAAGAGTTAGGACTTGCGTGGATAGCTATAAGTCTTGCTTTCTCAATAGTTAGGAATAGAAGCGCCGATACGAGTTTCTTAGTATTATTAGGGTTGTCTGCTTTTACTGTTGGCGTTGGTTTCTTGCTTCACGAAGTAGCACATAAACTTGTAGCGCAGAGATATAATTGTTTCGCAGAGTTTAGAAGTGATAAGAACATGTTATTAACAATGATTTTCTTGTCTTTTTTTGGGTTCTTATTCGCGGCTCCCGGAGCGGTTATGATTAGCGGCAACATTACTAAGAGAAGAAATGGCATAATTAGTATGTGGGGACCTCTAACAAACTTTTTGTTAGCAATAGTTTTTTTGTTAATTGGCGTCTTTACCCCCTTTAAAACACTTGGTTTTTTTGGTGCACAAATAAACACGTTTATAGGTTTGTTTAACCTTTTGCCTTTTAGTATTATTGATGGAAGAAAAGTTTTTGATTGGAACAAAAAAGTTTACTCTGCCTTAGTAATTTTTGGGGTGGTATTGCTTTTCTTAACATACTAAGGAAAAAATAAAAGAAAAAAAAGCTTTGTTTTATTACCAGTCGCTAAGATCTAAATCAATATCGTCAAGGCCTGGGTCATTAAGCTCGTCTTCTACAGTATCAGCTTGAGAGGTGTCAACACTAAGACCGGTTACTTGAGTATCACTACTAGGGTCTTTTGGGAGAGTCTGGGTGTCATCACCAGCCTTTGTTTGGTCTTGGGATGTCTCTGCTTGTTTTGAGCAACCCACAACCAACACTAATAATAGGCCAACACATAGTACTACTAAAAGTTTATTATTCATTTTTTTGCACCCATACCCTTACTCGGTATTAGCATTGTTCGAATTATTTAAACCTTACGCTTCGACTTCCTCGATGACTTCGACTTCAACTTCATCTTCGTCGTCTTCAAAACTCACATCCGGTTTCTCTACTTTAATCTCTCTAGCAATCTCCATTAACAAGTTGTGAGCTTCTTTTAAGCTTTCATGAGCGCTTCTAATCTTGGTCTTAGCATCCTCGACTAAAGCATTAATTTCTTCGATGCTTCCATTATTTTTTCTAAGTTCGAAAGCTTCTCTGTAAAGAGCGACGCCGGATTCATACTCATCTTTAGCGCTGCTGAGTAACGCGTCGAAATCATCAACTTTTAAATCAATGTCTTCAACATCAATTCCTACTTCTTCTAAGTGGCTTAGTATTCTTTCAAGCTTGGCTTGTAATTGTTCGCTTTTAACAAAGATCTCACCAACTTTACTCTTGAAGGCGTTAGCGCTGTGATACTTAATAGCGCTTTTAATCCTAGCCCACTTAGCATTAATTTGTGAAGCCAATTCTTTTATTTCTTCTTTAGTCTCAGCATCCTCAACTTGAGATTTTAAGTCTTCTACCTCAGCGAGTTTAGCGTCTATTTCACTGATTAATTCTAAGTATTCTTCTTCTGTTAAGTCATCGTTACCTTCAGCGTTTTCCTTGATTTTTTCAAGACTAGAAATAATCATGTCTGATGCGTGAATTAAGAACTTTTTAGCTTCTTCTCTTGCGCCTTCTTCGTCGCCTTCTCTGACTCTTTCTTCAAAGCGCTTCTTTGCATCTGTGTAGTTGTCTTTTGCTTCTTCGTATCTGTTCTTTGCTTGTGCATACTTCTTTCTTGCTTCTTCGTATCTGTTTTCTGCAACGATTCTTTTCTGATACAAGTTTTCTTTTCTAACAGTTTTAACAACATAATTTTTTAGGTCTTCCCTAATTTTCTCTTTAGTATTAGTATCTACTATCCTTTTTGCTTTTTCGCGATGAAGCAAACTAAGCTTTTTTAGTTCTTCTTCTGATAAATTCCTTATTTTTTCCTCGTACTCAGGATTATCCGCCAAAACTTGTTTTAACCTATAGCGGTACTCTTCTCTTACATTGTCTTGTATCCTACTAACTAATTCCTCTCTTTTCTCCCTATAATCAGCGAGCTTCTCCGGGTCGCTTCTTATATCAATTGCTCTTTTGCATAACTCCTTAATCCTTGTGGGGTCAGCTCTTGGGAACTCTCTTTTACCATATAATACGCATTCCTCACCGGTTTCGCTATTAGCAACGATTCTTCTAATGTCTAAAAAAGCACTTTCGACAGGAGCGGCGGTGTTAGTTGCGTAAAGAGTTGGCGTAGCCGTTCTTGTAACATCTCCTCCCACTTCTGCAAAGCTTAAAGGAATAATACTAATGGTAAACAGTATTAAAATAAATAAACCACTTGTTTTATTTCTCATTTTATTTGGATTGTTTTCCTCCTAAATATAGCGAATTAATAATGATTTTTTTAGGTAAAAAAAATAAAAGAGGGGTGCCAAAAAAAGTTTCTAGCACTTAGTCCCCCAAAAACTTTTTTAATACCTAATCACAGCTAATCAGCCAGTCAAAAAAACTTTTTTTTTGATTGACCCATCCTTTGTTGTGTTTGTTTACTTTATAAACACACTTATTATAAGAGAAAAAATAAGCTTTATATGTCCTTATTAATTGTTTTAAAGCTTTATAAAAAGTTTATAATATTAAAAAGGCTTTATTGTTCTTTATTAATTTTTTTTGTTTCTTATTTTCTTGTTTTGTTTTTTTAGTAAGTTATTTAAGATAAACTTACTTTATACTTCTTTAATATGGGGGGGCAACGAGGAGTCTTCATAGTTTTTTTATTCTTATTATTTTTGCAACCCGTTTTTTGTGCTACTCTTACAGGCACCGTTTATGATAGTAATTTGAATAAAGTTGAAAAAGCAGTGGTTGAGATTAGAAGCCCGCTTCAAAGAGATGTGGTTGAGAACGGAACATATTTTTTTGAGTTAAGCCCGGGAGTCTATAATATTAGCGTTGTCTTTGTTGAGAGTGCTAGAGAGGAATCCGCGTTTGAGACTGTAGAGGTACCAACAGATAACAATTACTTATTTGATCTTTTTTTGTTCACTGACTTAAGAGAGGTAGAAGAGCTTCAAGTAATCCCTGAGATAAATGTTGATGTCGAAGAAAAACCCAGTTTACTTCCTGCTTTTTTGTTAATACTTTTCTTATTATTGTTCTTTTTAGGCGTTGTTTTGTATAATAGTAAGAGAACAAAAAAAGTTTTGGTTGACGAGCTAGAAGACGAACTAAAAACATTGGTTGTTCGCATAATAAAAGAAAATAATAGTAGGATTACGCAAAAGGAACTTCGAAAAAAAGTTCCTTATAGTGAGGCAAAGATAAGCTTGGTTATCTCTGAGTTAGAATCAGAAGGAGTACTCAAGAAGATAAAAAAAGGCAGGGCAAACGTCTTAATATTAAAAAAATAGGTTAGTTTTATAAAAAAAAGATTGATTCTTATTTCTTACCATGAAGTGCGCTGTATGTAATCAAAGAATCGAGACGACGTTTTTGAATAAATTATTAGGGACTGTGATAAAAGATTCTAAAGGAAAAAAGAAAGGTGTTTGTAGCTCTTGCCAAAAAAAACACGCAGATAAAAACGATTTACTAAAAAAAATAAAATGAAAGAAATAGATGAACTAATACAAATCCTTTCTGAACTTCGAGCTGGATGTCCAAGAGACAAGCTTAGAGATGAAAAAAACTTGATAAAACACTTAAGACAAGAAATACAAGAAATAGAATTAGCAATTGAAAACAAGGATTTAGACAACTTAAAAGAAGAACTAGGAGACAGTTTTTTTACGATGTTGTTCTTATTAGTCGTCGCTGAAGATAATAATGACTTATCACTAAAAGAGGTTCTTACAAGAACAAAAAATAAGATGGTCTACAGACACCCACACGTCTTTGAATCCCCTAGAGAAGTAACACCTGAAGAAGCAGATGAGATCTGGGCGGAAAGAAAAAAGCTTGAAAAACAAAATAATGTTATACATTAAGTATGGCCTCTGTAGCTTAGTGGCTATAGCGGCCGCCTCGTAAAATCGAGTATTTCCTTGATTTGCTTTGGAAATCTTGATTTAAGACAGCGGCAGATCGAGGGTTCAAATCCCTCCAGAGGCTTTCTTCTTTATTGTTTGATTCTTTCCCAAGTAATACTATTCCACATTCTTTCGTGCGCGTAGTAAAAAAATGTTTTCACAAAATTAGCAGATAACCCAGAAGCAAACGATAAAGCCCAACTCTTAGTAAAATAATAAATAGTAATAATCGTTGTAAGCGTCGCTATAATCCTCCACGTAACCGTCTTTGTTAATGTTCTTAGATGCGTGTCTGTCAAAAAAATTCACCTCAAAATTCTATGTTTTTTAGTTTATTTTTTAAATAAAACTGTTTTCCTATAAAAATTGTTATGGTAAAACAAAAAGTTTTTTTTGAACGCGCAATATTCTTATCGTGGTATTGTAGTCGAGGTGATTGCTCGTTTTGTTATATGAGTACGCAAAAAGAAAAGATTAGTAATCCTCGCCTTGCAAGAAGAAGAATTGAATCAATCTTGGCAGAATCCTTAATATCTAAGATTTGTGATTGGAGAGTTGAGTTTCTAAGCGGCGGATACGACTCGTACGAAATGGAGGAATTAGTTGATTTAACAAAGAAAATATGTGAGGTTACTTCTCAGAAGCAATGGCTTAATATAGGCGTGTTAAAACAAGAAGAACTAAAGAAGTTTCTGCCGTATATAGAAGGTGTTAGCGGCGCTGTTGAATGCGTCAATTATGAAATAAGAAAAAGGGTTTGTCCTTCAAAACCGTTAGAAGAAGTTTTTGAGATGTTTAGAGTAGCAAAGAAGCTTGGCTTAAAGAACTCTTTGACTATAATAATTGGTCTTGGAGAAACAACAAAAGATTATGATAACTTAAAAAAAATAATAGATGAATATGGTATTAACAGAATTACTTTCTACGCTCTTAACCCCCACGAAGAAACCCCTCATAAGACTGGGCCGAGCACGGAGTATTACGCGTCTTGGATTAAAAAAACAAGAAAGGATTATCCTAGTTTAGAAATAGTTGCTGGTAGCTGGGTTGATAGACTAAGCGAAATAAGTGAGTTGTTAAGAGCTGGTGCGAATCACATAACTAAATTTCCTTCGATTAGGCTTTTTGGAACAAAACACGCAGAAATAATAGAAGAAGAAGTAAGAAAAGCAAACACTGTTTTTTTGAGTAACTTAACAAAGATACCAACAGAAGACATCAAAAAATTAATTAATGAACTAAGCTTTGATACTAGCCTAAAAAGAAGAATCTTAGAAAGAACTAATAAATACTTAAAAAAGATGAATAATAACATCACAAAATGAACAAACACCACCACCATAGATATCATCATAAGAGTCAAAAAAAAGATTATAAAGAGATAGCAAAACTCTTCTTCTCTAATAAGACCAACCTTTTTTTATCAATCCTCTTAGGGTTATTACTAATAATTTTTTTTAGCACCATAAAGGATGCGTTCATCATAATTTTTTTGATAGCTCTTTCTTGGGTTACCAAGTTTTATCAGCGTTACATGATGGTTCACTTAGGAATAGATTTCATAATCTTAGCCATAGTGACTACTAGCGTTGCTTACGGGCC
>JAAOYB010000029.1 GCA_018221135.1 Candidatus Woesearchaeota archaeon
ACCACACAACAAATGAGACAATAATAAACTTAACATGCAGTGTAATAGATAATGGTAACTTATCAAACATCACGCTCTACGCGGACTTCTCAGGTGGCTGGGCTGCGAACGAGACAGTTAGCCTAAGTGATAATTACGAAGAAGTAACTTTTAACAAAAACCTAAGCACTGGAAGTTATAAATGGAACTGCTTAGCATGCGACACTGACAATAATTGTGATTGGGGAAACCTAAACTACACCTTCAAAATTAATGAAAATATTTCTTCTAATAATACTTGCGAAGCGATTAATGCTTCCTGTTATTATGTAAATAAGAATGCTAGTGGAAGCAATAATGGGAGTGATTGGCTTGATGCGTGGGAGGAGTTAGACCAGATAAGCTGGGCTAGTATTAACCCTGGAGACATCATATACCTTGCTGGCGGAGATTATTACACAGCGTTAAACATTGGAGCCAGCGGATCTTTAGGTATCCCACTCACAATTAAGAGAGCGACAACATCTGTTCATGGAACAAATACTGGTTGGCAGGTAAGTTATGACTCGCAAGTTGTTTTGAACAGTAATGCTTATGTAATAATCAATGATAATTCTAACATTGTAGTTGATGGAGTGACAAATAATGGTTTTTTCGTTAGTGCCCCAAACGCAGGTTTGGGATATCCAAACATAGTAACATATGGATTGTACCTAAATAACATCAACAATGTATTAATTCAGAATTTTGGAGTAGATTGCGCTAATAATCTATATCATTGTAGAGGAATCCATTTAATGTACGCTGACAATATCACAATTAGTAGTTCAAATTTTAACAACTTAGTAAACGATGGTATGATGATAAGCGATGCTACCAACTCTGTTTTTGAATATAACACTTTTGGTCCTTGGTTATATATACCTGGATCTTGCGATACTACCCCACCAGATAGTTGTCATGCTGACTTATTAGAAATAAGAACCACGCAAGACATCACGTTTAGGTATAACCATATTAATTGGTCATCTGATGGCATCCATTTTGGAATACTTAGCACTTCTTCAGGGAGATGGGATATTTATGGAAACTTGATATACAGTCCTGTAAGCAGTTTTAGTCAAGCATTTAAAATGAATAGTGTTGGTATCTCAGCAGGACCAATTTACATTTATAATAATGTGATATCAAACTATCGAAATCCAATCTCTTTTGATGATAGGGTTTTTGGAGAAGTAACAAACAACATCTTTTATCAAGATGAAGCAGTAGGGATGGGGGTAATGAATCATGATTACAACATTTATGTTAATAGCGATTTCATAACTTGGGGCGCAACTCCTTTTGTTCAAAACACCAATGAAATAATAACGACAATAGATCCGTTTGTAAACGGGGCAAACCAAGATTTTCATTTAACTCCTTTTTCATCTGCAATAGACTCAGGTTTAGATTTAGGCAGTTCTTACAATATGGATTTAGAAGGTAATATAAGGCCTCAAGGAAACGCGTGGGACATTGGAGCGTACGAGAGCAATTATAGTAGTGAATATATATTAACAACTCTTAACAACCCTTTAGATTCTAACATGACCTATAACAAGACCATTGTTTTTAATTGCAGCGCGATATCAAACAATGATATTAGTAACATAACTCTTTACACTAATATGAGTGGTTCGTGGAGTGCTAACGAAACAAAGAATATTAGTGGAACTAGTGATAGTACTACTTTTACAAAAACATTAATTGACGGCTCGTACGCTTGGAATTGCTTGGCAACAAATAATGTCTCAAACACTAGCTTCGCAACAAGTAATTATTCTTTGATTATAAATCCGAGTTATGGTTTTAATCAAAGCTCAAAAACTATTAATATCAATAAAGGCTCAACTAATAGTTACGACTTAACCCTTCTTAATAATAACACATTCGCAGGCAGTCTCAGTTTGAACAGTAACAGTGGATACGTTGATGTCCCATCAAGTATTATATTAGCAAGTTATACTAATACTGACTTCACAATAAACGTAAGCTCAAACACCGGAACGCTAAACGATGTAAGCCTAACAGTTGATATTACTGGTGGCAACGCACTCCACCAAGTATTCCTAACATTAATTAGTTGGTGTGGAGATGGTAACTGCGACTCAGATGAGAGTTGCAGTGGTTGCGAAGCGGATTGCGGGGAATGCAGTAGTAGTCCTAGCAGTTATAGTAGTTCGAGTAGTAGTTCACCCACAACTACTACGCCTGTTCTTGGAAGCACGGAGCTCATCCAATACTATTTTGGAGAAACACACCCTGTTATGAAGACAGAAACAAAGACTTCTCAAGCAACTACAGGGCTTTTCACTATTATTAATACTAATCCTAACATCCCTCCTCCTCCAGGTTTTGTATACGAGATCTTCGAGGTATCAAGCGGGTTCTCCTCAAGCATTATAAGAAACACACTATTTACTTTTAACGTTGATAAGTCTTGGTTTGATGATAAAGACATCAGCCTAGAAGAAGTGAGTTTATATTTGTTTAATACCGATAGTGAGTGGGAAGAAAAGAGTACTAGTTACGTTGGTGAGGGACAAACCACGGAGATGTACAGCGCAGAAACCGATGCGATTGGAGTTTTTGCAGTAGCGGCGTACATACCACCACCTCCTACTCCGACGAGCAGCGTAGTTACAGAGGATGAAGGTATTGGTGAAGAAATAGTTACTGAAGAAGCAAAAAAGAAATTTGGTTTAACTTGGATACTAATCATTCTTGGAAGCCTCACAATACTCTCAGGGGTTGGCGCAGGCTCTTATTTTGGGTTTAAGAAATTCAAAGAAGTAAGAGGAGAGAAACAAGAAGAGTTAAGCGAAGAGCAAAAAAGAGTTGAGATTAGAAACTTCTTTGCTAGTGAAGCTGAGATGGGAAGAAAAGAGAATTTGAGTGTTAATCTCTTACTGCAAAGAGGCTACGACAAAACATTGATTAGAGATGTCTACGATGATTACAAAACTGAGCAATTAGTGAGCTACGTTAAGAAACTGATTAGTAAAGGCGCTGATGAGAAACAAATAGTTGAGAAATTATTAGGTGTTGGTTGGAGTAAAGAAAAAATCTTAGAGATCTTAGAGCAAGCCAACCAGAAAACTAAGAGTGATTTAAACGTTGACCAAGTAAGCCCTGAAAAAAAGCCATAAATAAATTTTTATTTCCCAAACCGCCTATTCCTATCATGATACCAACTAATTGCTTTGTCAAGTTCTTGTGAGTCGAATTCTGGCCAGTACTTGTCTGTGAAGTATAGTTCGGCGTAGCTTGACTGCCATAAAAGAAATCCGCTTATGCGCTTCTCCCCGCCTGGGCGGATTAGTAAGTCAAGAGCGGATTTGACGTAGAGTTTTTGGGTTATGTTTTCTTCGTTTACCTCGCTGTTTTCTTCGCGTATCTTTTTTACCGCGTCGATTATCTCGGCTCGCCCGTCGTACGCGATGCAAAAATTTATTTTCATGCCGGTATTGTTTTTTGTTTTTTCTTCGATTCTTCTTAGCATAACACCTATTTTTTCTCCGAACAAAGCTGTTCTTCCTGCAAAAACTATTTTTGCGTCCTTAACACTTTTTTCTAGCCACTCAGAAGATTTCTTGTACAATAATTCTTTTAGGTAGTCTACTTCGTCTTTTTCTCTATTGAAGTTTTTGAGGCTGAAAGCGTAGAAACTAATCTCGTTAAGACCTTTTTTGTGAGCGTACTTAATGATGTTCTCAAGCGCCACGGCGCCTCTTTGGTGTCCCCACAAACCAATCTTACCATTAAGCTTAGCGTACCTTCTATTACCATCTAAGATTATTCCTATGTGTCTTAAATCATTACTCATAGAGAGAAAACATTTTTTTGTTGTTATATAAAAATTGCTCTTTTTTTATCCAATGTAATTTACTTTCTTGTCTTTCTTACCGCTAGCGCCGCTTGTTGCTTGGTTTAACTCCTCTGTTTTTTTCATCTCCGCATCCAAGCTCTTGATTTCTTTATCAATCTTTTTTAAGTCAAGGTCTAACGCGAGTTTTTTGTTTAGTACTTTTAGCATCTCCTTGGCTCCTTTCACTCCTAAGTACATGGGGTGCCCTAGTGTTTCTGCTAAGAAACTAATAGCGCTAACATCTTTTTTCTCGCCGAGGCCTAGTAGTAATCCTGAGACCCCCATTATCGGGCCGATAACACCATAGACATCGTTACTAACTTTTGTTCCTTCCACGTATTTCTCTATTATCTCGTGATTATTAGCTGTGCAGTAAACCTTTGGTTTTTTGGGTGTGTCGTGCAAGCCGATGCCTCCAAGAGTAATGATTTCTTTTACGCCGTGCTCTTTTGCCAAATCAATCATGGCTTCTGAGAACTCATAACAAGATTCCTCGTCGATTGGTTGGACGTCACCACTGATTATAAGAAAATCGTTCTTCTTTGTTTTTGCGTGGTAAACCTCGATCTTGGGCAACTCAACTAGGTTTTCTTCGTTGACAAAAACTGAGTGAGGCATTGAGTAACTAAAGACGTCGTAGACTTTTTTGGCGTCTAATTCCTCTATGATGAAATCCGCGACTATTTTGCCAACGTTACCAATACCTGGCAAGCCTTCTATTAAGATTAGGTTTTTTAGGTTTAGTTTCGCTTTTGTCAGACTATTTATCTTCCATCTCATCTTTTTTGGCTATTCTTCGATACTTTGCGTATTTATCGTTTGGACTGTACTTAGCGGGGCGCGGAATAACGGTTTTCTCACCGCAACTACAAGTTTGTTTCATGGTGTATTCCTCACATTTATTGCAGCGCATTATTTTCTTCATGTATAATATCTCAACCCACAAAAACCCTCTTTTTTACAACAAAAAAAAAATTAGTTTTTTATTAGTTTTCTATTTTGACGAATTCAAACGTTGCGTCTTTACTCTTAGCGTAGTCTTCGCCTTTGCTTACTGCTTCTTTTAAGGTGTCTTCTGCTTCTTTGTAATCTTTTGCGTTAATCTTTATCTTGAAATTACCTGCGCCTTCGTACGTGATACTAATTGATTCATCGACTTTTTTGGCTTTGGCTAATGCTTCTTTGACTATGCTTATACCGTCTGAGTCGTAACTTGTGATGTTAATGTTTCCTTTAAGCTCGACTACGCTCGGCTTTATTTTTTGTCTTATCTCTTCTTCTAAGACCTCAACTATTTTAAGATCAATACCTAAACTCTTAAGGCTGGTGTCGTTTTCGATTACGTCCTCAAAACTTGCGTATAACGAGTCGTACTCTGCGTAGACTTCTTTCTCGATTTTTTTGAATAAATCAACTTTTTTCGTTTTTAGTTTTTGAGCCGCGAATTCTAGTATCTTCTCTGCTTTTTGTTCTAGTTTTACGTCTTCTAACTTTTTTCTTCTCTGATTCTCGCCGACTCTTCTAAGACTGAGGTCTACGTGGCCTCTCCTGTCATGGACTCTGAGGACTTTGCAGACTATGACTTTTCCTTCTTTAACGTAATCTCGTATGTTTCTTATACGACCAGGGCTTATCTCAGAGATGTGAATCATGCCGACTAAGTCTTGGTACTCATCAATTTTTGCAAAAACCGAGTTGTATTGGATGTTAGTAACAGTGCACAAAACCACTTCTGATTCTTGTGGGAAACCAGTTTTTGTCCTTAACACTATTCTAGTACCTCTAAGACTCTTGCTCGAACACGCGTCTTGCCACCTGTTGGCTCAGCGATTTTTTTGTCACAAACCAAGCACTTAGCTTCGTTTGAGGTCTTACCAAAAATTATTTGTTCATTTTTGCATTTAGAACATCTTACTTTTATGAATTTGCTTGTTGGTTCTTTTACGCTCATCTTATCTATATCACCACGACTTTATACGAATTCTACTCTTTTTACACGAATCCCTTTTGATTGCACGCTCATCTTCTTACAAGTTGTGCATTCATATCTTAAATCAAGTTTCTTAGTTGTCTTCGCCCCTGTCATCTTGAACTTGCTAACAGCTGGTTTCGAGCCGTATTTGCCTAAGTTGCCAAAACCTTTGCCAAAACCCGTTCTTTTCTTGGCATATTTGCCTAGGGGGTGCGCGCTTCCAGGAGTTCTCCTCTTAGCTTGACTTATTTTGTGCTCTGTGTGCGTCTTGCACGACTTGCACAACCTCTTAGTTGTTTTTGGAAGTTTCATCTTTTTATCCTCATAGGAAAAGCCTCGTATTTAAAAAGTTTATGCTTGGAAGATGGCGTTAATTATTTAAAGGGGTTTCTTCTTAATAAATTATTGAAAAATAAGGTGGCACTTCCAAGAATCATTATTGTCGGCGCGAACGTCTCTACATTATTAGCTGCAAAGAAATTAGGAAGCAGCCTTAAAGGCAAAGTCGAAGTCTTATTTATTAACAACACTGACAACTTTGTTTTCAAACCCGCCATTTTTGAATTATTATGCGAGGACTTAAAAACAGAGGACTTATCATTTAAGCTCCCAAACATTCTTAGAGGCCTTGGTTGTGATTACATAAAAGATAATGTTATGAGCGTGGATTTCAAAAACAAAGAAGTAGTCACACCGCAAAGAACTTTCAGATACGATTACTTAATCTTATCAATGGTAAGCCAAACACTTTTCTTCCCTGGCAAACTAAAAAAATATGGGTATGAGTTCAAAACACTCTCCGACGTGGAGTTAATCCAATCAAAAGCTTACAAAGCAGTAGGAGAAGTAGTAAAAAACGACAGCAAAATCATTCACCCAATCGTGATAGGTGGGAGTATTAAGGGCGTGCTCACCGCTTTTAGCATCCAAAAATATCTTATTAAGTTATTAAGTAAGAACGGTTTTAGTCCTAGCTACGCGAAAACAACTCTTTTAGTATCAGATGACGAGATCATAAAAGGCTTCACAAAGAAGTTTAGGAGGTATGTGTACAAAAAATTTGATGAGTTAGGAATTGTTTGCCTTAAAGATTCAAAGATTACCAGTCTTAACAAATCAGAAGTTCATCTAAGCACAGGTTACGGCGTCAAATACGATTTTATCATTAACACCTTGCAACGAGTAAAACTCCCTGTTAGCATTGATGAGAACTTAGTACTTGATAAAAGCCTGCGATTAGGAGGCAAAGACTCAGCTTATGTCTTAAGCGATTACGATGAGTGCTTCGCAAACGGCGATAACAGCATCCCAGGAGTACTCTACGAAGCCGAGAGACAAGTAGACACCATCTTAAAAAACATAAGTGGGTTGTTCTCTAATAAGAAGTACGACTCCGAATACGTGTGCAAACATCATCGTAGCTTATTTTGTCTAGGAAACACAGAGGCGTTGGTGTGCAAAAAACATTTCTTTAGTCATCCCGCCTTATTCTTTTTTAAGAAGCGTTCCATAAAAAGGTTCGTGAATAGTTTTCTTAGCAAAACTTATAAACAAAAACAAAAAAACCTCTCACAAGAAGATGACGAAAAAAAAGGATGAAAAAAAGGCTGCTGACAAATCCTCCAAAAAATATTCTAAGGGACTACCAGTTAATAATCCTGGCGACGCTATGAAAAAACAAGCAGAAGCACTCGGATTAGCAAACCTCCCAGCAGACGCAAAGAAAAGGTTAGAGAGCATCAAGAAAATCGTTGATAAATTCCAAAAAGAACTACTCAAAAAATTCGAGGAATACGTCATGGGCGTCACCCTCTTGCCTCCTAAGAAAAACGATAAAGGAGTCGTAGCTGATAAAGACGCCATCAACTTACTCGTATTAATCGATGACACTGATTCTAAGCGCATGAGCAAACTTGAACTCAAAGAGAAACTAACTAGTATCATAAAAGAATTAGCCAAGAACACTGATAAGAACTTAGACGTCGAAATCGTCATCCTAAGCGAGGTCTGGCAAGGGTGTTACGACGCAAAATACGACTTATTAGAATTAATCGCTTCAGGCGCAGAAGTCTTTGATAAAGGAATGCTAGCAGCGATAAAAATAAGTCAGATTCACAAAGTAATGACATTAAAAAAATTCGAGAAATACATTGTTAGTTACGTACTCGCAGGGAGTCTTGTTCAGGGTAAAGCAACGCCTGAATCAGACATCGACGTCTTCTTAGTAATCGACGACACCGACGTCAAAAAAATGACTCGAGCCGAGCTAAAAGACAAGCTTCGAGCCATCATCACGGGGATGGGATTAGAAGCCGCCGAGCTAACAGGCATCAGAAACAAGTTAAACATCCAAGTCTACATCCTAACCGATTTCTGGGAGAACATAAAAGAAGCAAACCCAATCATATTCACGTTCCTACGAGACGGCATCCCATTCTACGATCGTGGTATCTTCATGCCATGGAAACAACTACTAAAAATGGGCAAGATAAAACCCAGCCCAGAAGCCATTGATATGATGATGAGCTCAGGCGAGCAGATGCTTAACAGAGTCGAGCTTCGTATCAAAGAAATTGGGATGGAAGACATCTTCTACGCGCTTTTAATGCCATCGCAAGCCGCGATAATGCTTTACGGAATCCCTCCACCAACACCAAAAGAAACACCAGGGTTACTCCGCGAAATCTTTGTAAAAAAAGAAAAATTGCTAGAGGAAAAATATGTGAAGACTTTAGAGGAAGTCATCCAAGTAAGAAAAGATTTGGAGCATGGAACCATGAAGAAATTCACAGGAACCCAACTTGATAGACTGCTAAAGGAAAGCCATGACTACCTACATCGTATCACAGAATTATTTTCTCAAATTGATCGCATTAAAGAAGCAGAGACAGTCCTTGACACATACGAACACGTTATTAGCTTACTACGAGAAGTACTCCTATCACAAGGAGAAAGCGACGTCGTCGAAGCAGATATTACTGGTTTATTCAAGAAAAAAGTTGTGAGCAAAGGCTTACTAGCAGAAAAATATGTTAGGGTATTAGCTGAGATTGTCAAGGCCAAAAAGGATTACGATAACAAAAAACTCACTAGGACTGAGGTTAACAAAGTTCAAAAGGATAGCCGCGCTTTTATTAAGGAATTAATTGAGTTCATTCAGCGAAGCCGCGGAAAAGAGTTGGGCAAAGCTAAGATCCGTGTTAAGTACGGTGAGAAATTCGGCGAAGTCATATTATTGGGTGATGAGGCTTTCTTGGTTCACGATATCGACAGCGATAAACTGAGGATTAGCAAGGCATCTATTAACAAGGCCGGAGAGTTATCTAAGGTTAAGGAAGCTAGCATGGAAGAATTTGAGAAAGCCATTACCAAGATCAGCATTCCTCCTAAGGTTTTCATCAAAGAAAAAACGTTTGAAAGACTTAAAGACGTCTTCGGCGAAGACGTCGAGATAAGCGTAAACTACTAAACATCTATCGGGCTAGTAATATTCTCGTAATGCTTTGTCTTACTTCTAATATACGCGTTTCTCGTAGTATTCAAATCACTATGACCTAAAAGTTTAGAAACGTGTAGTAATTCTATATTGTCATCTATTAAGTGCGTCGCGAAACTACTTCTTAGCATATGACTATGAACTCTTCGTTTTATCCCCGCTCTTATAGCAGCGATTTCTATTACGAGCTGAGCACTCCTTCTTGCTAAGTGATTATTGTTTCTGCCACTAAACAACCACTCACCACTCTTTTTAATTAAGTTATATTCTTCTAGAAACACCTCGCTTAGTATTGTGTAGCGGTCTTTTCGCCCCTTCCCCGCTCTTACAAACAACAACTTCCTAGCAGTATTTATGTCTTCGTGGCGTATCTTTATCGCTTCGCCAACGCGAACACCGCTGCTATACATCAAGATGATTAAGAGTCTGTGCTTAGGATTACTTGTGGTTTTTATCATCTTCTTTATTTCTTCGCGTTCCAATATTCTTGGTAGTTGGTCTGGTAGTTTCGGTTTTTGTATGTACTTCATGATGTTTCGACGCATCAGTTTTGTGTAATAATAGTTTAGGGAGCTTATCACTAGCCTCATGGTTCTTGGACTATTATTTTTTGCGTACATATTAATCAAGTACTCCTTGACGTCGCTTGTCTTTACTTGGTGTGGTTTCTTCTTGGTGTATTCCAGAAATCGTTTGTTTTGATACACGTATGCGTCTATTGTGTTCTTGCTTACATTTGCTAGTCTTAGTTCAGTTTTCATTGTTTCAAACATAATTTTTTCGCCTCGTAATAGTATTTAATCATGTATTTAGGGCTTGTTTTGTTTATAAGCCTCACACGAAACTGTCCACTGTCCAGTGCCTCTCATAGAAAAGAAGAACTTCACAAAACAACCACAACTAATACATGATTATATTCAATCGTCGTGTAAATTTATTAGAAAGGGGGTTTCCGCCTTAGTCC